>NZ_JBHWAQ010000030.1:0-104990 GCF_042743475.1 Streptomyces sp. NPDC059534
GACGGCGACGGAGACGCGCTGGTTCTCCTTCTCCGCGGCGTCCAGGGTCGCCTGCGCGGCCTTCGTCGCGGCCTCGATCGTCAGGTGCGTCGACTGCTGGAGGTTGCCGTTGCCGGCGTCGGCCGTGATCGCGGCGGGGACGGCCGCGGCCGGGGCGGAGGCGTTCGCGGAGACGGCGCCGAACGTACCGGCGGCGATGACGGCGGCGGCGGTGGCACCGAAGAGGATCTTCTTCATGAGGGACTCCGTGAGGTGAGGCGCTGCGGGGAAGGCGTTCGTTCGCTCTGTCATCCATCCTGTGGCCGCACCCCGGGCCCGCCGGTCCACGTACCGGCTGCCCTCCTCGCGCACACTGGAGGACGGCCGGGTCAGCCGATCGGCTGATGCCCCCGTGACCCCTACGGGCCACCATGGACAGAAACCCCCAGGTCAGGGGCGGTAGGGAGGTGCGAAGGTGACACGGCCGACGGAGCAGGACCAGGACCCCGACACCCGATGGCTGGCGCGGGTCATGCACATCGCCTTCTTCCTCCTGCTCGGCGCCTCGCTCGCCCGCTTCCTGCTGCGCCACCCCTGGGAGGACCGCAGCCCCTGGATCATCGCGCTCTCCGGCGCCCTCGCCTCCCTCTACCTCCTCGGCCCGGTCGTCGGCACCCGGGCGGCCCCCCGCCGGATCGCCTGGCTGGGCACCGTCGTCGCCGTCTGGATCGTCCTCGTCGTCCTCGCGCCCAGCTTCGCCTGGTGCGCGGTGCCGCTCTTCTACACGGGCCTGCGGACCCTCCCGGCGCGAGCCGCGCTCGGCCTGGTCACCCTGCTGACCGCCTTCGTGGTCTTCGCCCAGGTGCAGCTCGCGCACGGCGGCTGGGACCCGAACCTGATCGTCGCCCCGCCGGCCGTCGCCGCCATCGCGACCGGCGTGTTCGTGTACTCCGACCGGCAGGCGGCGCGGCAGCGGGCCCTCATCGCCGACCTGATCCGCACCCGGCGCGAACTGGCCGCCATCGAACGCCGGGAAGGGACGCTCGCGGAGCGGCAGCGGCTGTCGATGGAGATCCACGACACCCTGGCGCAGGGCCTGTCCAGCCAGCAGATGCTGCTCCAGGCCGCGGACCGCACCTGGGACAGCGACGCGGCGACGGCCCGCCGCCATGTCCGTACCGCCGAGGCGATCGCGGAACGGAACCTCGCCGAGGCACGGCGCTTCGTCCACGACCTGGCGCCCGCCGACCTCGCCGAGGGCGGCGGCCTCGAAGCGGCGCTGCGCGGCGTGGCCACCCGCGAGTCGGCGGCCTTCCGGGTCGACGGGATCGCGGTGCCGCTGCCCGAGCGGGTGCAGTCGGCGCTGCTGCGGATCGCCCAGGGCGCCCTCGCCAACATCCGCGAGCACGCCGGCGCCGAATCCGCCGCCCTGACCCTCACCTACCTCGACGACCAGGTCGTCCTCGACATCGCCGACGACGGCCACGGCTTCGACCCCGCCGACACCCCCGGCGGCGTCCGCGGCCACGGCCTGCCCGCCATGCGCGTCCGCGCCCAGCAGCTCGGCGGCACCCTCACCGTCGAATCCACCCCGGGCGAGGGCACGGTGCTCTCCGCCGCCATCCCCCTGACCCTGGAGCCCTGATGTCCGTCCGCATCCTGCTCTGCGACGACCACGTCGTCGTCCGTGCCGGGCTGCTCGCCCTGCTCGGCAGCACCCCCGACATCGAGGTCGTCGGCGAGGCCGGCAGCGGCGAGGAGGCCGTGGCGATGGCGGCCAAGCTGAAGCCGGACGTCGTCCTGATGGACCTCCAGCTCGGCGCGGGCATCGACGGCGTCGAGGCGACCCGCCGGATCGCGCCCACCGGCGTCCACGTCCTCGTCCTCACCACCTACGACACCGACGCCGACATCACCCGCGCGATCGAGGCCGGCGCGACCGGCTACCTCCTGAAGGCCGAGCGGCCCGAGGAGCTCTTCGCCGCCATCCACTCCGCCGCGCAGGGCCGCACCGCGCTGTCCCCGCCGGTCGCCAGCCGCGTCATGGACCGGATGCGGGGCGCCGCCGGGCCGAGCCTCACCGATCGGGAGCGCGACATCCTCGGGCAGCTCGGCCGGGGGCTCGGCAACCGCGAGATCGCCCGCGCCCTCTTCATCAGCGAGGCCACCGTCAAGACCCACCTGGGCCGCATCTACGCCAAGCTCGGCGTCGACACCCGCGCGGGCGCCGTGGCGGTCGCCAAGGAGCGCCGCCTGCTGCCGTAGAGGGCCCGCCCACTGCTACTGTGCGTTGCCATTCGACCGCACGGCGTCATGCCGCGGTCGACGGTACCCGGCACTCAGTCCCAGTGGAGCGCACGTGAAGCTCGCGATCGTCGGCGGCGGCCCCGCCGGCCTCTACCTCTCGATCCTGCTGAAGCGGCAGGACCCGTCCCACGAGATCGCCGTCCACGAACGGAACCCCGAGGGCTCCACGTACGGCTGGGGCGTCACCTACTGGGCCGGGCTCCTCGACAAGCTGCGGGCGGGCGACCCCGAGTCCGCCCAGGCCGTCGCCGAGGCGTCCGTGACCTGGACCGACGGGGTCGCGATCGTCCGCGACGAGCGGACGATCCACCGGGGCGACGCCGGCTTCGGCATCGGGCGGCGACGGATGCTCGGGCTCCTCGCCGACCGCGCCCGGGAGCTCGGCGTACGGGTCGGGTTCGAGCAGGACATCACCGGCCCGGACGCGCCCGAACTCGCCGGTGCCGACCTGGTCGTCGCCGCCGACGGCGTCAACAGCGTGCTCCGCGAGGCACACGCCGACCGCTTCGGCCCCACGGTCGTCAGCGGCCGCAACCACTACATCTGGCTCGGCACCACCAAGGTCTTCGACTCCTTCAGCTTCGCCTTCAAGGAGACCGAGCACGGCTGGATCTGGTGCTACGCCTACGGGTTCAGCGGCGAGCGCTCCACCTGCGTCGTCGAATGCTCCCCGGAGACCTGGAAGGGCCTCGGCCTCGACACGCGCGGCGAGGCCGACAGCCTCGGCCTCCTGGAGAAGCTCTTCCACGACCTCCTCGACGGTCACGAGCTGATCGGCCGCGACCGGGCCGACGCCGCCGCCCAGTGGCTCACCTTCCGCACCCTCACCAACCGCGTCTGGCACCACGGAAACCTCGTCCTCCTCGGCGACGCCGCCCACACCACCCACTACTCGATCGGCGCCGGCACCACGCTGGCCCTGGAGGACGCCCTCGCCCTCGCGGACGCCCTGCGCGGCCACACCGACCTGGACGCCGCCCTCACGACGTACGGCAAGCGGCGCCGCGCCGAACTCGTCTCCGCCCAGAGCGCCGCCCGCTACAGCGCCCAGTGGTACGAGAACCTCCCCCGCTACATGGCCCTGGAGCCGGCCCGGATGTTCGCCCTCCTCGGCCAGCGCCACTCGCCGCTCCTCCCCCACATCCCCCCGCAGCTCTACTACCGCATCGACCGCGCCGCCGAGCAGCTGGAGGCCCTCCGCCGCCTCAAGCGCTGGCTCGGCCCCCGCGTCGCCCGCGCGGTCCACGGCCGCCGCTGAACCACCCCGGGGCCCGCCCGGGTCCGGCCGGTGCGCGCGGACTGGTCCCGGCGGTCCTCGCGTACACGGCCGGGTGCGCGCGACTGGTCCCGGCGGTCCTCGCGAACGTGGTCGTTGCGCGGGGTGGGTCCCGGCGGTCCTCGCGTACGTGGCCGGTGCGGCGCCGTGACACCATCGGTCCCGTGCTCGACATCGGCTACTCCCTCTCGCGTCGCTTCCCCGACCCGCCGCAGACCGACTACCGCCGCGCGGACGTCCACTCCCTGCGCCACGACCTCTTCTGCGGGGACGTCTACCTCGCCGACACGGAGGCGGACCGCGAGGTGTCCACAGCCTGGGGATGGGTGCCGGTCCTCGACTTCGCCTGGGCGCTCTGCGACATCGTCGAGCAGCTCGACCAGGACCCGCGCGGCAGCCGCGCCGCCCAGCCGCAGTACGCGGAGCTCGACTTCACCGAGTCCTCGGACCGGATGCTGTTCGAGCGCCGCTTCGGCTGGGTGGACGTCGAGGCCGACTGGATGCCCGGCGACGAGCCGCCGGTCACCTTCAACCACGCCGAACTGCGCCGCGAGGCACGCGACTTCCTGCACGACCTGATCGCCGACCTCACCGACATGCACGAGGGCCTCGACGACAACCCGGCCGTCTGGTCCCTCCAGGCCCGCTTCCCCCGCGTGTCCTAGCCCGTGCCCACCCGCCGGGAAGGCGGGCGCACGGGACGGCGCCCTCGGCGGCGCCCGCACCGGAAACCCTGCCCTCCCCCTGTGGTGGGCCCCCGGCGGCGGGGTGTCAGTCCTCCACCCGCACCCCCAGCTGCGCCGCGAGCACCGGCGCCAGGTCGAGGAGCTGGGCCGTCGACACGACGGCCCCGGCCAGCGACTCCACCCCGCGCGCGATCTCCAGACGCTGCACCCCCCGCAGGTCCACTTCCTTCAGCCGCGCCCCGGAGAAGTCCACCCCCGTCAGCACGCAGTCCACGAACTCGACCCGCTCCAGGACCGCGCCCCCGAAGTCCGGCTCGCTCAGCACGCACCCCTCGAAGACGACGTCCTTCAGCTTCGCGGACCGCAGGTTCAGGTAGTCGCTCTTCCCGCCCCGCACCACCACCCGCTCCAGCACCGCCCCGTGCAGCTGCGCCCCGCCGAGCCGCGCGTCCACCACCTCCACGTCCCGCAGCTGCGCCCCGCCGAGGTCCGTGCCCACCCCCCGCACCCCGGTCAGCAGCGAGTCGAGGAACCGCGCCCCCGACAGCCTCGCCCCGTCGAGCCCGCACTCCCGCAGCGCGCAGTCCAGGAACCGCGCGCCCTCGCCCGACTGCCCGGTCAGGTCGAGCCCGGCCAGTTCGAGCCCGTCGTAGTCCCCGTCCGGCTCCAGACCGCCCCCGTACTGCTCCAGCGGAGGCAGCCGCACCTCCGGCCGCCGCGCCCCCGCCACCTTCTTCTTCCGAGTCGTCGCCATGACCCCATGGTGATGTACGCCACTGACAACGCCTCCGATGTCACGAACGCGGACCCGCCCCGCGTCCCCCGTACGAGACCGACACGAGGGAGACGGACATGCGGAAGCTCACGATCATCGGCGGCGGCTTCGCCGGACTGGCCGCGGCCATCACCGCCGCCGAGGCCGGCACCAAGGTGACGCTGCACGAGGCGCACCGGACGCTCGGCGGCCGGGCGCGTACCGCCGAAGGCCCGTACCGCACCAACGAGGGCCCGCACGCGATCTACAACGGCGGCCCCCACTGGACCTGGCTCAAGCAGCGCGGCCTCCTCGGCCCGCTCGCCCCGCTGCCGACCTCCGAGGCCCTCCGGTTCCGCTTCCACCGGGACGGCGCCCTGCGCCGCGTCCCGCCGCTCGACCTGCTGCGCCAGTCCCTCCGCGCCGCCGAACAGGCCCCCGTCGACGTCGACTTCCACACCTGGGCCACCGGCATCGCGGGCGAGCGGGCCGCCCGGGCCGCCGCCGCGTACAGCGCGGTCGCGCTCTACCACCACGACCCCGGCTCCCTCTCGGCCCGCTTCGTCCAGGAGCGGCTGCACCGGGCCGCCTCCCTGCCGCCCGAGGCGAACTTCATCCGCGGCGGCTGGGGCGAGCTGATCGACCGGATGGCCGCGCGCGCGTGGGAGATGGGCGTACGCGTCGAGACCTCGTCGCGCGTCGACACCCTGCCGCTCGGCGACGGCCCGGTGATCGTGGCCACCGCCCTGCCCGCCGCCGCCCGGCTCCTCGGCGATCCGTCGCTGACCTGGGAGAGCGGCCGTACGGTCCTCTTCGACCTGGCGCTGCGCACCCGCAAGGGCGACCCGTTCGTGGTCTCCGACCTGGACGCGCCGGGCTGGATCGAGCGGTTCACCGCTCAGGACCCCTCGCTCGCCCCCGCCGGGCAGCAGCTGATCCAGGCCCAGCTGCCCATCGGCCCCGGCGAGTCCAAGGCGGACGGCGTCGCGCACGCCGAGCGCCTGCTCGACCTCGGCTTCCCCGGCTGGCGCGAGCGCGTCGTATGGCGGCGCGAGGCCGTCTCCCAGGGGCGTACGGGAGCGGTGGACCGGCCCGGCACCACCTGGCGCGACCGGCCGGCCGTCGACCGGGGCGACGGCGTCTACCTGGTCGGCGACCAGGTGGCGGCGCCCGGCGTGCTCGCCGAGGTGTCGTTCACCAGCGCGGTCGAGGCCGTCTCGCTCGCCCTGCGCGCCGACCGCCTCGACCACGCGGGCCACTCCGGCCACTCCGAACGCCTTGACCGCCCTGACCGCCCTGACCGCCTTGACCTCAAGCGCGCTTGAGGTCGGAGGCTGTACCCGTCAAGCGCTCACGCGCTCGTACGACGACAGGGGAACCGTCATGCACGCCATCCGCCTCCACGCCTTCGGCCCCGCCGAGAACCTCACCTACGAGGAGACCCCCGACCCCGTGCCGGGCGCCGGCCAGGTCCGTATCCGGGTCACGGCGGCCGGCGTGCACCTCCTGGACGCCGCGCTCCGCGGGGGAGCGCGCGGCCCCTTCCCGACCCCCACCGAACTCCCCACCGTCCCCGGCCGTGAGGTCGCCGGCACCGTCGACGCCCTCGGCGAGGGCACCGACCCGTCCTGGCTCGGCAAGCGGGTCGTCGCCCACCTCGGCATGAACCCCGGCGGCTACGCCGAACTCGCCGTCACCGACGCCGCCCGCCTCCACGCCCTGCCCGACCACCTCGGCGACGCGGAGGCCGTCGCCATGGTCGGCACCGGCCGCACCACCCTCGGCATCCTGCAGTTCACCACGCTCGGCCCCGACTCGGTCGCCGTCGTCCCCGCCGCCGCGGGCGGCATCGGCACCCTGCTCGTCCAGTACGCCAAGAACGCCGGCGCCACCGTCATCGGCCTCGCCGGCGGCCCCGCGAAGGTCGCGCTCGTCCGGGAGAACGGCGCCGACCTGGCCGTCGACTACACGAAGCCCGAATGGCCGGAGGAGGTCCGCGCCTACCTCGACTCCCTGGGCCGGCAGGCCACCGTCGTCTTCGACTCGGTCGGCGGCGACACCGGCCGCACCGCCGTCGGCCTCCTCGGCAAGGGCGGACAGCATCTCGTCTTCGGCTGGTCCGGCACCGGCATCCACGACGCCGCGCCCCTCACCTTCACCCCGGAGGAACTCGCCGCCCGGGGCATCACCTCGGAGTCCGTCCTCGGTCCCGTCATGGTCCGCAAGGCGGGCGGCGACCTCCGCGTCCTCGAACTCGCCGCCCTCGAAGCCGCGACCACCGGCACCCTCCGCCCGGCCGTCCACCGCTTCCCCCTCGCGGACGCGGCGGGGGCCCACCGCGCCCTGGAGAACCGGGGCACGACGGGCAAGGTGGTCCTGGTCCCGTAAGGGACGACCGACCGGGCCCGGGTCAGGTCCGGGCCTCGGACGGGGAGGCGAGGCCCGGCGCGGACCGACGAGACCCGGCGAGGACCGACGAGGCCCGGGGGACGGGTCGGTCAGGACCAGGGGACGGGACGGTCAGACCCCGACGACATCCCAGGAGTGCGCCTTGAACTCCTTCAGGAAGTCCGGGTGGTCCTCCCACATCCGGGCCACCGACCGCAGCACGTCCCAGTTGTGCTCCAGGGCCTGGTCGACGATCTGCCGCAGCTCCGGCGCCGTCTCCCGCTTCTCCACGAGGCCGTTGACGGCCGCCGCGGCCTGCACGGTGTACCGCGTGGCGCGCAGGGCCCGGGAGGTGTCGTCCATGCCGAACCCGTGGTCACTGCCGTTCGCCGGGTCGAAGAGCGGCGTCAGCCGCGCCTCGATGAAGGCCGTGATCCGCTGGAACCGCTGCTCGATGTCCGTATCCATGCGTTCTTCCTACACCCTCGCCCCACCGAGCTCCGCCAGCGCCCCGTCCGTCAGGCGGTAGACCGTCCACTCGTCCTGCGGGCGGGCGCCCAGGGACTCGTAGAAGTCGATCGACGGCTTGTTCCAGTTGAGGACCGACCACTCCAGCCGCCCGTAGCCGCGATCGACGCAGATGCGGGCCAGCTCGCGCAGCAGGGCCTTGCCGTGGCCGCCGCCCCGGACCTCCGGACGGACGTACAGGTCCTCCAGGTAGATGCCGTGGACGCCGCGCCACGTCGAGAAGTTGAGGAACCAGAGCGCGAAGCCGGCGACCTCGCCGGACTCGGTCTCCGCGATGTGCGCGAAGGCCGCGGGGTGCTCGCCGAAAAGGGCCTCGTGGATCTGTTCCACGGTCGCGTGGACCTGGTCGAGTTCCTTCTCGTACTCGGCGAGGTCGCGGACCATGGCGTAGATGACAGGGACGTCGGCAGGCGTGGCTGTACGGATCATGGGACCAGCCTGCCCGGATCAGGCCCTCCTGGCCAGCAGGATTCGGGCCAGCGCCACCTGCTCGGCGTCCAGCTCCGGCTCACCGTCCTCGACGTCCCACAGCCCGTTCTGCAGCACCCGGCCCAGCGTCCACGCCACCGCGCGCCCCCGGTCCCCCACCACTTCGGCCAGCAGGTCGAACCGCCACAGAGCCTCCGCCGGATCGGGATCGAAACGGTCGGTCAGCGCCGGCAGCAGCTCGAACCCGGGATCCCCCGCCAGCGGCTTCGGATCGATCGCCAGCCACGGCTCCCGCCCGCCGGGACCGCCCGCCAGGACGTTCCCCAGGTGCAGGTCCCAGTGGAGCAGCCGGTCCCCCGGCTCCCCCGCCACCTCCCTCACCGCCGCCGCGCAGTCCCGCAGCACCTCCGCATCCGCCGCGCCGAGCCGCGCCACCGCCGCCGGCACCTGCGTCAGCATCGCGGCCGCGATGTCCCCGAGCCGCCGCATCCCCTCCGGCGCGGGCACCGCCACCAGCCGGGCCAGCAGCCCCGCCACGATCCGCAGCGCCTCCCGGGTGTCGACCGCCGAGGACAGCGGCCGGGCCTCGTCGAGCCGCTCCAGAAGCATCGTCCCGCTCCCGGCGTCGTGGTCGAGCAGGCGCACCGCCCCCGCCCCGTCCCACACCCGCAGAGCGACCGGCTCGCCCTCGCTCTCCTCGTCGAGGAGCTGCATCTTCAGCGCCGCCCGCGTCCCGTCCGCGACCCGCTCCACCGGCAGGACCAGCGACGCCACCCCGTACATCGAGGGCCCCGTCACCCGCAGCCCCCACCGCCCGAGGAACTCCGCCGCCGTCCCGGGCAACCCGGCGACGAAGGCCCGCCCCGCCTCACCGTTGTACTTGGCCTGCGAACGCGCGAGCTCTTCGGGCACGCGAATGCCCTCGCCTACGTGCGCGCTCTCGGGTACGTGCGTGTCCTCGGGTACGTACGTCACACCCCGACCCTAGGGGAGGGAAGCAAGGTCCGAACGCCTGCTCCACGCGACGCCACGGCGGCCTCCTCGGCGTCGTACGACGCGCCCCTCCCGTCAAGGCCGCCCTGTCCACGGAGACCGTGTGCGGGGCCTTCGCCTCACCGACGACGATCTCCGTACCGTCCACGATCTCCGTACCGTCCACGGCCGCCGGAAGCGTCCCGAGGACGCCGGCGTGCCCGGCGGGCGCCACCGTCACCGCGGCCGCGACAGACGGCCCGCCGGCCGAACACCCCACCGCCGCAAGGCTGATGAGTCCGGCCGAGAGCGTCGCGACGATCATGCGCCGGGTCCCGCCCACGGGCAGGGGAGAGTCCTTCCGGAACAACGAAATCCGCACCGAGTCGGCACCCTCGAACCCAAGCCGGTCACCACCCCGGAACCGCCGCCGAAGGACCCGTATCCAGCGGCCCAAGGCCCGGGTAACGTCCCGCCCACGCACCCGGAAGAGGGATAGACATGAGCACGGTCAACGGCGGCATTTCGTTCTGGTTCGCGCAGGAGGGCACCCCCGCGCCCCGCGAACCGCTCCCCGGAGACACCACGGCCGACGTCTGCATCGTCGGCGGCGGCTACACCGGCCTGTGGACCGCCTACTACCTGAAGAAGGCCGTCCCCTTCCTCAACATCACCGTCCTCGAAGCCAAGTTCTGCGGCTACGGAGCCTCAGGCCGCAACGGCGGCTGGCTCTACAACGGCATCGCCGGCCGCGACCGCTACGCCGGACTCCACGGACACGACGCCGCCGTCCGCCTCCAGCAGGCCATGAACGCCACCGTCACCGAGGTCCTCGACGTCTGCGAGACCGAGAAGATCGACGCCGACCAGCACCGCGGCGGCGTCCTCGAAGTCGCCCTCTCCCCCGCGCAGCTCGTCCGCCTCAAGGAGTTCCACGCCACCGAGACCGCCTTCGGCGAGACCGACCGCGAGCTGTACGGGGCGCGCGAGACCGCCGAACGCATCCGCGTCACCGGAGCCGTCGCCTCCTCCTGGAGCCCGCACGGCGCCCGCCTCCACCCGGTCAAACTGGTCACCGGCCTCGCCGCCGCCGTCGAGGCGCTCGGCGTCACCATCCACGAGTCGACCCCCGTCACCGAGATCAAGCCGAAGCACGCCGTCACCCCGTACGGCACCGTCCGCGCGCCCTACATCCTGCGCTGCACGGAGGGCTTCACCGCCTCCCTCGCCGGCCAGCGCCGCACCTGGCTCCCGATGAACTCCTCGATGATCGCCACCGAGCCCCTCAGCGACGCCCAGTGGGACGCCCTCGGCTGGGCCGGCGGCGAAGCCCTCGGCGACATGGCCCACGCCTACATGTACGCCCAGCGCACCGCCGACGGCCGCATCGCCCTCGGCGGCCGCGGCGTCCCCTACCGCTACGGCTCCAAGACCGACAACGACGGCCGCACCCAGCCCCAGACCATCGAGGCCCTCCGCGAGATCCTCGTCCGCTTCTTCCCCCAGCTCGCCGGCGTGGGGATCGACCACGCCTGGTCCGGCGTCCTCGGCGTCCCCCGCGACTGGTGCGCCACCGTCACCCTCGACCGCTCCACCGGCCTCGGCTGGGCCGGCGGCTACGTCGGCTCCGGCGTCGCCACCGCCAACCTCGCCGCCCGCACCCTCCGCGACCTCATCCAGCAGGACTCCGGCCAATCCGGCCCCACCGACCTCACGTCCCTCCCCTGGGTCAACCACAAGGTCCGCAAGTGGGAACCCGAACCCCTCCGCTGGCTCGCCGTCCACGCCATGTACACCGCCCTCCGCACCGCCGACCACCGCGAATCCACCGCCCCGACCACCGCCACCGACAAGATCGCCGTCCTCGCCAACCACCTCAGCGGCCGCTGACCCCCGCCCGCCCGCAAGCGCCACCCCGGAGCGAGACGCGACAAGGGCCGGCCTCAGGGGAGATCTCCCCCGAGCCGGCCCTTCGCGTGAATCCCCCTGCCGGGTTCGAACCCGACGCCCGCCGCTTCCACCGGATCAAGGACTCGGTTCGCCGCCAGAACCACTCGGCCCGTCGTCCTTCCGGCTGAACTCGTCCGCACACCCCCCGGAAGCAGCGTCCCCGGTGAAGCAGGCGACGAAGGAACTCGGGGAGCCGTAGAAGGCAAGCTCCATGCCCTCGCAGTCCACCCCGTCGAAGGTGACCTCCCCATACGTCCCGGCGAGGGACACACTCCCCTCCTGCCGGTCGGCGATCCCGGAGCACTCGGCGCCGATCGCCGCCTTGTCCAAACCCTTGGCCGTGAACGTGCCGTCGTCCTTGAACTCCACCGTCCTCCCGGCAAAGTCCGACCACACCCCCTCCAGCTGATCCACGCTGTCCACCTCGACCGGATAGACGGAGCAGGCAGCCACCAGGAACATCACCCCACACCCCAGCACAACCCCCACCCCCGCCCGTCGCATCCCCCAAAGCCGTTCGACACCCACGACCCTCCCCTCGCGTCTCCCACATGCCCGGTAGCAACGCCCCAAGAAAGCGTCACCCCCCACCTTGAACGCGTTCAACTCCCACTGTCAACGAGACCGACTCGCACCCCGCAACCACCCGGGCGGCACCCCCACGCCCACACAAAAGGGCCGGCACCGGGGAAACGCCCCTGCGCCGGCCCTCCGCCTTGAGCCCCCTGTCGGGTTCGAACCCCCCGCCCCCGCTTCACAAGAGCGGGGGCCCGATCATGGGCCTGACCTGCGTGGTTCTGGTGTTGACCGATCCACTTCGCGGGCTCCCTGGACGCCTGTCGTTCTCCGTGAGTCCCCGCAGGATCTGGCACGGATGCGGCACGGCGACCTCTTCGTCCCGAAGCAACTCGGGGTAGGGCCCTGCCTTGGCCTGGCATGCCTCTCACCTACGTGGATGGTCCGCAGGCGTTCGCGCTCGTTCGCCGCTGTTCGTCGGCGTTGTCACGCAGTTAGACACTCAGCGCGCAACGGCCAATCACGGGACAGGGCGGTTGTCAGTGCAGGCATCTATGGTCTCAAGCGCGCGGTCGGCTTCCGGGGGTTCCAGCTCTGAAAGGAATGGTTGCATCCCCGGCCTGTCTGGGGGTGGCCCGGAGACTCGTCCGGGACCTAACCGACGGCCGGGCTTCGTCGATGGCCAGGAGATCACCTGCCAGCGTCGGCCGCGCACCACTCCTTGCCTGGGCACGGCGAACATACGCGTTCCAGCCGGCACAGTCAGGGCGTTGCAGGAAGTGATGCTAAGCGGCAAGTTCGGGGGAGTGCGGCGATGCAAGCAACTCGCTCTCGCCTGGTTGTGCAGGGATGGCAACGGTGTCCCGAGCAGCCCGTGCGAAGTCGCGTTGCGCTTGCCAACGGGCGCGTGACGCTGCGATCAATTCTTCCTTCGAATCAGGGTGTCGATGGAACTTGCCAGCCTTCGCACCTTCGGCCATTAGAGCATTCGCGGCCTGGTCTGCCAGGTCGGCCACCTCGGCTGGCCCTTCGATGGTCACCAGCGCCAGAAGTGGCCACAGCTCCGCCAGTCTCTCATCAGCTTGTGTAGCGGCGTTGAGGTAAGCCTCCTCGGAGACTCGAGCTTCCGGCTTGACCATCGCGCCTATCGCGTGCGCAGTCCGTACTGCCTGATTTATGAACTGTACGTACGCTTCCTTGCGTGTTGTGCGGTATTGGTCTCACCTGGCCTCACCTCGCTCCTTGTTCGTCAACCTCTCTTGGTGCCTGAACTGGTGACGATTAGTTAGCAAACTGAGCCAACTGGTGATGCCAGCGCCGGCAAGCGTTGACAACGCAGTGATCAGTGCAATCGAAGCTGCATCGCTCATAAGTCCATTCTGCTTTGGGGTACTGAACGTTAGGTGCTGAATGGCTCCATCGCCCGACATCGGCCACCCCAACTCCCATCCCAACAACCCACGGCCGGCACCCGCGCACGGCGCCCCTCCATCCCGGAGTTTGAGCGCCCCCGCCGGAGGCATCGTCCTAAGCCGCACCCGCGTACCGCCTCGGCCGGATCGTGGGTTCGTCACCCATCGACCCGAGCTGTCAGGCGTGCGGACGGCGGCCGGGCTGGAGCGGGGCGGCAGGCAGGAGCGCAGGCCCGGGCAACGGGCCGCGCGCGCCGCGCCGCGCGCGGCGGGTGCCTTGATGAGGTAGAGAAATCTGTAACAGCTCCCTCGCTGCCCCACGGCTACGCCGTGGTGAGTGCGTCCGCGATGGCCTGCATGTCCTCGGTGACGACGTCGGCCTGCGTCTCGGCGAACTGGTCTGCCTTGTGGGGCTTGTTGGCATAACCGATCACCGTTACTCCGACTGCGTGGGCCGCCTGGATGTCTGTGAGCGAGTCGCCGATCAGGGTGCAGCTCGTGAAGTCGATGTGCATCTGCTCGGCTGCCGTGATGAGCGGGAACGGGTTCGGCTTCATCAGGTGCGGCTACTCCGAGGGTCGACCCACGATCTTCGTGACGTACTCCTCCAGGCTGTGGAGCTTCAGGAAGGCCCGTACGCACTCAGCTGAGTCGTTGCTCACCACCGCCACGCCTCGACCGACCGAACGCGCCGCCTAGTGTGCTTCCGCGGCTCCTCGCGTCGGCTGGCCCGCCACTGCGACGGCTCGGACCTCAGCGGCCGTGAGAGCCTGCTCGATCTTCTGGCCCAGCTCGGTATCGGCCTCGTGCGCGATGCGCAGTACTTAGCGCCGCCGGGGATTGCTCTACAACGACGAGACCAAGGGGCGTCGCTCCCGCGCGATCCCGCCATGTACCTGGCTCCCCTGCGCTGGCATCGGATGCGTCAGAAGGCGACGTACGAAGCGGCCGGTACGGAGTGGTCGGCCACGGGCTACGTCTTCTCGACCCGCACTGGTCGTCCCGTCGAGCCCCGCAACGTCCACCGCTCGTTCGTCCGGGTCAGCGAGACCGCCGGCCTTCGGCCCATCCGGCTCCACGACGCCCGGCATGGCTGTGCCACGCTCCTCACGGCGGCCGGCGTCGCGCCCCGCGTCGTGATGGAGATCCTCGGGCACAGTCAGATCAGCCTGACCATGGACGTGTACACCCACGTCGTCCAGGACACGCAGCGCGAGGCCATCAGCCACATGGACCGGCTCCTCCAGCGACGGAAGCCCAGGCCCGGCCGCCCCTGACCGCTTCCGTTGATGTCACCCGGAGATGTCGAAGACCCCCAACCATGATCGGTTGGGGGTCTTCGACGTTCCTACCTGGAGCCCCCTGTCGGGTTCGAACCGACGACCCCCGCTTTACAAGAGCGGTGCTCTGGCCAGCTGAGCTAAGGAGGCAGCGAGTGCAGTGTAACCAACGGCGCACGGACGGCGGCCGGAAATCTCAGGACCTCTGGACTGCTGACAGATCGGGCATTGCCAGGTAGCGTCACGGGGAGTTCACCCAGGTGGACTAGACCTCCATCCTTCCTTTACTCGGATCGTCCGGCACGTTCCTGCCGGTGAAGGGACACATCACCATGGCTTCTGTCACTTTCGACAAGGCGACCCGGGTGTACCCCGGTGCCACCAAGCCCTCCGTCGACCAGCTGGACATCGAGATCGCCGACGGCGAGTTCCTCGTGCTGGTCGGACCGTCCGGCTGTGGCAAGTCGACGTCGCTGCGCATGCTCGCGGGCCTCGAGGACGTGAACGCGGGCGCGATCCGCATCGGTGACCGCGACGTGACGCACCTGCCGCCGAAGGACCGGGACATCGCGATGGTGTTCCAGAACTACGCGCTGTACCCGCACATGACGGTGGCCGACAACATGGGCTTCGCGCTCAAGATCGCCGGCGTGAACAAGTCGGAGATCCGCGCGAAGGTCGAAGAGGCCGCGAAGATCCTCGACCTGACCGAGTACCTGGACCGGAAGCCGAAGGCGCTCTCCGGTGGTCAGCGTCAGCGTGTCGCGATGGGCCGCGCCATCGTGCGTGAGCCGCAGGTCTTCCTCATGGACGAGCCGCTGTCGAACCTCGACGCGAAGCTCCGTGTGTCGACCCGTACGCAGATCGCCGGTCTGCAGCGCCGTCTGGGCATCACGACGGTCTACGTCACGCACGACCAGACCGAGGCGCTCACCATGGGCGACCGGGTCGCCGTGCTGAAGGACGGTCTGCTCCAGCAGGTCGACTCCCCGCGGAACATGTACGACCGCCCCGCCAACCTCTTCGTCGCCGGCTTCATCGGCTCCCCGGCCATGAACCTGATCGAGGTCCCGATCACCGACGGCGGCGTGATGTTCGGCAACAGCGTCGTCCCCGTCTCCCGTGACGCCATCGCCGCCGCGGCGGCCAACGGCGACACGACGGTCACGGTCGGCGTCCGCCCCGAGCACTTCGACGTGCAGGGCCCGGCCGGCAAGGACGGCCTGGCCGTCACGGTCAACGTGGTCGAGGAGCTCGGCTCGGACGGCTTCGTGTACGGCTCCACCCGCGTCGGCGGCGAGGACAAGGACCTGGTCGTCCGCGTCGGCGGCCGTGACGTCCCCTCCAAGGGCACCACGCTGCACGTCGTGCCGCGCGCCGCCGAGCTGCACGTCTTCTCGACGTCCACGGGCGCGCGCCTCAGCGACTGACACTCGCTCCGAGTACTGCCGTACGGCCCCGCATCTGTCGCAGATGCGGGGCCGTCCGTTTAAACGGGCGTACCCCTGAAAACCCCGGCATTCAGGGCCCGCCTCGGGGGCCCGCGTCAACACGGGATTCGAAAAGACGCCTCGAACCATCCCTCGCGAGAGTGACTAAATGTCGCCATATCACTACCGGCCGCTACGCTCGCCTCCGTGACGCACACTGCCCGCCGAATCGGCCGCTCTCTCGCCCTCGTCCTGCCCGTCGTCCTGGTGCTCTCGGGAACGCTCGCGGTGTCCGCCGTTCCGTGGGCGGGCCAGGACTCCGGAACCCAGCTGACGGCCTCCTCCTCGGAGGTCTCCGTCCGGGCCAAGTCCCGTGCCCCGCAGGACATTCTGCGCGACCAGCTCCTCGCCGAGCTTCAGGAGAAGGACCCCGGCACGGCCCTCACGCACCTCCAGCGCGAGGTGGAGAACCGGCCGTCGCTCGCCAAGCACTGCTTCTCGATCGCCCGCGCCCTCGGCCGCGCCGCCGTGGAGCACTACGGCCCCTCCCGCGCCCAGTCCTTCTCCCGCCCGGTCTGCGACACCTCGTACGCGACCGGCGTCATGCGCGCGAGCTGAGCGCCGTCGCGTGTCCGGCCGTCGCGCGTCCGGCGGCCGGGCGTACGGGGCGGCGCCTATCGTTCCCCGTATGCACACCACTCCGACGCAGGCCGTGGTCCTGGCGGGCGGCCAGGGCTCACGGCTCCGCCCGTACACCGACGACCGCCCCAAGCCGATGGTCGAGATCCCGGGTACCGGGACCCCGATCATCGGCCATCAGCTTTCCTGGCTGGCCGCCGAGGGCGTGACCGACGCCGTCGTCTCCTGCGGCCATCTCGCCGAGGTGCTCCAGGAGTGGCTGGAGACCGCCGACCTGCCGCTCAAGGTGACGACGGTCGTCGAGTCCGAGCCGCTGGGCCGCGGTGGCGGTCTGAAGTACGCCGCCGCGCATCTGCCCGCCCCGGACCAGCCCTGGTACGCCACGAACGGCGACATCTGGACCCGTTTCTCGCTGCGCGAGATGGCCGCCTTCCACACGGAGCGGGACGCGGTCGCGACGCTGGCCCTGGCCCGTCCGCGGATTCCGTGGGGCGCGGTCGAGACCGACACCTTCGGGCACATCACCGACTTCGTCGAGGCGCCGCCGTCGCCGTTCCTGATCAACGCGGGCGTGTACGTCTTCTCCGCGGCGTTCACGGAGCTTCTCCCGGACCTCGGCGACCACGAGCGGACCACGTTCCCCCGTCTCGCCCGTGAGCGCCGGCTGGCGGGCTTCCCGCTGCCCCAGGGTGCGTACTGGAGGGCCATCGACACCGCCAAGGACCTGACGGAGGCCGCCAAGGAGCTGGCCGCGCAGCGGGGCTGACAGCGGCCCGCGTACGACCTGGCAGCGGCTCGCGTACGGCCTGACAGCGGCCCGCGCACGAACAGGGCATATGGGCAGGGCGTACGAACAGGCCATATGGGAAGGGCGGCACCGCGTGGATCGCGGTGCCGCCCTTCCGTGTCCGTACGGACGTGGTGTCAGCCCAGGAGGCCGCCGATCGGGTTCCGGGCCCCGCCGGAGGTGGAGCCGCTCTCGGTCGGGGTGCTGCCGCCGGTGGAGCCGCCGGAGCCGCCGCTCGACGAGCCGCCGGTGCTGCTCGGGCTGTCGCTGGTGGAGGGCGGGGGCGCGGGCTTGGACTGGGTGGGCTTACGGCTGCTGCCGCCGTTGCCGCTGCCGCTGGTCGCGGTGGGGCTCTGCGTCCGGGTGGACTGGCGGGTGGTCTCGCTGGGCCGGGCGGCCTCCTGCGTCTCCTCGCGCTCCGCGGGGGCCTTGGTGGTCTCGGCGGGCCTGGGCGCGGTGGAGGCGCTCTTGGAGGGGGCGCGGCGCTGCGGCTCGGTGGGGAGCGGCTGACCGGGGAGGTGGTTGATCGGGTCGTCGTGGGGGCCGGGGACGGTGACCATCTCGGTGGAGCGGACGGCGCCGCCGAGGACGGAGCCGATCAGGAGGGTGAGGCCGACGACGACGGAGGCGACGAGGGTGCTGCGGCGGATGACGCGGCGGCGGAGGTCCCAGAGGTCGGCGCGGGGGCCTAGGGTGCGCCAGGCTTCTCCGGCGATGCGGCCGTCCAGGGAGTAGACGGGGGCGCCGGCGATGATCAGCGGGGACCAGGCGGCCAGGTAGATGATGTCGGCGGAGTCGTAGACCGGGACGGTCTTCCAGCTGACGGTCAGCAGGAGCGCGGCGGAGAGCAGGGCGCCGATGACGGCGGCCACGCGCTGCCAGAGTCCGAGGACGGTGAGGACGCCGACGACGACCTGGAGGAAGGCGACGGTGAGTCCGGCGCCGACGGGGTGCTGGAGGGCGAAGTCGCGGAGGGGTTCGGCGAGGGCCCAGGGGTGGAGGGAGTTGAGCCACTTCACCATGGAGCCGCGCTCGCCGCCGTCGAAGTAGACGGGGTCGCAGAGCTTGCCCATGCCGGCGTAGATGGAGATGAAGCCGAGGAACACGCGGAGCGGGAGGAGCACGACGCCGAGGTTCATCCGGCGGCCGGGGTAGTACGCGTGCCGGACGCTGTCCTGCCCGTGGCGCTGGGCGGCGCGGGCGTGCGGCGTGTCGTCGTACGACTCGGCGGTCTCGGGCCGGAGCTCGTACACGTCGTCGTAGGCGCCCTCGGCGCGACGCATCGGCGGCAGCAGTGGCGCGGATTCGGCGGGCACCATGGGGGTGGGCATGGTGGTGTCGATGCGCGGGATGGCCTGCGTGTCGGAGGCGTCGTGGCCGGAGTGACCGGGGTGGCCGGAGTGGCCGGAGTGACCGGGGTGACCGCCGTGACCGCCGACCGGTTCGAGCGTGGAGACGGACGACTCGCGGACGGCCTGGAGGAGGCCGGTGGCGCCCGGCGCGGACTTCCCGGTCCACACGACGGGGCGGCGGCGCGGGCCGCCCGCTCCGGCGGCGCCGGCTCCGGCGAGGGCGGCGGTGCGGGCGCCGGAGCCGAAGCCGGGCTGCGGGGCCGGCGCGAGCCGCACACGGAAGCTGGCGTGGTTCACGATCACCTGGGCGGGATCGGAATCCACCTTGACCATGCTCAGCGCGGGCTGATCGTCGAACCCCGGCCGGGGCGTTCTGGTGTCCACACTCATCTAACCGAGTGATCTGGGTTTAGGACACTGCCTTGACAGCTCGCAAATGTCCGAGGCCCGTCAAGATCACGCCACGGCCGGGGCCGGGGTACTCCAGGTGCGAGGTCAGCGCATGCGGCGGCGGGCGGCCTCGTAGAGCACGACACCGGCGGCGACACCGGCGTTGAGGGACTCGGCACCGCCCGGCATCGGGATGCGGACGCGGAAGTCGCAGGTCTCGCCGACCAGGCGGGACAGGCCCTTGCCCTCGGAGCCGACGACGATGACGACCGGGCCGCCCAGCTCCTCCAGCTCGTGGACGTCGCGGTCGCCGTCGGCGGCGAGGCCGACGACCGTGACACCGGCCTTCTGGTACTGCTCCAGGCAGCGCGTCAGGTTGGTGGCGCGGGCGACCGGGGTACGGGCGGCGGTGCCGGCCGAGGTCTTCCAGGCACCGGCGGTCATGCCGGCGGCGCGCCGCTCGGGGACGACGACGCCGTGGCCGCCGAAGGCGGCGACGGAGCGGACGACGGCGCCGAGGTTACGCGGGTCGGTGATGCCGTCGAGGGCGACGATCAGCGGGTCCTCGTGGTGGTCGTACGCCGCCGCGGCGAGGTCCTCGGGGTGCGCGTACTCGTACGGCGGGACCTGGAGGACGAGACCCTGGTGGTTGAGGCCGTTCGTCATCCGGTCGAGCTCGGGGCGCGGCGCCTCCATGATGTTGATGTTGCCGCGGCCGGTGGCGAGGTTCAGGGCCTCGCGCACGCGCTCGTCGTTGTCGATGAACTGCTGCACGTACAGGGTCGTGGCGGGCACGCCGTCGCGCAGGGCCTCGAAGACCGGGTTGCGGCCGACGACCATCTCGGACAGGCCCTTGCCGCCGCGGCGGGCGACGGGCTTGCGCTTGGCCGCGTTCCGGGCGATCGCGTTGGTGACGCGGAACGCCTTGTGGCCCTTGCGGTCCTCGGCCTTGGGCGTCGGACCCTTGCCTTCGAGGCCCTTGCGCCGCTGGCCACCGCTGCCGACCGTCGCACCCTTCTTGTTGGACGTGCGACGGTTCCTGCGCTGGCTGTTCCCGGCCATGACTACCTGTTTCCTTTGATGCCTGCGTACACAAGTCTGTAACTGAAGTGTGCCGCCCGGTGGCCCGAGCGGCACGTCTTCTAACGGTTGCCCAGCGTCCAGCGGGGGCCGTCGGGGCTGTCCTCGATGGCGAGGCCGGACTGGTTGAGCTGATCGCGGATCGCGTCCGCGGTCCCCCAGTCCTTGCGCTCACGCGCCGACTCGCGCTGCTGGAGCACGAGCCGTACGAGGGTGTCGACGACGCCGTGGAGCTCCTCGCCTCCACCGGTCTCCTCGGCCCAGTGCGGGTCGAGCGGGTCCAGGCCGAGGACGCCGAGCATGGCGCGGACCTCGGCGAGGCGGGCGATGGCCTCGTCCTTGTCGTCCGCCGCGAGGGCGCTGTTGCCCTGGCGCACGGTGGTGTGGATGATCGCGAGCGCGTGCGGCACGCCCAGGTCGTCGTCCATGGCCTCGGCGAAGGCCGGCGGCACCTCGGCGGCGGGGGCGACGGGCGTCCCGGCCTTCTCGGTGGCGCGCTGCACGAAGCCCTCGATGCGGGCGAACGCCGACTCGGCCTCGCGCAGGGCCTCCTCGCTGTACTCGATCATCGACCGGTAGTGCGGGGTGCCCAGGTAGTAGCGCAGGACGATGGGGCGCCAGTTCTTCACCATCTCGGACACCAGCACGCTGTTGCCGAGCGACTTCGACATCTTCTCGCCGCTCATGGTGACCCAGGCGTTGTGCACCCAGTAGTGCGCGAACTCGTCGCCGAACGCCTTGGCCTGGGCGATCTCGTTCTCGTGGTGCGGGAAGATCAGATCGAGGCCGCCGCCGTGGATGTCGAAGGCGGAGCCCAGGTACTTGTGCGCCATGGCCGAGCACTCCAGGTGCCAGCCGGGACGGCCGCGGCCCCACGGGGTCTCCCAGTCGGGCTCGCCGGGCTTGGTCGACTTCCACATGGCGAAGTCGCGCGGGTCGCGCTTGCCGGTGATGCCGTCCTCGGTGGGCTGGCGGAGGTCGTCGATGTCCTGGTTGGACAGCTCCAGGTAGCCCGGGAAGGAGCGCACGTCGAAGTAGACGCTGCCGTCGGCCTCGTAGGCGTGGCCGCGCTCGATGAGGCCGCGCATCATCTCGATCATCTCGGGGACGTGGCCGGTGGCGCGGGGCTCGTACGTCGGCGGGAGGCAGCCGAGCGCCTCGTAACCGGCGTTGAACGCGCGCTCGTTCTCGTAGCCGATGGACCACCAGGGGCGGCCCTGCTCGACGCCCTTCTTGATGATCTTGTCGTCGATGTCGGTGACGTTGCGGATGAACGTGACGTCGTAGCCGCGGTACGCGAACCAGCGGCGCATGATGTCGAAGTTCAGCCCCGAACGGATGTGGCCGATGTGCGGGGCCGCCTGGACGGTGGCACCACAGAGGTAGATCGAGACGCAGCCCGGTGTGAGCGGGGTGAAGTCACGGATCTGCCGGGCGCTGGTGTCGTACAGGCGAATGGTCACCACTCCAGGGTAGTGGGCGTGTGGTAGTGCCCCGCGACCTGTTCCCGATCGCCGATGACGTTTTTCACCGGTACCGGTGGCAAACGGGCATCGGACCGGCGGCAAACCGCCACCGGTACCGACGATTCACGGCCACCGGCACCTCCGGCCGGCGGCCACCGGCACCGACGACGGTGGGCGGACCCGGTGGCTAGCGGCCCCGCACCGGGTACACCAGGGCGGTCGCGAGCGCCGCGAGGCCCTCGGCGCGGCCGGTGAGACCGAGCCCGTCGGTGGTGGTGCCGGAGACGGAGACGGGTGCGCCGGCCGCCGCGCTCAGGGCCTTCTGCGCCTCGTCACGACGCTTGCCGATCTTGGGGCGGACGCCGACGACCTGGACGGCGATGTTGCCGATCTCGTACCCCTCGGCGCGGACGATCCGGGCGGCCTCGGCGAGGAGGGTGACGCCGGAGGCGCCTGACCACTCCGGGCGGGAGGTCCCGAAGTGGGCGCCGAGGTCGCCGACGCCGGCGGCGGAGAAGAGCGCGTCGCAGGCGGCGTGGGCGGCGACGTCACCGTCCGAGTGCCCGGCGAGTCCGTACTCCTCGCCCTCCCAGAGCAGGCCGGCGCACCACAGTTCGCGGCCCTTCTCGAAGGCGTGCACGTCGGTGCCGATGCCGGTACGGGGAAGGATCATCGGTTCAGAAGCCATCGTTGGCCCTCCTGCGGGCGAGTACGGCCTCGGCGAGGACGAGGTCGAGGGGGCGGGTCACCTTGAATGCCTCTTCGTGGCCGGGGACGACGACGACGGGCGCGCCGAGCCGCTCGACCATACCGGCGTCGTCGGTGGCGCCCTCGCCGCTGAGGGCGATGGTGGCGTGGGCGTCGACCAGCGTGTCGCGGTCGAAGCCCTGCGGGGTCTGGACGGCGCGGAGGCGGGCGCGGACCGGGGTGGCGACGACCTGCTCGGGGTCGCCGGGCTTCTCGGCCGGCTCGACCTCCTTGACGGTGTCGGCGACGGGCAGCGCCGGAACGACGGCGACGGCCCCGCCCAGGACGGCCTCGATGACGGCGTCCACGGTATCGACGGGGACGAGGGGGCGGGCGGCGTCGTGGACGAGGACGGTGGTGATGCCCTCGGGGAGCGCCTGGAGGCCGAGGTGCACGGACTCCTGGCGGGTGTCGCCGCCGGGCACGACGAGGTAGTCGGTGCGCTCGGGCAGGGCGTGGGCGTCGAGGAGGTTCTTGACCTCTGCGGCGCCGTCGGAGGGGGCGACCACGACGACCAGCGAGACCGCGCGGGAGGCGGCCATCGCGCGGACGGCGTGGATGAGCATGGGGGTGCCGTTCAGCGCGCGCAGCGCCTTCGGGGCGCCCGGGCCGAGGCGTACGCCCCGTCCGGCCGCCGGGATCACCACAGCGGTACGAGAAGGACGCGCTTCGTCTGACATCGGTTGCACTCCGGCAGGTTTGTTTCCGCGGCCGACATGGGTATGGCCTCACCGTGCCGGACGCTCCGCCTTGACCGGGCCCTTTCCGTGACGACGGTCGAGGCGTTCGCCCGCACACAGAGGTTCGGACGTAACAGGGGGTGCGGGTTCTCCATCTCAGCGGTGCACACACGTGTCCGGTCCGTGTGCGTACGGCCGCGCGTACGCTCCGCATGCGTACGCGAACATGCCGCAGCGCCCGACGACGGCACTGTGTGGATCACAGCACGCCAGCGGGCGCCGCGGCATCGCTTCACTTGGTAGCGCGCTCGGACACAGTCGTCGGACCCGGTCGTGAGACCTGGTCCTCAGACGTGGACCGGCACACTCAGGACGCGAGGACCTCGTCGAGGAGAGCCTCGGCCTTGTCCTCGTTCGTGTTCTCCGCGAGGGCGAGCTCGCTCACCAGGATCTGTCGAGCCTTCGCAAGCATGCGCTTCTCACCTGCGGAAAGCCCGCGCTCGCGCTCGCGCCGCCACAGGTCGCGAACTACCTCGGCGACCTTGATGACATCGCCGGAGGCGAGCTTCTCGAGATTTGCCTTGTAGCGACGAGACCAGTTCGTCGGCTCTTCGGCGTACGGCGCACGCAGCACCTCGAAGACCCGGTCCAGCCCATCCTGACCGACCACATCGCGGACACCGACGAACTCCGCGTTGTCCGCGGGCACGCGGACAGTCAGGTCGCCCTGCGCGACCTTGAGCACCAAGTAGGTCTTGTCCACGCCTTTGATCTGGCGAGTTTCGATGGCCTCGATCAGCGCGGCCCCGTGATGGGGATAGACCACGGTGTCGCCAACCTTGAACGTCATGTGACAGGTACCCCTTCCGTGGCTATCCAGGGTAACACGGATACGGCTTCTTCTGAATGGCGTTTTCGCAGGTCAGGGCATATCTCGGGGCTTGACAACAGCGACACGATCGTGCTGCGGAGGGCTTCCGGAAGGCGGTATTCGCAGGTCGGAGCGGCTGCGCGGACAGAGAGAAACGCGCACGTTACACCTACCCGAGATCCCTCGAGGCAGGCTCGATGTCCCGATTTGTCGGGTTCGGAGTGGCGTTCTTCGCGTACTCCGTTCGAGGATCGTCCACCCGTACGGATGCATCCGGGAGGGATTCCGTAATTGATCAGCCGACACGGCTCCGGGATTTCCCGGAGGGGCGACTCCGGGGAATGCGCGGAGTCCCTCGAATTGATCAAGGCGGATATGTGAACAACAGGTCAATGGGTCGTGATCCGGCCATGGAGGCCGGTGGCCGGGACCGGCCGCGGAGCCGCCGTCGGGAGCGCCGCGAAGGGCCGCGGACGGCCACGGAACCGCCGCCGGGAGCGCCGCGAAGGGCCCGGACCGGAGGCGGCCGGTGACGACCGTGTCCGGTTAGGGGCGGGTCGGGTGCGGGACGGAGAGTGCGGCTCGGTAACCTAAGCGCGCTGACACACCTTTAGTTGTTCCTTAGTTCCCAAGCCCGTCCGTACGTCTAGGAGATGCCGCCGCCGTGAGCCGCAGCCTTCGACGCGGCGCCCTCGCCGCCACCGCCATCGTGTTCTCCATCGCCGCGTTGTCCGCCTGTGGCGCGGGCAACGACGCGCAGACGCTGGAAGTGCGGCCGGACAACGCCGCCGTCACCGTGGACGACGTCAAGATCCAGAACGCCCTGGTGATCACCCAGCCCGAGCTCGGCGTCAAGGGCCCGGCCGTGGTCTCGGCCACCGTCTTCAACAACGGCAACCTGCCGCAGACCATCGACTCGATCACCCTGCCGGGCACGCTCGGGACCGTGAAGCTGAAGGCGGCCGAGGGCGCTGGCCCGATCGTCGTCCCGGCGCTCGGCTCCGTCGTCATCGGCGGCGAGGGCAACGCCTCCGCCGTGGTCGAGAACGGCCTCGCGGAAGCCCGCAACGGCAACGCCCAGAAGGTCGTCTTCAAGCTGAGCAAGACCGGCGACGTGAGCCTGAGCGCCTTCGTCGTCCCGGCGGCCGGCTACTTCAAGGACTTCGGCCCGAGCATCGTCCCGGCTCCCCCGGCGGCCACGCCGAGCGCCACGGCGTCCGCCTCCGGCGAGGCCGAGCACGCCGCCGAGGGCGAGGGCGAGCACGGCACCGAGCCCTCGGGCGAGGCGAGCCACACGGCCGGTCACTGACCGCGCGCGTACGCGTGAGAAGGGGCGCCCCCCGGCCGGGGGGCGCCCCTTCTCACGTACAAGCGCCGTCCGCTTCACCTACGAGGGCCGTCCACCGCTCTCACGTACGAAGGCCGTGCACAGCTCCCGTACGAGCGCTGTGCACGGCTCTCCGTACGAGGGCCGCCCACGGCTCTCCCGTACGAGGGCCGTCCACGGGCTCCCGTACGAGGGCCGTCTACGGCTCGAACTTGTAGCCGAGGCCGCGGACCGTGACCAGGTAGCGCGGGGCGCCCGGGTCCGGCTCGATCTTCGCCCGCAGGCGCTTCACGTGGACGTCGAGGGTCTTGGTGTCGCCGACGTAGTCCGCGCCCCAGACCCGGTCGATGAGCTGCATACGGGTCAGCACACGGCCCGCGTTGCGCAGCAGCATCTCCAGGAGGTCGAACTCCTTCAGCGGCAGGTCGACCTTGCCGCCCGAGACCGTCACCACGTGGCGGTCGACGTCCATACGGACCGGGCCGGCCTCCAGGGCCGCCGGGGTGACCTCCTCCGGCTCGCCGCGGCGCCGGAGCACCGCGCGGATGCGGGCGACCAGCTCCCGCGAGGAGAAGGGCTTCGTCACGTAGTCGTCGGCTCCTATCTCCAGGCCGACGACCTTGTCGATCTCGCTGTCCTTGGCGGTCACCATGATGACCGGGACGTTCGAGCGGCCGCGCAGCTGGCGGCACACCTCGGTACCGGGAAGACCCGGAAGCATCAGGTCGAGGAGGACGAGGTCGGCTCCGTTGCGCTCGAACTCGTCGAGGCCGTCGGGCCCGGTCGCCGCGACGGCGACCTCGAAGCCTTCCTTGCGGAGCATGTACGACAGGGCGTCGCTGAAGGATTCCTCATCCTCGACGACGAGCACTCGGGTCACGGAAGGACCTCCGGGGCGGGGAGCGGTTCGGTCATGAGATCGGGGGTGGGGGCCGGGTCCGGCCGGCGGTCCCGTGCGGCGCCCGCCTCGGGCAGCCGCAGGGTGAAGGTGGAGCCCTGACCCTCGGTGCTCCAGACGGTGACCTCCCCGCCGTGCGAGGCGGCCACGTGCTTCACGATGGCCAGGCCGAGCCCCGTGCCGCCGGTGGCGCGGGAGCGGGCCGGGTCGACACGGTAGAAGCGCTCGAAGACGCGCTCCTTGTCCTTGTCGGGGATGCCGATGCCCTGGTCGGTGACGGCTATCTCGATCAGGTCGCCGCCGGGAGCGGCGATCTTGCGGGCCGCGATGCCGACGCGGGTGTGGGCGGGTGAGTAGTTGACGGCGTTCTCGACGAGGTTGCCGAGGGCGGCGGCGAGCTGGCCGCGGCTGCCCCAGACCCGCAGGTCGGCGGTGCCTCCGGACGCCATGGTGATCTGCTTGGTGGTGGCCGTGTGCCGGGAGCGGTCGACCGCCTCGGCGACGAGCTCGTCCACGGACACCGGCTCGGAGTCCTCCAGCGGGTCGTCGTTCTGCACGCGGGAGAGGTCGATGAGCTCCTGTACGAGGTTGGTGAGGCGGGTCGCCTCGATCTGCATGCGGCCGGCGAAGCGGGTGACCGCCTCGGGGTCGTCCGAGGCGTCCATGACCGCCTCGGAGAGCAGCGAGAGCGCGCCCGTCGGGGTCTTGAGCTCATGGCTCACGTTGGCGACGAAGTCGCGCCGTACCGCTTCGATGCGGCGGGCCTCGGTGAGGTCCTCGACCAGCAGCAGTACGAGCCGCGAACCCAGCGGGGCGACCCGGGCGGAGACGGCCAGGGCCTCGCCGCGTCCGGTGCCGCGCCGGGCGAGATCCAGTTCGACCTGCCGTATCTCTCCGTCGCGTCGGGTGTCGCGGGCCATGCTGAGCATGGGCTCCACGGCCAGCTTCCCGCCCCGGACCAGGCCGAGCGCGTACGCCGCCGAGCTGGCCTTCACCACGGAGTCGCTCTCGTCGAGGACCACCGCGGAGGAGCGCAGCACGGACAGCACGGTGTCGACGCCGGGCGGGAGCACGGCGTCGGTGTGCAGAGAGGTACGGGTGGGTCGCGCCTGGTCGCGTTCGCTCCAGCGGAACGCCAGCATGGCGATCACGCCGGTGCACACGCCGGCGATCGCGGCCAATGCGGCGACCGCCGCGTTCACGTCCATGCCCTCAAGGTTATGCGGCGTGACGGACACTCTCCCAGCCGTCCGAGTGGCTGCTCGAACAGTCGTCGCCCAGAGTTCACCCTGGAGACGGGGGTGGTTCATTTGCCCCGGCCGCCGTGGTGGCGTGCGTCGCCCAGAGTTCACCTCGGGGAAAGTGCCGGTTCATGTCAGGTGTCGGAACCGGACGCGTAGGGGGCCGAACGTGGCAGCGTGGGGGTCCGAGCCCCACCCGGACCCCGGAGCATTGCGTAGAGAGGGACATCCATGCGGGACGCGTACCACGAGGAACTCGACTCGATCGGCGAGAGCCTGGTCGAGATGGCCCGACTCGTCGGGTCGGCGATCGGGCGCGCCACGACGGCCATGCTCGACGCGGATCTGAAGCTCGCGGAGAGCGTGATCGCGGCCGACCAGAAGGTCGACGACCTCCAGCACGACCTGGAGGCGCGGGCGATAGCCCTGCTCGCCCGCCAGCAGCCGGTGGCGACCGATCTGCGGATCGTGGTGACCTCGCTGCGGATGAGCGCCGACCTTGAGCGCTCGGGCGACCTGGCCCAGCACGTGGCCAAGCTGGCGCGCCTGCGGTTCCCCGACACGGCGGTGCCGCGGGACCTGCACGCGACCATCCTCGAGATGGGGCAGCTGGCGCAGCGCCTGATGGCGAAGGCCGCCGAGGTCATCATCACCAAGGACGTCGACCTGGCGCTCCAGCTGGAGCAGGACGACGACGAGATGGACCTGCTGCACCGCACGCTCTTCCAGCACCTGATGGACGACCGCTGGAAGCACGGCATCGAGACCGCCGTCGACGTGACGCTGCTCGGCCGCTACTACGAGCGTTTCGCGGACCACGCCGTGTCGGTCGCCAAGCGCGTCGTCTACCTGGTCACGGGCGAGCACGCGGACGAGCTCCAGGCGGCGGACTCGCCGGTCGAGGGCGCGTAGGCGCCAGCGGGGGGCTTGGTCGTCCGGGGGGGCTGGCCGTCGGGGGCCTGGCCGTCGGGGGGCGTGCGGCCGGGTGAGGGCGTGCGACGCCACCGGTGGGGGCGCGTGGACGGCGTACGCGACCCCGGTGCGCCGTTGATGCGCCCGGCCGGGTGGGCATGCACAGGGGAGAGACGATCCGCGTCTCGCAAGGGAGGGATCCCCATGGCCGATTCGCCCATCACCACCGACTCGTCGCCCGAGGCACCGCGCGAGGCGGTGTTCCTGCCCGTGCTCGGCGCCTGCGGCTGCGGCTCGGGCTGCGGCTGCGGCTGCCAGTCGGGCTCGCCGTGCCAGTGCGGGGGCTGCTCGGGCTGACCGGTGAGGGGCGGGGTGCGGCGACCGCACCCCGCCCCGCTCCGCTCACCCGATGTCGAGCACGCCGACGGTCTGACCGCCGCTGACCTCGCCGGTCGTACGGAAGCCCAGCCGGCGGTAGAACTCGCCCGGCCCGTCCTCGCCCGGCTCCCAGGTCACGTACAACCGCTGCTCCCCGTGCCGGCGCAGCTCCTCCCGCACGGCGTCGACGGCGAAGCGTCCGTACCCCTTGCCCTGTCCGTCGGCGGTGATGTTGAGACGCCAGAGGCCGCTGCGGCGGTCGGCGGGGTCCTTCTTCTCGTCCCACGGGATGTCGAGGAACGCCATCAGGAAGCCGACGAGCTCGTCGCCGTCGAAGACCAGCCGCGGCCATGCCTTCTCCCCGAAGGCGTACGCCTCCGCGAGAGAGCGCACGACGGGAGAGACGTTCCGCTCCTGATGGGGGTGCACGCGCAGGGCGAGAGCCGCGTCGACGTTGGCGGGGGTGACCCGCTCCAGACGGAGGGAACGACCCGTGTCGGACAGGCTGCTGCCGGACACGGTGGTGCCGGACACGGTGGTGTCCGACGGGCCGGTGTCCGACGGGCTGGTGGGAGAGGGGCTCGTGCCGGGCGTACTCATGCGCTGGACGGTAACGATTCCCCGCGATCACCGCCCGCGATTATCGGACCGGGACGGGCTTCCGGGCGGTCGGGCGGTCCCGGAAGCCCGTCCCGTCGGGCGCGGGCTACGGCTGGAGGAGGATCACCGAGCGCAGCTTCAGCCGGTCACCGGCCGGGCGGCCGTGGGGCGCAGGGTCCAGGAGTCGCCCGTGGCCCGGCGCGGCCGCCCTACGGGGTGAAGACCTCCTCCAGGCGGTGAATCGCCCCGTCGTCCCCCGTCTCGTACCGGAAGACCAGTCCGGAGTCCGGGTGCGCGTTCACCCAGTCGATCAGCTCCTGCACGCCGATCCGCTGGTTCTCGGTGCTCTCCACGATCGGGTTCGTCACCGTGACGTACGCGGCCTGGTCCAGGGCCCAGCGGCTCTCCTCGCCCGTGACGACGAACGGCGCACCATCGGTGTCCTTCTCCCCG
Source organism: Streptomyces sp. NPDC059534 (assembly GCF_042743475.1). Taxonomy (NCBI): domain Bacteria; kingdom Bacillati; phylum Actinomycetota; class Actinomycetes; order Kitasatosporales; family Streptomycetaceae; genus Streptomyces; species Streptomyces sp. NPDC059534. The sequence goes on from NZ_JBHWAQ010000030.1 coordinate 29,729, forward strand.
CACCCCCACGCCCCGTGCTGCAGGACGAGGTTCACCTTCCCGGTGCTGCCGTCGAGCTCCTCGATCCGGTAGAGCGCGATCTCGTCGGGATCCACCTCGTCCGGCCCGGGCGGCCCGTCGACACAGCCCGCCCCCGGCGCCCCCGGCTTCTTCACGGCAGGCTTCGGAGCAGGCTTCTTCGCGGCGGGCTTCGTCGTGGTGGGCTTCTTCGTGGTGGGCTTCGTCGTGGCCGGCTCGGCCGTCGGCCCCCCGGTCGGCTCCTCCGTCGGCCCCGCGCCCGGCTCACCGGTGGGCTCGACGGTGGCCGTGGCCGTGGCACGGTCGCCCGGCCCACCGGCCCCCTCCGCGTCCCCGTCCCCCTGACAGCCCGTCAACACCGCCGCCAGCGCGACGGCCACGACGACAGGTCTGAAGCGATCCACGTTCATCCGGCACTCCCCCACTCCGGGCAGCCCCAACCGGCCGCACCCCGCTCCGGAACGTAGCAACGCCGCCTCCCCCCTCCCACCCCCCGCACCCCGATGTCACAGACCCGGGACACCGTCAGCACACCCCGCGGACAGCGAACGGCCCCCGCCCGCCGGTCATCGGCAGACGGGAGGACCACAGGCATGCCGCACGAACCCAGGAGTGGAGAAGCACCTCCAGGGGCGGTCTACGCCCCTTTCGGGCTAGCTCCGAACGGCCTGCCTTCCGGCGCGACCGTAGCGTGGTGCCATGAGCTGGGTCCCCAGGCTGGGCGCGGGCCGCGAGAACGAGCCGGCGACGGCGGAACCGGACTTGGCCCAGGCCAGGGTCGGCAAGCGCCTGGACGACGTCGCCAAGATCCTGACCGGCGCCTTGGTGGCCGTCGCGGGGATCATGACCACCCTCGGCTTGACGAGCGATGTGGTCTTCGTCGCCCTCAACAACGAGTCCTGGCCCATCTACGTCGCCTCCCTGTGCGCGATCCTGGCCATCGCGTGCAGCGTCGTGGCCCTGCTCCTCCACCCCACGCGCCGGGGCAACGTCTGGAAGACCGTGGTCCTGGTACTGGGGGTGATCTTCTATATGACGGCCTTGAGCGTGGCCGTCGTCGGCGCCGCCGAGGCGGCGGGCGGTAACGGGCGCCCCAGCGTCACCCAGGTGATCGTCGAGGGGCACAGACCCGATCTGAAGCTGTACTTCGACGTCCACGCGGACGGTGTCGACAGGTGGGCCACCATCGACGTGTACGTCGCCGGCGTGAACGAGAACGGAGACCCGGTGGTCGCGGACGAAAGCCTCTACGAGGGCACCCTTCGCCCCAACGACAAGGGCGAGGTCGACCAGCGCGTCAGCGTGCCCGTCACGGTTCCGCAGAACGCCTGGGGCATCCAGATCACCGCACTCACCGCGGGCGGCGACCCGACCTGCGACGTCCGTTCCTCGCGTGGCCCCACCTGCGTGACCCTCCAGCTGCCATAGCCCGGTCCACGGTGGACGCAGGCGCCGGGATGCGGTCCACCCCACCGAAGGGCGGAAACGAGAAAACGCCCCTGCCCTGCACCATGAGCGCAGGTCAGGGGCATGATCACTATTCCTACTTCTTCTTGCCCTGGTTCTTGACGGCTTCGATGGCCGCGGCGGCGGCGTCGGGGTCGAGGTAGGTGCCGCCGGGGTTGAGGGGCTTGAAGTTCTCGTCGAGCTCGTAGGCGAGGGGGATGCCGGTGGGGATGTTGAGGCCGGCGATGTCGGCGTCGGAGATGCCGTCGAGGTGCTTGACGAGGGCGCGGAGGCTGTTGCCGTGCGCGGCGACGAGGACGGTGCGGCCGGCGAGGAGGTCCGGGACGATCGAGTCGTACCAGTAGGGCAGCATGCGCTCGACGACGTCCTTGAGGCACTCGGTCCGCGGGCGCAGCTCCGGCGGGATCGTCGCGTAGCGGGCGTCGTGGGCCTGCGAGTACTCGCTCTCGTCGGAGAGCGCCGGCGGCGGGGTGTCGTACGAGCGGCGCCACAGCATGAACTGCTCCTCGCCGAACTCGGCGAGGGTCTGGGCCTTGTCCTTGCCCTGGAGGGCGCCGTAGTGGCGCTCGTTCAGACGCCAGGAGCGGTTGACCGGGATCCAGTGGCGGTCGGCCGACTCGAGGGCGAGCTGCGCGGTGCGGATGGCGCGCTTCTGGAGGGAGGTGTGCAGCACGTCGGGGAGCAGGCCGGCGTCCTTGAGCAGCTCGCCGCCGCGCGTCGCCTCCTTCTCGCCCTTCGCGGTGAGGTTCACGTCCACCCATCCGGTGAACAGGTTCTTCTCGTTCCACTCGCTCTCGCCGTGGCGGAGGAGGATCAGCTTGTACGGTGCGTCGGCCATGCGTACGAGCCTAATAGACCGCTGACGATTGACGCGCGTCGTCAATTGGCTGGCGTCCGACCCCTGAGATGCGTAAGTTACGGGAGCCAGGAGCAGGGCTTACGTACAGCAGGGGGCCGCAACACATGTCCATCGATTCGCTCAGACGATCGGCCCGGACGACGGTCTCCGGTCTCCCCCAGGGCTTCTGGTGGCTGTGGCTGTCGACCTTGGTCAACAGGACCGGGGCCTTCGTCCTGACGTTCCTCTCCCTGTATCTGACGGTCGAGCTCGGACACTCCGCGTGGTTCGCCGGACTCGTCGTGGCCCTGCACGGTCTCGGCGGCGTCGCCGGCTCGCCGCTGGGCGGCGCGCTCACCGACCGCTGGGGCCGGCGCCCCACCATGGTCACGATGCACCTGGCGGCCGCCGCCTGCGCCGCCGCCCTCGCCGTCGTCACGAACGCCTGGGCGATCGCCGCCGTCGTCCTGCTGATGGGCGTCGCCATGCAGGCCGTCCGGCCGCCCATCAACGCCACCATCGCCGACATGGTCCCGGCCCATGACGTGCGCCGGGCGTACTCCCTCAACTACTGGGCCCTCAACCTCGGCTTCGCCATCGCCTCCATCGCGGGCGGCGCCGCGGCCTTCCTCGGCTACCGCACCCTCTTCGTCGTCGACGCCGTCGCCACCGTCCTGTGCGCCGTGATCGTCTTCCTCCGCCTGCCGGAGACCCGCCCCGAGGCCCGCCTCGACCACCAGGGCGAGCCGGTCGTCGAGGCGAAGGTCAGCATGCTCACCGTGCTGCGGGACGCTCCCTTCCGCACTCTCGTCCTGCTCAACCTCTTCGTCTGCCTCGTCTTCACCGCCCCGTGGATCGGTCTGCCGCTGACCATGGCCGGGCAGGGCCTCTCCCCTTCCTCGTACGGCTTCGTCATCGCCGTCAACGGCATCGTGATCGTCGGTTTCCAGCTGCTCGTCAACAAGCTGACCGACAAGCGCTCCCCGGTCCTCCTGCTGAGCCTCTCCTCGCTCCTCTTCGCCGTCGGCACCGGCGCCACCGCGCTCGCCGGCTCGTCCGTCGCCTTCGCCGCGACCGTGGTCGTCTGGACCGTCGGCGAGATGATCCACGTCCCGACGAACGCCGCCGCCACCGCCAGGCTCGCTCCGGAGCACGCCCGGGGCCGCTACCAGGGCGTGATGGGCATGTCCTGGGCCGTCGCCGGTTTCGTCGCCCCGATCGGGGCGGGCCTGATCGTCGACGGCCCCGGCCCCGACGTCCTGTGGGCGGTGACGGCCGCCATCGGCGTCCTCGCCGCCGTCGGGTACTACACCCGGCTGCGGAAGGCGCTGGCCGAGGGCACCACCGAGGCCGGGGTCGAGACGAAGGCCGAGGCCGGGTTCGAGGGCGCCACCGAGACCGCGGCCGGAGCCCCCGCTCCCGTCGTCGCCAAGGCCGAGGGCTCCGGTTCGTCCGCCGTCGGCGCGTGACCCGGCGCCCCTCGCGGGCGCCTCACTCCCCGGCGTAGGCCGCCCATCCGGCGAGGGCGAAACCCGTCCCGGCCCTGCGGACCTCGGTGGCGCCGGCCCCGCCGAAGTGGGCGGGGACGACCAGCTCCCGGGTGTCGGCGGCCCGTTCGAGGACGCGGCGGCGGCTGGCGGCCGCGCGGCGGGGGTCGAGGCAGAAGCAGCTGGCGTGGGCGGGGTCGAGGATCTGGACGGGGCTGTGGAGGAGGTCGCCGACGAAGACCGCGCGGTCGGTGCCCGAGGCGAGCCGCAGGACGGCGGAGCCGGGGGTGTGACCGGGCGCGGACTCCAGGACGAGGTGGTCGTCGATGCGGTGGGTCCCCTCCCAGAGGTCGACGAGGCCGGCCCGGTGCACGGGCGCGACGCTGTCCTCGTAGACGAGCCGGTCCTCCTCGTGGCGGCCGCCGCCGTAGTCGTTGCGCGGGCCGAAGTGGAAGTCGTCGGCGGCCGGGACGAGGTAGCGGGCGTGGGGGAAGGTGGGGACCCACTCCCCGTCGGCGTCCCGGGTGTTCCAGCCGACGTGGTCGGCGTGCAGATGGGTGTTGACGACGACGTCGACGTCCTCGGGGCGGATGCCGGCCCGCTCCAGCCGGCCGAGGAAGCCGTCGCGCCGCCGGTGGAACAGGGGCGAGTGGGGGCGCTCGCGCCCGTCGCCCACCCCGGTGTCGACCAGGACGGTCCGGCCCCCGCTCCGCAGCACCCAGCTCTGCAGCGCCACGACCGCACTGTCGCCGTCCGGCGCCCAGTGGTCCGGCGCGAGCCATTCCTCGTTGTCCTTCCACACCTCGGCCGCGGCGTCCGGGACGAGGCCGCGGGCGGGGACGAACGGCCCCTGCCATTCGACGATCCGGATGATCTCGACGTCTCCCAGGACGATGCTCTGTGCGCTCTCGTTCGTCATGCGGTCGAGCCTAGGAAGAGGTATCGAGCGGCTCAATACTCAAAAGGCTCTTCCAGATACGCATAAGGCTCACTGCTGATGCGGTGTCGGATACGTTGACTCCATGGACGTGGTGAGCGACGCGATCTCGACCGTCCGCACCGGGCAGCCCTCCTCCGAACGGGTACGGGTGGGCGGACGCTGGTGCGCGCGGCTCGACCCGTACGAGGGCGCCGGTTTCCACGTCGTCCTGAAGGGCGGCTGCTGGCTGCTGCCCGACGGCGGCGAGCCGGTCGTGCTCGGCGCCGGGGACGCGGTCCTGCTCCCGCACGGCACCGGACACGTCATCGCGGACGCGCCCGCCGACGCGGCGACGGTGGCGCGGGCGGTGCCGTTCGGCCGGTGGGCCGACGCGACCGTGCCGCGCCCGCCCCTGCCCGCCGCCGGCGAGCGCGAGGTGGAGATGCTCTGCGGCAAGTACCGGCTCGACCGCAGCCATGTGCATCCGCTCCTGGCGGAGCTCCCGCCGCTCGTCCACCTCCCGAGTCGCGTCGGCAGCCACCCCGAACTCCGCGCCGCCATCGACCTGCTGGGCGGGGAACTGGACGCGCGCGGGCCCGGCTCCTGCCTCGCGCTCCCCAGCCTGCTCGATCTGCTGCTCGTCTACATGGTCCGTTCCTGGATGGCCGAGAGCAGGTCCGGCGCCTGGCCGACGGTCCTGGGCGACCCGGTGACCGCCGCCGCGCTGCGCGCCCTGCACACCGATCCCGCCGCGCCGTGGACCATCGACCGGCTGGCGGCCGAGGCGGGTGTCTCCCGGCCCACGCTGGCCCGCCGTTTCACCGCCCTGGTCGGCCGGCCCCCGATGGCGTACCTGACGTGGTGGCGGCTGACCAGGGCCGCCACGATGCTCCGGGACACCCGGGACCCGCTGGCGGCCGTCGCCCGCGAGGTCGGCTACAGCACGCCGTACGCCCTCTCGCACGCCTTCCGCCGGGAGTTCGGCACCACCCCGGGCCAGTACCGGGCGACGGCGGGCGCCCTCCGGCCGTGACCGTCAGCGGTTGCCGAGGGCCCGCTGCGCCTCGTACAGGTTGCGGGGGCGGACCGTGCCCGGGGCGCCGTACGCCTCCACGCGCGCGTGGAGCTCGCCGGTGAAGTCCGGGACGTCGGTCTGGTCGAACTCGCGGACCTCGCTGATGCCGACGGTCGCGCTGTACGGCGCGATGGTGTCGATCTTGACGAGGCCCGCGCGGCCGTTGGTGACGGTCACGTTCCAGTGGACGAAGCGGGCCCCGTAGAGCGGCCCGGCGGAGGCGTCGCCGCCGTGCCGGCCGTTGTTCTCGACGGTGATCTCGGTCCGTACGTTCGCGAAGGGCATGCCCCGGTGGGTGTCGAAGGTGCCCATCTCCATGACCCCGCGCGACCAGACGTTGTGGCTGGAGAGGCCCTCGACGTTGATGCCGTGGAGCTGGGTGCCGGCCGGGGCGGGGACGGTGCGGGCCGCGATGCGGAAGTCCTCGACCAGGTTGTCGTGCGCGCCCTCCCGGCAGAAGTACGGGTGGTGGGAGCCGCGCCCCTCCACGCGTGTGCGGCGCAGGGTGCAGGCGGAGGCGGCGACGAGCCCGAAGCCGTTGTCGACGTGGCGGACGACCACGTCCTCCGCCCAGCAGTCGTACGCGCACTGGAAGACCACCCCGTTGTGGCCCTTGTCGAGCAGGTGCGGCGACTGCGGCGTCTCCACCGCCGCCAGGGTCAGGCCCACGACCCCCGAGTCCGTGAGCGGGACGACCCCGGAGACGAGCCGGGGGTCCCACTCGGGGCGGAGGTCGAGGGGCAGGGGCCGTTCGAGGGTCACGGTCCGGCCCCGCACGGCGGTGATCCGTACGGGCCACTCGTAGGGGACGTAGCTGGTCAGCTTGGTCTTGTCGGCCCAGCCGTACGCCTCCGGGCCCGGGCCGCCGCCCGCCATGTGGGCCAGCAGGGTGTGCGCGGGGTCGTCGGCGAGGCGGAGGAGGACGAGACCGCCGCGCCGGAGGGCCGAGGGGTCCTCGACGGTCACCTCGCGGTCGCCCCGGCGGGCCGGGCGGAGGGCGGTGAGCGTGGTCCACTCGTCGCGGCGGTTGCCGGTCCAGCCCTCGAAGGGCCAGGCCCGGTCGCGTATCGCGGTGACGAGGGAGGCGTGCCGGGCGTGCGGGGAGAGCCAGACGAGGCCGCCGGCCCAGGACCAGGAGGACTTGTCGCCGCCGTAGCGGGAGCCGTACGGGCCGATCAGCTCGGTGAGGTTCCGGGTCGCGAGCAGGGTCGTGCGGCCGGACCCCGCGCCGCGCAGGACGACCCCGCTGTGGCCGATCCGGAGGTAGTCGTCGATCCGGTACGTCCCGGGTGGCAGCAGTACGGTTCCGCCGCCGCGCTCCCCCGCCTCGGCGAGGGCCCGGTTGATCGCGGGGGCCGAGTCGGCGGAGCCGTCGGGGGTGGCGCCGTGGGCGAGGACGTTCGCCGTGACCCGGGGGCGGGGCAGCCGGCGGGCGCCCGCGTGGGCGCCGGCCCGGCCCACGTAGGGGATCTGCGGGTGGGTGCGGGGGGCGGCTTCGAACTCCCGCCAGAGCGCGGCGGGGCGGGCGGGTGGGGTGAACGCGGTGGTGCCGAGGCCCGCCGTCGCGGCTCCCGCCACCGCCACCGCGCCGCCGACGAACTGCCTTCTGCCGAGTGCCATGATCGACCCTGAACCTTTCACGTATATGAACGGTGTTCAGATCTGCGCAGGGCGCGAGCATGCCAGCAGAAGGGCCTTGCGGTGAAGGGGTCGGGAGGGGTCAGTTACCGGTCTTCGCGACCAGGTTCTTGAACGCGTCGAGATTGCGGGTCGACTCGCCGCGCGAGACCCGCCACGCGTACTCACGCCGGATCGCCGACGCGAAACCCAGCTCCAGAAGGGTGTTGAAGTCGCCGTCCGCCGCCTCCAGGACGGAGCCGAGCAGCCGGTCAAGCTCCTCGGGCGTGACGGCGGCCAGCGGCAGCTTGCCGGCGAGATAGACGTCGCCGAGCGCGTCCACCGCGTAACTCACCCCGTACAGCTTGAGGTTGCGCTCCAGGAGCCAGCGGTGGACGCCCGCCTCGTTCTCGTCGGGGTGCCGGATGACGAAGGCGTTGAGGGAGAGCGAGTGGCGGCCGGCGCGCAGCGACAGGGTGGTGAACAGCTTGCGCGTGCCCGGGAGTTTGACGACGTACGAGCCGGGCTCGGGGGACTCCCACTCCAGCTCCGCGTCGTCGAAGGTGGACTCGATGATCCGCCGCACGTCCCCGACCGGGTTCTTGACCTCGTCCTCAGCCATGGTGGGAGCGTACGCGACGGCGGTTCTCGCGCAGCCGATGGTCGTGCATGGCGGCCGTGTACACGTCCGCCGTGCCCGAGGCCGCCGTGTCCCAGCCGAACGACCCGGCGTGCAGGGCCGCCGCCGCACCCATCCGGGCCGACAGCTCCGGGTCCGCCACGAACCGGCCGAGCGCGCGGGCGTAGTCCGCCGGGTCGTGACCCGGGACCAGGAAACCGGTCGTCTCGTCCCGCACCGCGACGGGCAGACCGCCGACCGCCGCCGCGACGACCGGCGTGCCGGCCGCCTGCGCCTCGATGGCGACCAGGCCGAAGGACTCGCTGTACGAGGGCATGACGAGGACGCTGGCCGCGCGGAACCAGTCCGCCAGCCGGTCCTGCCCCACCGGCGGGTGGAAGCGCACGATGTCCGCGATGCCGAGCCGGGCGGCCAGCTTCTGCAGCCCCTCCGGCTTCGCGAGGCCGCTGCCGCTCGGGCCGCCGACCACCGGGACGACCATGCGGGTGCGCAGCGACGGGTCCCGCTCCACGAGCTGGGCGGCCGCGCGCAGCAGGATGTCCGGGGCCTTCAGCGGCTGTATCCGGCCCGCGAAGACCGGGATGAAGGCGTCCTGCGGCAGCCCGAGCCGGGCGCGGGCGGCGGCGCGGCCGTCGGCGGGGCGGAAGTGGTCGAGGTTCACGCCCGGGTGGACGACCGCGATCTTGCCGGGGTCGGCCTCGTAGAAACGGGAGAGCTCGTCGGCCTCCTCGGCCGTGTTGGCGATCAGCCGGTCGGCGGCGGAGACGATCTGGGTCTCGCCGATGACCCGGGCCGCGGGCTCGGGGGTGTCGCCCTCGGCGAGCGCCGCGTTCTTGACCTTCGCCATGGTGTGCATGGCGTGGACGAGCGGCACGCCCCAGCGTTCGGCGGCGAGCCAGCCGACGTGGCCGGAGAGCCAGTAGTGGGAGTGGACCAGGTCGTAGTGGCCGGGGCGGTGGCCCGCCCACGCCTGCATCACGCCGTGCGTGAAGGCGCAGAGCTGGGCCGGCAGCTCCTCCTTGGCCAGACCCTCGTACGGACCGGCGTCGACATGCCGCACCAGGACGCCGGGGGTGAGCTCGACGACCGGCGGGAGGCCGCCGGTGGTGGCCCGGGTGAAGATCTCCACCTCGATGTCGATGGCGGCGAGGCGCCTGGCCAGCTCGACGATGTAGACGTTCATGCCGCCCGCGTCGCCGGTGCCGGGCTGGTGCAGCGGCGAGGTGTGGACGCTGAGCATGGCCACCCGTCGCGGGGTGCGGTTCCGGCCGGGGAGCCGGAGCCTGGCCGGCGCCGGGTGCCGGTGCCGGGTACCGGTGAACCGGGACACGTACTGGCTCACGTCGGCGGTCCTTCCGCTCGGGGGGGCCTCGGGGGCCGCTCGGGGCAGGCTGAGGACACGGAGCGTCCTCCAGCCGCCACAACACCGGAATGCCCCCTTTCATTTCCGTCGGCGACGGCGCTTTGCCAATTCGTTGCCGGGCGGGGCCCCGCACCCGCCCGGCAACCGCCCTCCGCCCCCGGCCGGGACGGCCGTCCGCCCTCGCCCGGGACGGCCGTCCGCCCCCGGCCTGGCCGACCGTCCACCCCCGCCCCCGTACCGCCCGGGGCCCTGTCCCCGTACGCCCGGGACCGCCACCCCGTCCCCCGTACCGACCGGGACAGCCGTCGCCGTAACCCCCGGCGCGTACTCCCCCTCGGCGCCGTACTCCCCGCACGGCCCCCTCCCCCGCACGCCGTACGCTCATGGCATGGCCCCGCGCACCACCCGCCCCGTCGGCACACCGACCCGCGGGACCACCAATCCCAACCGTCTGCGCCGCATGGACCGCTGGATCGCCGCCGTCCACGGCCCCGCCCTGCGCCGCTCCGCCGAGCCGCCCGTCGCCGTCGACCTCGGGTACGGCGCCGCCCCGTGGACCGCCGTCGAGCTCCTGGCCCGGCTGCGCACGGCCGAGCCCCGCACCCGGCTGTACGGCATCGAGATCGAACCGGCCCGGGTCGAGGCGGCGAAGCCGTACGAGCACGAGGGCCTCTCCTTCGTGCACGGCGGCTTCGAGGTGCCGGTGCCCGGCCGGGTCTCCCTGATCCGGGCGGCGAACGTGCTGCGCCAGTACGACGAGGAGCAGGTCGCGGCCGTGTGGGCGAGGCTCTGCGGGCGGCTGGCGCCCGGCGGGCTGCTCGTCGAGGGCACCTGCGACGAGATCGGGCGCCGGCACGTGTGGGTGGCGCTCGACGCGCACGGGCCCCGCACGGTGACCTTCGCGACCCGGCTGGGCTCGCTGGTACGCCCCTCGGACCTGGCGGAACGGCTGCCGAAGGCGCTCATCCACCGGAACGTGCCGGGCGAGCCGGTGCACGCCTTCCTGCGGGACTTCGACCGGGCGTGGGCCGCCGCCGCCCCGTACGCCTCGCTGGGCGCACGGCAGCGCTGGATCCGCTCCGTCCGCGACCTGGCCGCGGACTGGCCGCTCGCGGACGGGCAGCGGCGGTGGCGCCAGGGCGAGGTGACGGTGCGGTGGGAGGCGCTGGCTCCGCGGACCTGAGGGTGCGGCGGGGGGCACCGGCACCCCGGGCCTGAGGGTGCGGCGGGAGGCGCCGATACCCCGAACATGAGGGTGCGGCGGGGGCGCAGGAATCCGGACCTGAGGGTGCGGCGGGAGACGCAGGAACCCGGCGCCTGAGGGCATTCGGTCCAACTCCCGCTGAATTTCCGGTGCGGAGGGAACGCCACGTGCGTATCGCTCGTCCCTCGTGGGGGGAACAGGCCCGACAGGCCCCGGTTTCCCCTGTTGCTTTCCGGTTTCGCATGGCACTATCGCCAAGGTCACCGACAAGTTACTGACGGTAAATCAGATTTGGTCGTTCGAGGGGGAGCTCGTGTACCGACGCCGCCACGCCACTGCCGCGATCACCGTGATCTGCGCCCTGACCGTGCTGGCCTCGCCCGCGCTCACCCTTCAGGCGTCCGCCGCGCCGCTCCCGCCTCCGCCGCCGAAGAAGAGCCTGGAGGAGGTGCGCAAGGAGATAGACGCCCTGTACCGGCAGGCCGCCGTCGCCACCGACGCGTACAACCTCGCGGAGGAGAAGACCAAGGAGCAGTCCGCCGAGATCGTCGAGGTCGCCCGGATGATCGTGGCCGGCCGCGCGAGGATCGAGGCCCTCAAGGCCAGGGCCGGTGCCGCCGCCCGCGCCCAGTACCGCAACGGCGGGCTCCCGGACGGCGCACAGCTCGTCCTCACCAATGACCCGCAGCTCTTCCTCGACACCGCCGGCCGGCTCAAGGCCGGAGCGAAGGCCACCACGGACCTCCTGGGCGAAATGAACCGCACCCAGGCCCAGTTGGACGTCTACGCCAAGGACGCCGGCACGAACTGGACCAAGCTGGAGGCGAACCGCGTCCGGCAGGCCAAGGCGAAGAAGGAGATCACCGACAAGATCGCCGCGGCCAAGAAGCTGGAGTCCGAGCTCGCCGCCGAGGAGCGGGAGCGGCTGCGGCGGCTGGAGGAGCTGGCGCAGTACCGCGCCCAGACGACCTGGCTCGGCACCGGCGTCCTCGCCGGCCTGAAGGCCGGGACGACGCCCGAGGCCCGGAAGGCCGTCGAGTTCGCGACGGCCCAGATCGGCAAGCCGTACGAGTGGGGCGCCGAGGGCCCGAGCACCTTCGACTGCTCCGGGCTCACCCAGAGCGCCTGGGGCGCGGCCGGCCTCGGCATCCCGCGCACCTCGCAGGAGCAGTGGCGGCTCCTCCCGCGCGTGGACATCAAGGACATGCGGCCGGGCGACCTCATCGTCTACTTCAAGGACGCGAGCCACATCGGCATGTACGTCGGGAACGGGGCGATCGTCCACGCGCCGCGCCCCGGGCGGAACGTGACCATCGCGGGGGCCGGCTCCATGGAGATCCTGGGCGTCGTCCGCCCGACGTGACGGGGTCCACCCGCCCGACGTGACGGGGTCCACCCGCCGGAGGTGACGGGGCCTCCCGCCCGACGTGACGGGGTCCACCCCTCCGACGTGACCGGCCACCCGCCGGACGTGACGGGGCCGCCGGCCCGCCCTGGCGGAAACCGCCCGCCCGACCTGACGGAAGCCACCCGCTCCCTGCGGCAGGGGCGCCGGCCCGACGTGACGGAGTCCCCGCGGCGCCCCGCGGCGGGCGGGCCCGGGGTGGCGTGACGTTTCTCATTGCCCACGGGGCCTTCCGAGCGGCCCGCGGGGGCAAGTACCTCCCCTTCCGCGGCATATGCCAACGACGCCGCGGCCGCTCACACGCTGATCACCATTCCGCTGCGCACCGCCCTACCGCTAGGGTCCGGGACGGGCGGGACGCCACCCGGCGCCCTGCGCACCCTCGGGGGGAGGGAAGGAAACCCGGACCGATGCCCGTATCGCTACCGCGTCAGAGAATCGTCTCTGCAGCTGCGGGACCAGGCGAGGCAACCCCTATGGACGCCACCGCTATGACAGGCACAGTCACCGCCACAGGCGCCGATCGCACCGAGCGCACCGATCTGACCCTCCTGGTCGTCGAGGACGACCCGGCGGGTGCCCTCGCCGTACCCGAACTGCTCGACGCGGCGGACGCCGCCGGCACCCGGGTCCGCATCCGTACCGCCCGCAACCTCACCGAGGCCGAGCGGCTCCTCACCGACGACGTCCACTGCGTCCTCGTCGACCTCTCCCTGCCCGGCCCCAGGGCCGCGGCCGGCGACGACCCGCTCGCACCCCTGCGCCACATCCTGCGCCTCGCCCCGCGCCACGCCGTCCTCGCCCTCGCGGCGTCGGCGGACGCGGAACTCGCGGCCGAGGCGGTCCGGGTCGGCGCCCAGGACCACCTCTTCCGCGAGGAGCTCGACGGCCGGCTGCTCAGCAGGGCCATCCGGTACGCGGTCGAGCGCAAGCGCGCCGACGCCGTGCAGGTGAAGCTGGCCGAGTCCCGCCTCCGCGCCCAGGAGAACGCCCGCCTGGAACGCGGACTGCTGCCCACCCCGCTCCTGGAGGGCTCCGACCTGCGGTTCGCGGCCCACTACCGGCCCGGCCGCTCCCGCGCGCTGCTCGGCGGCGACTTCTACGACGTCGTGCGCACGCCCGACGGCACCGTCCACGCCATGATCGGCGACGTCTGCGGGCACGGCCCCGACGAGGCCGCGCTCGGGGTCGAGCTGCGGATCGCCTGGCGGGCCCTGACCTTCGCGGGCCTGTGCGGCGACGAACTGCTCTCGACGATGCAGCAGGTCCTGGAGCACGAGCGGGAGAGCGAGGAGATCTTCGCGACCCTCTGCACCGTCGACATCGCGCCCGACGGGCGCCGGGCCGGCCTCTGCCTGGCCGGCCACCCGTCCCCCCTGATCGCCCGCCAGGGCAGGGTGGCCCGGCTGCTCCCGTACGAGGACGGCGGCCCGGCCCTCGGACTGCTGTCGCGTGCCCGCTGGCCGCGCCGCCAGGTGGAGCTGGGCGGGTCGTGGAGCCTCCTCATGTACACCGACGGCCTCATCGAGGGCCGCTCGGACGGCCCCGGCTCGCCCCGCCTCGGCCAGGACGGCATGGTCGCGATGATCAACCGGCAGCTGGCCTCGGGCCTGCGCGGCGAGGAGCTCCTGGAGGCGGCCGTCACGGAGGTCCGGTCGCTCAACGGCGGCGAGCTGACCGACGACGTCGCCGTCCTGGCCCTGGAAAGGGACAGGACCCGGGGTTAAGCCCCCGGGCCCTGTCGCGTCTTCCGTCGGCGGGCGGCTAGCGGCCGCCGTTGTAGGGGCCGTACGGCCCGTCGCTGCTGGAGCCGCCGCCCCGGCGGCCCCGGCCTCCGCCGGAGACCTGCGCGAGCGCGGGGCGCACGTCCACCATGAACACGATGGCGGCGATCAGCCCGGCGATCTGCAGGAACAGCATCGGCAGCAGCAGGTTCAGGACGAGGTTGATCCCCAGGATGATCAGCCAGAACTTCTTCGTCTGCTTCTCGGCTGCGCGGTAGGCGTCCTCGCGCGCCATCGCGGCGAAGACGAGCGCGGCGACGGCGAAGCCGGTGAAGACCAGGAAGATCACCAGGGAGAGTAGGGAGTCGAATCCCGCGCGCAACATGCTGAGCACCGCCTAGTGGAGATGTGGAGAGAGCGCCTCGCGGTCAAGGTACCCGGTACAACGCCCCGGGTACCCGTATTGGTGCCCGGCCCTTACTCCGTCTCGGCGGCGACCTTCTTGGCGGGGGCCTTGCGGGTGGTGGTCCGCTTGGCGGAAGTCTTCTTGGCCTCGGGCGCGGCGCCGGTCTCCGGCTCGGCGTCGGGGGCCTCGGTCCCGGCGCCCGGAGCCGCCGCGGCGGTCTCCGGCTCGGCCTTCGCCTCGGTGTCCGGCTCGACGACGACGGCGATCTCGACGATCTCCTCGGCGGCCTCGCCGCGCCACGCCTTGACGGCCTCCTCGCCGTGCGCGGCGACCTCCTCGTACTTCTCGCGCGCCTTCACGGCGTACTCGGCGGCGACGCCGACCCCGCGCAGGGCGAGGTCCTGGGCGGTCTCACCGAGCTTCTTGAAGTCCGTGTCGAGACCGCCGACGACCTCGGCGAGCTTCGACTGCACGGTGGCCTGGGCCCCCTTGGCCTGCGCGGACACCTTCTCCTGCACGGCCTTCGGGTCGGTCTTCCGTACGGCCTCGATGCGGGCGGGCGCCTCGGCGGCGAGCTGCTCGATCAGGCCGGGAACCTTCTTGGCCTGCTGCGCGACGAGGTCGGCGGTGCCGGCGGCGAAGAAGAGAGGGGTACGCAGTTCGTCGATGATGGCCATGCTGGTGGTTCCTCCCGGTGTGACGTACTAGCTCGGAGTCGGTTCGGCATCGGGCGCGGCCGCTGCCGACGCGGCGGCCTTCTCGGCCTTCTCTGCGGCTGCCTTCTCGGCGGCCGCCGCCGCGGCGGCCTCGGCGGCGTTCTCCTTGCGGAACGAGTCGTAGATCTGGAGCAGCACCTGCTTCTGCCGCTCGTTGATCGAGGGATCGGCCAGGATGACGGCCCGCGTCTCCAGCTCCTCCCGCTCCTTCTCGTCGAGGATCCCCGCCCGCACATAGAGCGTCTCGGCGGAGATCCGCAGCGCCTTCGCGACCTGCTGGAGCACCTCGGCGCTGGGCTTCCGCAGCCCCCGCTCGATCTGGCTCAGGTACGGGTTCGACACCCCGGCCGCCTCGGCGAGCTGCCGCAGGGACAGCTGAGCAGTCCGCCGCTGCTCGCGGAGGTACTCACCGAGATTGCCGACGTTGAGCGATGCCATGCTCCGAACCCTGCCAGCTCCTGCTAACTATTGCAAGCACATGCTTGCAATAGTGTCATCGAGTCGCGCCCACGGCCGTGTGCGGCATCCCGATCATCACCCTGCGGTGCGGCGCACCCGTGTGCTACCTCTGGCGCCATGAGCTCTGACGCGAACGACCGGGTCCGCCCCGGAGACCTGCCGGCCATGGCCTTCACGATCCTCTCGGAGGCGTTCTTCGATGATCGGGGACGTTCGGTTCCCTTCCGGCTGCGCGACAAGCGGAACACCCAGGACGACCCGTTCGACGAGTACGTCACCGATCTGCTCCGCGAGCGGTTGCCGCAGGAGGTGCTCGTCCTCCGGGCGGACAAACCCCTGGTCAGCCCTGACGCTGTCATCGCGAGACCCGAGGAGTACGAGCTCCTGAAGGCAGGCGGGGTCGACTACGACCCCAGAGCGATCTTCGGCCTCGAGGTGAAGAAGGTCGACCTTGGCAGGAATGGGAAGCCCGCCCGTTCCACAGGTCTGGACTACAACAGCACCCCACCCTGCGCGACCGTGCGTGTGTACGCCGAGGACGGCAACGAAATCCGCATCCCCGGCTTCTACCTGTTCGTCGCTCTCGAAGGAAGCGAGGAGGGCGGCGCGGTCCGCGTGCATTCGATGGCCCTGGTGGCCGGAGCCGTCCTGAACAAAGACGTAGATCTCTACGACCGCGTCACAGGAAGGCGGAGCAAGCAGATCGGACTCGGGACCTACGGTGACGGAGCAAACCGGGTGCGACCGATGCTGCTCTTCTCCAACCCGCTCGGCTGGGAATGGACACTCGGCGCGGCAACCCTCATCAGCGAGCGCAGCGACCTCGCAAAGGATCAACCCCTCACCCATGTACGCGACATGACCCGAACCATCTCGCCAGGGGTCGTTGAACTCTTCCATTGCTACCGGCTCGCCAAGCTGTCGCCCCCGGTCGAGGAGACCGCCCACGACCCCTTCCCGCAGCCGGCGAAGCGAAAGGAGGAGACAGCTCAGCGGGGCCGGTTCGAAATCGACCTGCGCACACTCACGCTCGATTAGAGCGCACGCCGAGGGCGGCGGCAGCTGCCGTGACCGCCTCTCCGGCCTTCGCCATCAGCTCGTCAACAGACAGCGAGTTGCCGGGAACGGTGTGCAGCGCGAGGACAGAGCCCCTCACCACGGATTCGACGTCCGCGTACCCGACCTTGACGCCGCCCTCCTGGCACTCACGCAGCGCGATGACGGCACGCTCCCTCACCGCTTCGACCGAACGCCCCTCGGGCCCGATGTGTCCGATCAGCCGGCACACCACGATCGAATCCAGGTTCGACGGGTCGGCGGCGCTTGACTTGATGGTGCTCGTGCTCATTTCCGCCTTGACGGGCTGCACAGCGGTAATGACCAGCCCGGCGTTCTCCAATGCCCTGACCAGCTCAACCCATCCCGCGATGCGAGCCTGATGGAAAGTGAACGCGAGCAGACCGTTCGGCTTGAGGAGTCGGGCACACTCCTTCCATACAGCGGCAAGGGCATGGCCGAACTCGGCGGGATCCGCGGATTGAACTTCCTCTGCATGGCGTGTGGTGACGGCGTCTGCCGGATAGCCATCGAACGGGCGGAGCTGCCGGAGCCACGCGTGGAAGAAGTCGGCGAGTTCGCTGTAGTGGACATTGTCCATGAACGGCGGGTCGGTGATGACCATGTCCACTGACGCATCCGGGAGATCAAAGGATGCCGATGACCCACTGTGGACGTACGCACTCGTGCGCCCCTGCTCGAAGGACTCAGCGTCACCGATTTCCAGCGAAAGGGACTGCGAAAGTCCGAAGACGCGCTCCGCTTTATCGCCCACAGGCACGAGGTCATGCGGAGCGCGCTTGTACTCCCAGGCACGGATGATGCGAGACTGATAAAGCGTCGAGAAGGCGCCGGAGGATGCGGGAGTACCCCAGGGATGCGCTTCGAGCGGAGTCCGTTCGGGCTTTAGGGCATGGTGGGAGAACATGTGCCGGACGGCACCGGTTCCTTCCCCCTTGAACGAACAGAAGAGGTTATTGAATTCCAGTACGCCGGAAAAGAGCGCGGCCAGGGCCTCGCGTTCCGGTCCGGGATCAAGGTCGCGGATAGCCTTGCCGAGCAACCCAAGACTGTAGAGCTGGCGAGCGTTGAAGAACTGGCGCCACTCGCGATAATTCCAACGGATCGCCTGCCGGGTGTTGTACCCGTCGTCCAGCGCACCGGTCGGCAGTACGAGGTCCTCGCCTCGTTCCTCCAGCAGCTTCTCGGCCGTCGCGTAAAGCTCGAGGTCGAAATCGTCGACAGGTTCGTACTGCCGCGATCCGTCCGCGGCAAGCACTTGCTTCGCGTACATGCGGAGCCGCGGAGGCCGCTCCCCCAAAGCGTCGATGACCTTAGCCGTGTGGCCCTGAGCGCACGTCATGGTCGCGCGGTTGACCGGGCCGGCGAGGTCCGATACCTGGCTGCAGGCAGGACATGTCAACTGCTTGTCTTTGACTACATCGACGATGGCGATGGCGTGACAGTGCGGGCATGTCGCCTTGCTTGCCGGATATTTCTTCGGATAGGCGTGCTGAGCGAAGACGTACCGGCTGAACAGCTCTACGGGCGGCGCGTCGGGAGAGCATTGGGGACACTGGGCGAGGGCGACCCAGAAGTAGTAGAGGACGGGCCGACCACGCTCGTCCCTGTGCAACTGGTCGATTTCAGAGCGGACCTGAGACTCCACCCGCTTGAACGCATGGTCCAGTCGAGCACGATCCCAAGGAGCCAGCGCCTGCCGCTGAACCAGCGTCGCCACCGGGTTGATGTCCCTGCCGATCACTCGTGCACCGAGCTTTGCCGCCTCGGCCAGCGTCGTCCCGGAGCCGGCAAAGGGATCGCAGACAGTAAGACCATCGAGCCGAAGCGCATTGCTGTAGCACTCGACGGCATCCTGTTCGTCCTGGGCGACAGCTGCGGCCAGGATCCCGCGGAAGACGGAGCCAAGCCGCTGCGCCCACCACTTGTGCGTGTGCGTGGCCGGCCGGTGCACCTCCTTGCGCCAGGACTCCCGCTCGGCCGCGGCCGACACGACCCCGGCAGGGAAAGCCGTCTCCAGCGCTGCCACCGCGGGGATCGAGTTCCGAACGATCGACCTCGGGCCGTCTTCCTTGGCGCTGAAGATGCCGTCCTGCTCGAAGACCGTCATTCGTACCTCCAGGTTCCGTTCAAGTATCCCCGGACCCCGGGGCCCGTCCGTGCGCCACCCGTACGCGTCACAGGCCGTCCGGCGGCACCGTGCGATGCTGGTGGAGTGATCCTTGAGGACCTGGTTCGGCTGCGGCGTGCGCGGGACACGATGGACCGTGAGTACGCGTCGCCCCTGGACGTCCCGGCGCTGGCCAAGGGCGCCCTGATGTCGACCGGGCACTTCACGCGCAGCTTCCGCGCCGCGTACGGCGAGACACCGTACAGCTATCTGATGACCCGCAGGGTGGAACGGGCGAAGGCGCTGCTGCGGCGGGGCGACCTGAGCGTGACGGAGGTCTGCTTCGCGGTCGGGTGCACCTCGCTCGGGTCGTTCAGCTCGCGCTTCACCGAGCTGGTCGGCGAGACCCCGAGCGCCTACCGGGCCCGCCGCCACGAGACGGGCGCCGTGATCCCGGCGTGCGTCGCCAAGATCCTCACCCGTCCGGCCCGGCACCGCGCACCCGCCGGGAACGGCGAGCCGGCCGGACATCGAGATTCGGCCGGACATCGAGAACCGGTCAGGATCAAAGAAGCGGAATCCACCGCCGCGTTTTAGCGTCGACGTCATGAACGTCAAACTCTCGCAGTGCTTCATCGCCGTCGACGACCACGACAAGTCGCTCGCCTTCTACCGCGACGCCCTCGGCCTGGAGGTCCGCAACGACGTCGGGTTCGAAGGCATGCGCTGGGTCACGGTCGGCTCCCCCGACCAGCCGGACGTCGAGATCGTCCTCGAACCCCCGCTCGCCGACCCCAACGCCTCCCCCGCCGACCGCCAGGCCGTCGCCGAACTGCTGGCCAAGGGCATGCTGCGCGGCGTGATCTTCGCGACCGACGACGTCGACACCACCTTCGAGAACATCCGCGCCGCCGGCGGCGAGGTCCTCCAGGAGCCCGTCGACCAGCCCTACGGCGTCCGCGACTGCGCCTTCCGCGACCCCTCCGGCAACATGGTCCGCTTCACCCAGCCCCGCAAGTCCTGACCCCCGGGCCCCGCACGGCCTTCTCCGGCGCTCACCGCACCCACGCGGCGAGCGCCGCGAAGTCCTCGCTCCCGAGCCCCCGCCGGGCATCCACCCGGTGCAGGAGCGCCTCCCCGGCGTGGTGCGCGGCGACCCAGGCCCGGTCCGCCGCCCCGATCTCGTCGTCCACCCAGGCGAACGGCCGCCCCGCGGCCCACGCCACCAGAGCCGGGGCCTTCCAGTGCACCCCCGGCGCCCCGGGGCCGTCCGTCCAGGGCACGACCGGCAGCTCGGGCAGCCCGAGGCGGGGCGCGACCCAGGCGTTCGCGTCCGCCTCCCAGGTGGTCGCCCACACGAGTGCGTACGGCAGCGCCGCGAGCCGCGGCCCCTGCGCGGGATCGAGCCGCGCGAGGAGCGGACTCACCGACGCGGGCGGCGCCGGCGGGAAGGTCGGGTACGCCGGGTCGGCGCCGTCGCGCGTGCCGAACGGGATCAGCGGCCCGTCCACGTCCAGGAAGAGCAGTGCCCGCGGGGCGTCGACTCCCGGGCCGCCGCCGGCCCCCTTCCCCTCGTACGCCTGTGCCGTCTCGTACGCCTGTGGGGTCTCGTACGCGTGGGGCGTCATGCCTCCATCCTCGCCGCCTGCCCGCGCCGCTCGTCCGCTTCTCGATAATCCGCGACGGATCGAATCTCGTTACCCTGGCAGGCATGACCGCCATGGCGCCCACCCCGACCGAGCCCGACCTCTCCTACCTCCTCGACCACACCAGTCACGTCCTGCGGACGCGGATGGCGGCGGAGCTGGGGGAGATCGGACTGACCGCGCGCATGCACTGCGTACTCGTGCACGCGCTGGAGGAGGAGCGGACGCAGGCGCAGCTAGCGGAGATCGGGGACATGGACAAGACCACGATGGTGGTGACGGTCGACGCGCTGGAGAAGGCGGGGCTGGCCGAGCGGCGGCCGTCCAGCACGGACCGGCGGGCGCGGATCATCGCCGTGACGGAGGAGGGGGCGAAGGTGGCGCAGCAGAGCCGCCGGATCGTCGACGGCGTGCACGAGAGCGCCCTCGGCTCGCTGCCCGAGGAGGAGCGGGCGGTCCTCGTCCGGGCGCTGAACCGCCTGGCGACCGGGCACCTGGAGACCCCCGTCGAGAGCCCGCGGCCCGCCCGCCGGGCACGGCAGCGCGGCTGAGGCCGACGCGAGGGCGCCACGCCGGCCACACCAGCCACACCAGCCGCACCGCCCGCACCAAAAAGAGCCCCCAGAGCCCCGGCACCCCCACGTCCCACAACTCCTCCCGTAAAAAATAGTCTGCAACAAAACCATCTGCTAACGTCTCTCTTGTTGCCTCCCCCGGACAGGAGAGACCCATGCCCACGCCTGCCAGCACCCGCATCTCCACCGCCACCGCCACCGTCCCCACCCCCGCCCGCACCTCGCGCGGGCTCGCCCTCGGCGTCCTCGCCACCGGCATGCTGATGACGATCCTCGACGGCAGCATCGTCACGGTCGCGATGCCCGCGATCCAGAGCGACCTCGGCTTCACGCCGGTCGGCCTCAGCTGGGTGGTGAACGCCTACCTCATCGCGTTCGGCGCGCTGCTCCTCCTCGCCGGCCGCCTCGGCGACCTGATCGGCCGCAAGCGGATGTTCCTCGCGGGCACCGGGATCTTCACCGCCGCCTCGCTCCTCGCCGGAGTCGCCGCCGACCCCGGCGTCCTCATCGCCGCCCGCTTCCTCCAGGGCGTCGGCAGCGCGATGTCCTCGGCGGTCGGCCTCGGCATCCTCGTCACGCTGTTCACGGCACCCCGCGAACGCGCCAGGGCCATCGCGGTGTTCAGCTTCACCGGCGCCGCGGGCGCCTCCATCGGACAGGTCCTGGGCGGCGTCCTCACCGACGCCCTCACCTGGAACTGGATCTTCTTCATCAACCTGCCGATCGGCCTCGCGACCCTCCTCGTCGCCGTCCGCGCGCTCCCCGGCGACCGCGGCACCGGCCTGAGGGCCGGCGGCGGCGCCGACGTCATCGGCGCGCTGCTCGTCACCTCCGGCCTGACGACCGGCATCTACGCGGTCGTCAGGATCGAGGAGTACGGGGCCGGTTCGGCGCACACCCTCGGCCTCGGCGGCCTCGCCCTCGCCCTGCTGGCCGGCTTCCTCGTCCGCCAGGCGAAGACGGCGAACCCGCTCATGCCCCTGCGGATCCTCCGCTCGCGCAGCGTCGCCGGCGCGAACGCCGTCCAGATGCTGATGGTCGCCGCGCTCTTCTCCTTCCAGATCCTCGTCGCGCTCTACCTGCAGAAGGTCCTCGGCTACGGAGCAGCCGAGACCGGCCTCGCGATGCTGCCCGCGGCCGCCGTCATCGGCGTCGTCTCCCTCGGCGTCTCGGCCCGCCTCATCGCCCGCTTCGGCGAGCGGACCGTCCTGCTCACCGGCCTCCTGCTGCTCGTCGGCGTCCTCGGCCTGCTGGCCCGCGTCCCCGTCCACGCCTCCTACGCCACCGACCTGCTGCCCGTGATGCTGCTGGCCGCCGGCTTCGGGCTGGCGCTCCCGGCCCTCACCTCGCTCGCCATGTCGGGCGCCGAGGAGGCCGACGCGGGCCTCGCCTCCGGCCTGTTCAACACCACGCAGCAGATCGGCATGGCCCTCGGCGTCGCGGTCCTCTCCACCCTGGCCGCCGGCCGCACCGAGTCCCTCACCGAGGCCGGCCGCCCCGCCGCCGAAGCCCTCACCGGCGGCTACCACCTCGCCTTCGCCGTCGGCGCCGGACTCCTGCTGGCCGCCCTGGCCCTCGCCTTCACCGTCCTGCGCCGCCGCCCCGACCACGCGCCGGAGTCCCCGACAATGGCGGCATGAGAGCCGACCGACTCGTCGCCGCCCTGCTCTTCCTCCAGACCCGGCAGCGGGTCACCGCCGCCGAACTCGCCGCCGAACTGGACGTGTCCGAACGGACCGCCCGCCGGGACCTCGAAGCGCTCGCGAGCGCCGGGGTCCCGGTCTATTCGCAGGCCGGCCAGGGCGGCGGCTGGTCGCTCGTCGGCGGCGCCCGCACCGACCTCACCGGCCTGACGGCCCCCGAGATCCGCGAGCTGTTCCTCCTGACCGGTCCCGACGCCGGCGCGAGCCCGCAGACCAGGACCGCCCTGCGCAAACTCGTCCGGGCCCTCCCCTCACCCCTCCGGGAAGGCGCCGAGGCCGCCGCCCGCGCCGGGATCTCCGACGGCACGGACTGGACGGGGACGGAGACGGAAGAGGCCCGGCTCGCCCCGCTCCAGCGTGCGGTGGTCGAGGCCAGGGAGGTCAGGATCGGGTACGCCCGGCCCGGCCGGGACCCGCACGAACGGACCGTCCGGCCGCTCGGGATCGCCGCGAAGGCCGGGGTCCGCTACCTCGTCGCCGACACCGACCGGGGCCTGCGCACCTTCCGCGTCGGCCGCGTCACCTCCGTCACCGAGACCGGCGCCCCCGTCGTACGGCCCGAGGGTTTCGACCTCGCCGCCGTCTGGCGCACGCTGGCCGCCCGCATGGAGGACCGGCTGGTCGCCGCGACGGTACGGGGACGGGTCGCCCCCGGCACCGAACCGGTCCTGGAGGGCCTGCTGGGCGGGCGGATACGGTACGGCGAACGCACCCCGGACGGCTGGACGGCCATCGAGGCCGACGGCCCCTCCCCCGAGGTGGTCGCCGCCCGGCTCGCCGGTCTCGGCGGCCGCGTGGAGCTCCACGACCCGCCCGAGGCACGCACCGCCCTCGCCCGTATCGGCGCCGAACTCACCGCGCTGTACGGGCGACCGGCCGCGCCGTGACCCGGGGTCAGAAGATGTCGGGCGAGAACGGCCGCAGCGGCGTACGGAACAGCAGGCCCGCGCGGGCCGCGGCGCCCGCCGTCGACTCCTCGACGCGCCCGAGCCGGGCCAGCCGTACCGCCGACTCGTCACCGAACGCGAGCGTGGCCAACTCCGCCACGTCGAAGGCGAGATCGGCCGACGCGGAGGTACGGACGCACGACACGCCCGCCGGCGACGCGTCCAGCCGGAACCGCCCGCCGGCCAGGCCGTCGGCGTCCCGCACCTCCAGGACGAGGCCGTCCTCCACCGGATACGTCCGGCTCTCCAGGACCCGGACGGCGTCCAGGGCCCGGACCCACAGCATGTCCGCGTACGTCAGCGTCGTCGCCGCGCGCGGGTCCGGCAGCAGCAGCGGCAGCGGGTCGTCCGGCGCCCGGTGGCCGGAGCGGACCGTGGCGATCCAGTCGATCGAGCAGAGGTAGTGCCACAGGGCGCGCTCGGCGGCCGGGGTGACCGCGATCAGGTCCCGTACCGTCGCCGTGTTCACCGGCTGCTTGGCGTCGTTCCACTTGTCGTCGGCGGTGTACGCGACGTACCCCTCGACCTCGCCGGACTCCGCCCGGTACATCGCGTAGTACGGCTCCCGCCACGGCTCGCTCTGATGGCCGAGGCCGGTGCCGATCTCCCAGCCGCGCGTATCGCGGTTCGTCACCCCGGCGCGGACGCCCGCGAGCCGCCGGTGCACCTCGGGGCCGGTCTTGCGGATCTCGTCGCCGTCCGTCAGATCGATCCGGCCGCCGTCCTCCGGGCGGCCCGAGCGGCGCGGATCGAGACCGGTCCGGCCCACGTCCACGCTCCACTCGGCGGTCCAGCTGGCCGGGCCGAAGCCGTACCGCCCGTAGATCGGGTACTCGGCGGCGATCAGGGTCGCGATCGCGTCCCCGCGCTCCTTCGCGGCGGCGAGGTCCTCGGCCATCATCCGGCTGAGGAGCCCGCGCCTGCGGTGCGTCGGCGAGACGGTGACCTGGGTGATCGCGTCGGCCGTGAGACTGCCGCCGCCGACCGTGCTGACCTCCTGCCGGAACGACCGGAAGGTGGCGACGATCCGGTCCCGGTCGAAGGCCCCGAGCGTCCGCCCGAGGTCCGCGTGCGCGAGCCGGTCCGCGACCTCCGCGTCCGACACGACCGGCGTCCGCAGGAACCCGGTGCGCAGGGCCCGCTGCCAGTCGGGGAACTCGGACTCCGTCACCGTGCGTACGTCGACACTCATCCTCCGACCCTACGCACGGCCCCGGCGCGCCCGCACCCCGGTTTTCCCCGCCGGAAAGCGGGGCTCAGGCCAGCAGGTCGTCGACCTGGGCCTCGCCGTCCCGGTAGCGGCGGGCGATCTCCGCGCTGCAGTCGTCGGCCGTCCGCTGGAGGTGCTGGCGGCGGCGCGAGACCTGCTGTTCGTACCCGGCGAGCCGGCCCATCGCCGCGTGCAGCTCGTCGTCCGTCCGGGCCGTCAGGTCCGACAGCTCGACCTCCGACAGCATCTCGGCCGCGAGCCGGCGGTACTCCTCGCCGCGCGGCGTCGACAGCGTCACGTGCCGGGCCGAGCTGCGGTGCCGCGACGGCACGTCCGCGAGGATCTCGGAGAGCCGGTCGAGGACCGGGGACTCCGGGTCGGTCCGCCGTGCCAGCTCGGCCCGCAGGATGTCGATCCGGCCCTGGAGCATCCGCCGTACGTAACTCAGGTCGGCCTCGTCGCTCTGCGCCTCCCGGCGCAGCGTGCGCAGCTCGGGCAGCCGCAGCGCCCCGAGGTCCGGCTGTGTCCGGTCCGGCAGGGCGGGCTCGGCGGTCCGCTGCACGGGTGGGCGCGTCACGGGGCCTCCGCCCGGTCCTCCGCCCGGGGTTCCGGAGCGGATCAGCGGTACGGGGCCGGACGGCGTCGGCCCGGTGCCAGGTGCACTCATGAGAATCGTCCCCTCGACCGGTGCGGAGCCGCACCGCCTCCCCCGCATGGTGCCACTCCTGCACGCGCGCGTGCAGGCGCTCTGCACCTGTTCGGCCCCTCGTCCCGCGGGCCGGGGGTCGCTCGGTAGGTTGGTGCGCATGCGAGCAGTGGTGCAGAGGGTCGACGGCGCGAGTGTCGTCGTCGCAGGGGAGACCGTCGGTGAGATCACCGGCGAGGGGCTGTGTGTGCTGGTCGGGGTGACCCACGACGACACCCCGGAGAAGGCCGCCCAATTGGCCAGAAAGCTCTGGTCCGTCCGGGTACTCGACGGCGAGAAGTCGTGCTCCGACGTGAACGCGCCGCTCCTCGTCATCTCCCAGTTCACGCTCTACGGAGACGCCCGGAAGGGCCGCCGCCCCACCTGGAACGCGGCCGCGCCCGGCCCCGTCGCCGAACCCCTCGTCGACGAGGTGGTCGCCCGGCTGCGGGAACTGGGCGCGCACGTGGAGACGGGCCGCTTCGGAGCGGACATGCGCGTCTCGCTCACGAACCACGGCCCGTTCACGGTGCTGATCGACGTGTGACCCCCGGGCCCCACGCCGACCTGCGACTACGGCTACGGCTACGGCTCTACAGCCCTACAAGCCCTACGGCTCTACGGCTCTACGACGGTCTCCTGGGCCGCCGCCGTCGTCCCGGCGATCAGCGGGGCGTCCACCGGCACGTTGCGCTTCACCAGGGCCAGGGCGATCGGCCCGAGCTCGTGGTGGCGGACGGCGGTCGTCACGAAGCCGAGCTGCCGGCCCTCCTCGCCGTCGGCCGCGAGCCGGAGCGGCGTGCCGTGCGACGGCAGCAGCACGTCGCTGCCGTCCAGGTGCAGGAAGACCAGGCGGCGCGGCGGCTTCCCCAGGTTCTGCACCCGGGCGACGGTCTCCTGGCCCCGGTAGCAGCCCTTCTGGAGGTGGACGGCGCTGCCGATCAGGCCGACCTCGTGCGGAATGGTCCGGTGATCGGTCTCGAAGCCCAGCCGGGGCCGGTGCGCCTCGACCCGCAGCGCCTCGTACGCGAGGATGCCGGCGGCCGGCCCGTGCGAGGCCGCGAAGGACTCCAGGTCGGCGCGGGGCAGGAACAGGTCCCGGCCGTGCGGGGTCTCCCGTACGACGACGCCCTCGGGCACCTCGGCGATGGAACCGGCCGGGAGGTGGACGACCGCGATGTCGTCCGTACGGTCGGCGACCTCCACCCGGTAGAAGAACTTCATCGACTCCAGGTACGCGACGAGCTCCTCCCGCGTCCCCGGCTCGACGTGCGCCCACACCGTCTCGCCGTCGTCGACGAGGTACAGGGCGTGCTCGATGTGCCCGTTCGCGGACAGGATCAGCGCCTCGGTGGCCCGCCCGACCGGCAGGTCGGTCATGAACTGGGTGACCAGCAGGTGCAGCCAGCTCAGCCGGTCGGCACCGGTGACGGCGATGACACCGCGGTGGGAGAGGTCGACGAAGCCGCCGCCTTCGGCGAGGGCGCGCTGCTCGCGGAACAGGTCGCCGTAGTGCGCGGCGACACCTTCGTCGCGGCCTTCGGCGGCGACGGCTCCGGGCAGGGACAGCAGAGGGCTGGTCGTTGAAGGTCGCTGCATGACAGCAAGCCTACGACTCCGCGTCCGCGGCCTTCCGGGCGCAGTCCGCGCACCTGCCGAAGATCGCGAAGTGCTTCATGTCCGTCTCGAACCCGAAGGTCGCGCGGAGCTTCCCGGTGAACTCGGCGGCCACCTCCACGTCCGCCTCGATCACCTCGGAGCAGTCCCGGCAGACCAGGTGGAGATGGTGGTGCCGGTCGGCGAGGTGGTACGTCGGAGCCCCGTGCCCCAGATGGGCGTGGCTCACCAGCCCGAGCTCCTCCAGGAGCTCCAGGGTCCGGTAGACGGTCGAGATGTTCACCCCGGACGCGGTCCTGCGGACCTCGACGAGGATGTCGTCGGGCGTCGCGTGTTCCAGCGCGTCGACGGCCTCCAGGACAAGCTGACGCTGCGGCGTCAGCCGATAGCCGCGCTGCCGCAGATCGCTCTTCCAGTCGGTGCTCACCACGCCCCCAGTGTAGGAGGGCGCGGCGCGCACCCCCAGTGTCTAGCGGAAGAACGCGATGCCGTCGTCCGGCATGTCGGGCAGGTTGCGGGCCATCTCCGCGACCTCCTCCGGCGTGACGACCTTCTTCAGGTGGGCCGACATGTACGGCCGGAGCGGGACCTCGGGGGTCGCCTTCTCGCCCACCCACATGAGGTCGCTCTTCACGTAGCCGTAGAGCCGCTTGCCGCCGCTGTACGGGCCCGAGGCCGCGGTCCGGGCGACGGCGTCCGTCACCAGGTCGATCTGCGGCTTCTGGTCGGCGAGCTCGCCGTACCAGATCTCGACGATGCCCTGGTCACGGACCATGACGATCTCGACCTTGCGGTCCTTGTCGATCCGCCAGTAGCCGCTCTCGCTCTCCAGCGGACGGACCTTGTTGCCGTCGTTGTCCAGGACCCACGCGTGGGACGTGTACTCCAGGAAGTCCCGGCCGTCGTGGCTGAACGTCACGGACTGGCCGAAGTTGCACTTCTCGGCGCCGGGGAAGTCGGAGACACCCGCGCCCTCCCACGTGCCGAGCAGGAACGCGAGGGGGACGAGGTCCGGGTTGAGGTCGGACGGGATCTCGATCATGAGCAGCTCTGGCGTTCTCTAGAAGTGGTTGGCGAGAAGGGTTATCGCTGGCCCTGGTACAGCTTCTTCACGGCCAGCCCGGTGAAGGCGAGCACGCCCACGCAGACCAGGACCAGCAGAGCTTCGAAGAAAACGATCACAGGGTGCTCCTCGACTGAGCAGTGAAGGCGGAACGGGCCGGACCCCAGCTTAGTGGCCTGGGATCCGGCCCACTCGGTGAGGTGGGTCTCGCCGGCGATCAGCCCAGCAGCTGGGTCTGGAGGGCGACGGTCTGCTGGAACGGGACGGTCAGCGCCTCGCCCTTGCGGGACTGGGTGACCAGCGCGAGCGTGTCACCGGCCTGGACGTACACCCACCGGGTCTGCTCCGGGCCGTAGGGCTTCTGCTCCTTGAAGGCGTACACGGAGGTGTACGGCACCCGGATGTCGGTCGTGGCGTCGTCCAGCTCCGCGTCCTCCACTCCGGCCGGCAGCTTGCCGCCGACCGTGCCGGCGCCCAGGACGTCGTCCTTGAACGTCTCCGAGAACCCGACCGAGTTGAACTGCAGCAGGTATACGCGGGTGGAGGTGCCGTCCGGCATCGTCCAGCCGCGGGCGGCGATGTGCCGCAGGGCCGAGTCGGCGACGGCTTCCCTCACCTCGCCCCGGACGTCGGCGTCGAGCTCCGCGAGATAGGTGTCGAGGCCGACCCAGCCGCCGTTCAGCTTCGGGTCGGTCCTGGCACCCGTGGGGGCGGGCAGCAGAAGTCCGCGCAGGTCCGCGTGGTGGACCTCGCCGTCGTTGCCGCCCGTGTAGGGGCGCTGGACGCCTTCCGGCAGGGCCGGAAGGGCGATCTTCGGGTAGTCCCAGCGGCCGTCGTGCTCGGTTTCCAGACCGGGTACGTCCGTGCGCTCCATGGCGGTGATCCCCAGCGCGGCGCCGGTCCCGACGCCGCCGCACACGAGGACGGCGGTGGTCCACCGGGCGATGCCCCACCACAGCCGCCGCCGGGACTTCTTCGGGGCGGTGCCGACGACGACGGACGCCTCGGCCGCCACGACGGGCTCCTCGGCGTCGACGGCGGGTACCTCGGCCGCCATGACGGACGCGTCGGCCTCGACGGCGGACGCCTCGGCCTCGACGGCCTGCGTCCCGGCCTCGGCGGGCGGGGTCTCGTCGGCGGGCGAGGCGGTCTCGCCGGGCGCGGTCTCGCTGTGCGTGGTCATACGTACTCCCCCGGGGACTCGATGTGGTCGAGCTGCTGCTTCAGCAGGTCCGCCACGGCGGCCCTGTCGAGCGGCTTGGCTCCGGACGCGGAGACCGAGACGAGGACCTCGGAGTCGTACGCCACGCAGATCACGCCGTCCAGCTGCTCGGCCCGCTCCTTCTTGCTCAGCGACTTGTCCTCGGGCAGCAGGCTGCAGGTCGCGTTCCTGTGGTCGGGCACCTTCGGTCCCTTGGGGAGCTCCAGGAACTCCATGACCTTCGTCCGCAGCTTGTACATGCTCTTGATCTGCTTCTTGTCCTTCATCCGCGTGATGTGGACGTAGACGACACGGCCGGTGCTCGTGTCCTCGAAGGAGCGGACCGCGATCCCCTTGATGCCGAGGCGGTCGACCTCCTTCTCGTACTCGCGCCGCTTCTTGCCGGTGAGGCCCTTGCCCTCCTGCTTCATGAGGGCGGCGGCCTCCTTCTCGCCGAGCTCGCCGTCGTTCCCGTACAGCTCCAGGTCCGGGCCGAGCTCGTAGCCGAACGGCACCGGCAGCAGCAGCTTGCTCAGGGGCGTCGTGGCCTTGCCGCGCTCGACGCCGTCGGCCGGGTCCGCGTCGTTCACGGTCGTGCGGGGCACGGCCCACACGTCGGTCGGTGCCGTGCGGTCCGCGGCGGAGACGGTGACGGCGGTGTACGTGACGCCGCCGCCGATCGCGCCGAGGACGAGCACGGCGGGCAGGACGATGCCGAGCAGCACACGGCGCGGGCCGCGCTTCCTCGGCGCGACGGCCTCGTCGGTCACGGTGTTCCGGTCCTCACTCACAGGCGCCCCAGCTGTCGCTCGGCCAGCGAACGGATGTCGTTCTTGGAGATCTTCTTGGTGTCGACGACGAAGATCTCCACCGCGATGTCGCCGCGGTGGAAATAGGCCCTGGCCTCGTAGAAGTCCAGGTAGCCGGCCTTCCGCTCCACGGGGAAGAGGTAGTAGCGGCCGTTCGTGGAGCCCTTGAGCGGGTCGCCCTCGTTGTCGGCGTACCTCTTCTCGGGCATGTAGTCCTGCTGGTCCTCGGTGTGGTCGCGCGCACCGAGCCCGTCGTTCGAGCGGTACTGGACGAGCCGGATCTCGGTGGCCCGGTACTTCCCCGTCATCCAGGACGTCGTGACGACGCGCCGGATGCCGTTCTCCAGCTGGTAGCTCAGCGCCGTGCCGGGCTCGTTGAACTCGGCGGCGAACTCGGGCACGGACATCCAGCCGTCGCCGGCGGCGAAGTCCGCCTTCTTCGCCCCCGCCGGCTTCGGCAGCAGCAGCTTCCGCAGGTCGCCGTCCGTCTTCACCCGGCGGTCCTCCGCCGCCGAGAGCGGCTCGGGCTCCTGCCCCTTGGGGAGCGGCTTCGGATGGACGAGGTCCGGCTGGTTCAGCGCGGGCAGCGGGGTCGGTTCGCGGTCGGCCTGGATGCCGTAGCCCACGGCCGTGCCGCCGACGAGCCCCAGGACGGCGGCGACCGCGATCAGTCCGACGGTACGCAGGACCCGGCGGCGCGGGCGCGCGGCGGGCGGATTCGCGACCGGAGGTGCTGCTTCCGGAGCGGGTTCACGCTCGGGTGGCGACGCTGTTCCCTGGTTTGGGATGGTTTCTTCGTTGCTCAAGAGTCCCCCCACGAGACCTGAAGCGCGGATTCCGTCCCCGCGCACCCAGCTGACACGCGAGGGGCGCATGAGGTTGCAGGGGGGCGCATTACAGTTCGGCATATGGCGAAGAAGCTCGTGATCAAGGTGACCGCAGGGGCCGACGCCCCGGAACGCTGCTCGCAGGCATTCACGGTGGCCGCCGTCGCCGTCGCGAGCGGGGTGGAGGTCTCGCTCTGGCTGACGGGCGAGTCGTCGTGGTTCGCGCTGCCGGGCCGGGCGGCGGAGTTCGAGCTTCCGCACGCCGCGCCGCTGCCGGACCTGATCGAGTCGATCCTGGCGGCGGGGCGGGTCACGCTCTGCACCCAGTGCGCCGCCCGCAGGGAGATCACCGAGCAGGACGTCCTCGACGGCGTCCGCATCGCCGGCGCGCAGGTCTTCGTCCAGGAGGCGATGGCCGACGGGACGCAGGCGCTCGTCTACTGACCGGGCGCGGGTCTGCTGACCGGGCGGGCGCGCGTCTGCCGGCTCAGCGCTCGCGGCGCTTCTTGCCGTCGAGCTCGTCCCACCACTCGTCGGACTTCGGATCCCCCGACGGATCGTCCCACCAGCGGTCCTCGGGGCCCCGCCGGTTGGCGACCATGGCGGCGACGGGCGGGATGACCATGGCGACGACGCACATGCCGATGGCCACGGGCATCGAGAAGAGGCGCACGACGGCCCAGGCGCCCACGAAGAGGACCAGGCAGGCACCCATCATCCAGAAGTAGACGTGCCGACGCCGTGCGTACACACCTCAAGCGTACGGCCGGAGGCCGTACGCGGACAGACCGGAGGGCCGTGCCTCTAGTCCTGGAAATGGCGTCCAACCCCCCAGGAGGCACGGCCCTCCGGCCGTTCGGAGTCGCGGATCAGACCGCGATGGCGACCTCGGCCAGGCCACCCTTCTGGGCGACGACCTGACGGTCGGCGGTGCCGCCGGGGACCAGGGCGCGGACGGTCCAGGTGCCCTCGGCCGCGTAGAAGCGGAACTGTCCGGTGGCGGAGGTCGGGACCTCGGCCGTGAACTCGCCGGTCGAGTCCAGGAGGCGGACGTAACCGGTGACGGGCTCGCCGTCCTTGGTCACGAAGCCCTGGATGGTGGTCTCACCGGGCTTGATCGTCGAGGCGTCGGGGCCGCCGGGCTGCGCTCCACACATGATGTTCTGTCCTTACGGTCGAGGGGTCCGGAGGGGAGGAGGGTCCGGGGTCTTACTTGTTGGCGCCGAGCTCGATCGGCACGCCGACGAGGGAGCCGTACTCGGTCCACGAGCCGTCGTAGTTCTTGACGTTCGTGACCTCGAGCAGCTCGTGCAGGACGAACCAGGTCAGCGCGGAGCGCTCACCGATGCGGCAGTAGGCGATGGTGTCCTTCGCCAGATCGACCTGCTCGGCCTCGTAGAGGGCCTTGAGCTCGTCGTCCGACTTGAAGGTGCCGTCGTCGTTGGCGTTCTTCGACCACGGGATGTTGCGGGCGCTCGGCACGTGGCCGGGGCGCTGCGACTGCTCCTGCGGGAGGTGCGCCGGGGCGAGCAGCTTGCCGGAGAACTCGTCGGGCGAGCGGACGTCGACCAGGTTCTGGGCGCCGATCGCGGCCACGACGTCGTCGCGGAAGGCGCGGATCGAGGAGTCCTGGGCCTTGGCCTTGTACTCGGTGGCCGGGCGGGCCGGGATCTCGGAGCCGTCGACCAGGTCGCGGGAGTCGAGCTCCCACTTCTTGCGGCCGCCGTCGAGGAGCTTGACGTCCTGGTGGCCGTAGAGCTTGAAGTACCAGTAGGCGTAGGAGGCGAACCAGTTGTTGTTGCCGCCGTAGAGGACGACCGTGGTGTCGTTGCCGATGCCCTTGGCCGAGAGGAGCTTCTCGAAGCCCTCCTGGTCGATGAAGTCGCGGCGGACCGGGTCCTGGAGGTCCTGCGTCCAGTCGATCCGGACGGCGTTGCGGATGTGGTTCTTCTCGTAGGCCGAGGTGTCCTCGTCGACCTCGACGAGAGCGACCTGCGGGTTGTCGAGGTTGGCCTCGACCCAGTCCGCGTCGACCAGTACGTCGCTGCGAGCCATGTTGTTCTCCTCCGGGGCAGTGTGCGGCGGTGTGGTGCGGGTGGTGCGGGGTGTGATGCGGTACGCGTCGTCGCGTGCGTACGGACAGCAGACGTGCGTACGGCTTGCACAGGGCGGCCCTGACCTCGGTGGGAGGGCCTGAGGAATACGGGAGTGGCGAGTCCCGCTCAGACGGAGCGACAGAGCATGGCGGCGACG
The DNA here is from genome assembly GCF_042743475.1 of Streptomyces sp. NPDC059534. Classification (NCBI taxonomy): domain Bacteria; kingdom Bacillati; phylum Actinomycetota; class Actinomycetes; order Kitasatosporales; family Streptomycetaceae; genus Streptomyces; species Streptomyces sp. NPDC059534. The sequence continues at coordinate 62,790 of NZ_JBHWAQ010000030.1, forward strand.
CGGCACAGGTCCACTGCCCGCCGCTTCGTGAGATCCGCCTGTCGCTTCATGCCCTCGATCGTAGGGACGGACAGGCGGCCGTGTCACCGGCGTGTCGTATTTTGAGACGCGATCGTCCGAGATGCGAGACGTGATCACCGCGCGGAGGGGCTCCGGACGCCTCCGTACCCAGGTGTCCGCTTCTCCATCTGCGGATCGGACAGCGGTGTCTCAGTATGTGACCCGAGGGGTGCTCGGGAGGGCATTCAGCCCGCCAGGACGACGTCCTTGCCGGTCACGGTCACGGCCAGGCCGTCGGGGCGGGGCTCGACCTTCTCCACCCTCATGCCGGCGATCATGCCGATCGGGCGCTCGAAGTCGGTGCGCGCGCGGACCAGTTCCTCGACGCCCGGGATGCCTTCACCGGGCACCTCGTCGGCGCGGACGCGGATCGTGCCGCCGTCCACGACGGTCACCGTGGAGACGACCGTGCGGGTCAGGGTGCGGCCCAGGATCTTCACGCCGCCGGTCACCTTCACCTTGCCGTTGCCGCCGTAGGCGACGGTGGCGTCCTGGTCGGCCGCGGCGGCGGTGAGGTCCGCGTACGAGATGAGGGCGGTACCGGACGCCGAGCCCGCCTTCGCGCCCGCCCAGTCGCCGGTGACGGTCACGTCCCGCAGGACGGCGGTCAGTTCGCCGACCCGGATGCGCTTGGAGCCCGCCGTCGCCTGGACGCCGGTCGCCTTCACGTCGACCTCGTCGAACCGCTTGTCGGCGACCTGGGTGAGGAAGGGGAAGCCCTTGATGTCGATGTCGATCGACTCGCTGTCCGCGGCCGACAGCTTCACCCGGCTCGACGCCTCCGACTCGGCGTAGGCCACGGCCAGCCGGTCGATCCCCACGAGGACCCCGCCCAGCACCACGGCCAGGATCAACAGAATCCGCAGTGCTCGCATGGGATGTGGGTCCCCCCGGTAGGAAGTCCTCGGCTGGAAGGTCTTCGGATGGAAAGTCTTCGGGTCCGGAAAGCGGCGTGGAAAGTCCTCGGCCCCCCGACACGAAGATCGACGTGTCAGGGGGCCGGTTGGTTCCCGGGGCCGGGCGGGCCCGGCCGGGACCGGGCTCAGACCAGGGCGCGGCCGAGCAGGTAGACGGCGGGCGCGGCGGCCGCCAGCGGCAGCGCGACACCGGCGGTCATGTGGACGAACCGGGACGGGTAGTCGTAGCTCGCCACCCGCAGCCCGATGAGCGCGCAGACCCCGGCGCCGAGGCCGAGCAGCGCCCCGGAGGCGCCCAGGTCCGTGAAGCCGCCGGCCGCGACGCCGGCGCCCGCCGCCGCGAGCAGCGCGGCGACCAGGGAGACCGGGCCGGGCAGCGGGAGCGCCCGGGCGAGGACGGCGGCGGCGACCGCGACCCCGCCGACGACGACCGCGTCGGGGTCGGCGCCGAGGTGCCCGGTGGCGACGACGGTCAGCGCGGCGGACGCGATGGTGGCCATCAGGCCGTACATCCGCTCGTCCGGGTCGGCGTGGCTGCGGAGCTGGAGCACGAGGCAGAGCAGCACCCAGACGCCGAGCGTGCCCAGGATCGCGGCGGCCGCGTGCTCCCGGCCGGTGGCGAGGAGGGCGGCGTCGGCGACGAGCCCGCCCGCGAACGCGAGGGCGATGCCCTGGCGGGCCGGCCACATGCCGTTGAGCCGGAACCAGCCGGCGGCGGTCAGGCCCTGGAGCAGGACCAGCGGGACGAGCAGCCCGTACGAGCCGAGCGCGGCCCCGCCGGCGAGCAGCAGGCCGAGGACGGCGGTCAGGGCGGCCGGCTGCATGCCGGGCTCGATGACCGGCGACCGGCCTTCGGCGCGGGCCCGCTGGGCGTCGGTGATCCGGGTGTTCCCGGAGGTGGTGGGCGAGGAGTACCCGGGTCCCGCCGCGTCCGCCCCCGGGGCGGGCACGGAGACCGGCGCCGCGGCGGGCACCGGGGCCGGGTCCTGGAACAGGGCCGGGGCCGGGGCCTGGACAGGGGCCGGGTCCTGGAGCGGGGCCGCCGTCTGCTGCGGACCGGCGTAGTGGCCGCCCTGGTCGCCGTACGACGGGTACTGCTCGTACGCCTGCCGGTACGCCGGATCCTGCGCCCCGTAGGTCACCGGGGCCTGGGCCTGCGCGGCCTGGGCCTGGGCGGCCTGGGCCTGGGCGGCCTGCTCGGCCTGGACCTGCTCGTACGAGAGGGCCGGCTGGTACTGGGTGTCCCAGGTCTGGCCCTCCCACGTCTGCGTGACGTCGGGACCCTGCTGCTGCCCGTTCGCGTACGGGTCGTACTGCTGCCCGCCGTAGTACTGGTCGTTGCTCATGTCGTGGGGTTCACCCTCCTGCGAACGGGGGGAGCACCTCGACCGTGCCGCCCTCGGCAAGCCGTACCGTCTCATGGCTCCGGGTCCCGACGGGGTCGCCGTCGACCAGGAAGGAGCACCGCCGGAGGACCTGCGCCAGCTCGCCCGGGTGCTTCGCACGGACCGCGTCCAGCGCCTCCGCCAGATGCTCGGCCGTGTACGGCTCCTCGGCGACCCCGGCGGCGGCCTTGGCCGCGGCCCAGTAGCGGATGGTTCCCGCTGCCATAGCGGCGCTCCCTTCGTTCGTGTGCGCGCCGCCCCCCATCATGGGCTATGCGCGTGTGAGCCAGTCCCCGAGGCGGGCGAGCAGCTCCTCGCCCGCCGCGTTCTCGGCGTGGCCCATCCCCCGCTCCACCCAGAGCTCCGCGTCACCGGCGGCGGCCAGCGTGCGCGGATGGTCGAGCGGGAAGTACGCGTCCCGGTCGCCGTGCACGATCAGCAGCGGGGTCGGCGCGATCAGCGGCACCGCGGCCACCGGCGAGAGCGGCACGGGGTCCCAGGCGCGCCGCTCGATCCGGGTGCGGAGCCCGTAGCGGCCGACCAGCCGGCCCGCCGGCCGGGTGACGACCCAGTGGACGCGGCGCATCGGGGCCGTCCCCCGGTAGTACCAGCGGGCGGGTGCGGAGACCGAGGCGACCGCGTCGGCGCTCGCCTCCGTGCCCCGCTCCAGGGCCGCGTGGCGCAGGACGACGGACCCGCCCATGGAGAAGCCGACCGTCGCCACGCGCGCGTGGCCGAGCTCACGGGCCCAGCGGACGGCGGCGGACAGGTCGAGGACCTCGCGGTCGCCGACCGTGGAGCGGCCGCCGGAGCCGCCGTGCCCGCGGAAGGAGAAGGTCACGACGGACGCGCCGCGCTCCACGAGGACGCGGGCGGCGCGCCGGACGGCGGGCCGGTCGGCCGACCCCGTGAAGCCGTGGGCGACGACCACCGCCGTACCGGTGACGGCCGAATCGGTGACACTTGCTCCGGAGGGTTCGTAAACCGCCTCGATCCGGACACCGTCATCGGTACGCAGCATCGCGCGCCGGGGCATCCGGTGATGGACGGAAGTGAGCCAGGGAACATCCACGATGTGAAATCGGCCCTCTTCCTCGGAACTCATGTGGGCTATTCTGCTTGCCAGAGGATCCGGGCAACGCAGCCCCCGGGTCCTTTTGTGTTTTCCGACCGTTGTAACGGATGGATGAACAAAAGCTCTCAGGGTGCGAGAGCCGCACGTGAGCACACATAGACGTCCTCGCAGGGACCGAGGAGGAACCGACGTCATGGACGAGCGAACGACGCACGACCGACCGACGACCAGGGCAGGTGCGGCGCGATGAGTTCTCTGCTGCTCCTGACCAACGCCCTCCAGCCGTCGACCGAGGTGCTGCCCGCACTCGGCCTGCTGCTGCACAACGTCCGGGTCGCCCCGGCCGAGGGCCCCGCCCTCGTGGACACCCCCGGCGCGGACGTGATCCTCGTCGACGGGCGGCGCGACCTCCCGCAGGTCCGTTCGCTCTGCCAGCTGCTCCGCTCCACCGGGCCCGGCTGTCCGCTGATCCTCGTCGTCACGGAGGGCGGTCTCGCGGCCGTCACCGCCGACTGGGGCATCGACGACGTCCTCCTCGACACCGCGGGCCCCGCCGAGGTCGAGGCGCGCCTCCGGCTCGCGATGGGCCGCCAGCAGATCGTCTCCGACGACTCCCCGATGGAGATCCGCAACGGCGACCTGTCGGTCGACGAGGCGACGTACAGCGCGAAACTCAAGGGCCGGGTCCTGGACCTGACCTTCAAGGAGTTCGAGCTCCTCAAGTACCTGGCCCAGCACCCGGGCCGGGTCTTCACGCGCGCCCAGCTCCTCCAGGAGGTGTGGGGATACGACTACTTCGGCGGCACCCGGACGGTCGACGTCCACGTGCGGCGGCTGCGAGCCAAGCTCGGCCCGGAGCACGAGTCGCTGATCGGCACCGTCCGTAACGTCGGCTACCGCTTCGTCACCCCGGAGAAGGTGGAGCGGGCCGCCGAGGAGGCCCGCGCCAAGGAAGGGGCCCGTACGGCCGCCTCGGCCGCCTCGGCCGCCTCCGTCAAGGACGCCACGGCCGATGTCACCCTCTCGGGGGACAGGAACGTGGCGGATGCCACAGTGCGACCTGCCGGTAGGTAGGTCACCCCGCGTAGACTGCCGCGCGTGGCCAAGGTGACGAGGGATGACGTAGCTCGACTTGCGGGTACTTCGACCGCGGTCGTGAGTTACGTCATCAACAACGGACCCAGGCCGGTCGCCCCGGCCACGCGCGAGCGTGTCCTCGCCGCCATCAAGGAGCTGGGGTACCGCCCCGACCGGGTGGCCCAGGCGATGGCCTCGCGGCGCACCGATCTCATAGGCATGATCGTCCCGGACGCGCGCCAGCCGTTCTTCGCCGAGATGGCGCACGCGGTCGAGCAGGCCGCCGCCGAGCGCGGGAAGATGGTGCTGGTCGGCAACTCCGACTACCGGACCGAGCGCGAGGTCCACTACCTGCGCGCCTTCCTCGGGATGCGGGTCTCCGGTCTGATCCTGGTCAGCCAGGGCATGAGCGAGCAGGCCGCGAGCGAGATCGAGGCATGGGACGCCCGCGTGGTGCTGCTGCACGAGCGGCCCGAGGCGATCGACGACGTGGCCGTCGTCACCGACGACATCATCGGCGCCCAGGCCGCCACCCGGCACCTGCTGGATCACGGCTACCCCTACGTGGCCTGCATGGGCGGCATCCCGAACACCCCGGCCGTCGGCGACCCGGTCGCCGACCACGAGGAGGGCTGGCGGCGGGCCATGCTGGAGGCGGGCCACTCGGTCGAGGGCCGGCTCTTCCAGGCCCCGTACAACCGCTACGACGCGTACCAGGTGGCCCTCAAGCTGCTCGCGGGCCCGGACCGGCCGCCGGCCATCTTCTGCTCCACCGACGACCAGGCGTTCGGTGTGCTGCGGGCGGCGCGCGAGCTGCGCATCGAGGTGCCGTCCGAGCTGGCGGTCGCGGGCTTCGACGACGTGAAGGAGGCGGGGCTCACCGACCCGCCGCTGACCACGGTCGCCTCGGACCGGCCGGCCATGGCACGGGCCGCCGTCGACCTGGTCCTGGACGACTCGCTCCGGGTGGCGGGCTCGCGCCGCGAGCGCGTGACGGTCTTCCCGTCGTCGCTGGTCGTCCGCCGCTCCTGCGGCTGCGGCGGCTGAGCGCCCCACCCCTCGGGCGCCCCACCCCTCGGGCGCCCTCCTCCGGGAGGGCTCTTTATATCGGGCATACAGGGTTCTGTCGGGCTTCTCAGCCGCTCCTCAGACGGCTCTCATGAACAACTCCGAGAGTCATAGCCATGACGGACTTCCAGGAGCAGCAGCCACAGCAGCCCTACTACCCACCGAGGCCGCCGTACGACCCGGCTGAGCCGATCACCACCGAGCCGGGCACCACGGTCTGGCCGTCCGGCGGGCACGTGCCGCCCCCGGTGGGACCGCCCGTCACCGCGGCGCCCGCCGGCGCCCCCGCTCCCGGCCCCGGCGCGCGCCGCCGCGCCAAGCGCGGGGTCGGCCTCATGGCGGCCGTGGCCATCGCCGCCGCCGCGATCGGCGGCGGCACGGCGACGCTCGTCCAGCAGCTCACCTCCGACAACCCCGCCACCGCCTCCTCCGCGGTCAACGGCACCAACGTCTCCGCGAGCAGCACGGGCACGGTGGCCGGGGTCGCGGCGGCCGTCTCCCCCTCGATCGTCGAGATCTCGGCGGCCTCGAACGCGGGCAAGTCCACCGGCTCGGGCGTGATCATCACCTCCGACGGCGAGATCGTCACCAACAACCACGTGATCTCCGGCGCCTCCTCGATCAGCGTGCAGCTCAGCGACGGCAAGACCTACGAGGCCACGGTCGTCGGCACGGACCCCGACAAGGACCTCGCGCTGATCAAGCTGAACGGCGCGTCGGGCCTGAAGACGGCGAAGCTCGGCGACTCCTCCAAGGTGAGGGTCGGCGACGAGGTCGTGGCGATCGGCTCCCCCGAGGGCCTGACCGGGACCGTCACCAGCGGCATCGTCTCCGCCCTCGACCGGGACGTGACCGTCGCCAAGGACGAGGGCCAGGACCAGCAGCAGGAGCAGCAGTACGACCCGCGGCAGGGCTGGCCTTTCGAGTTCGGCGGGCAGCAGTTCAACGGCGACACCGGCTCGTCGAAGACGACGTACAAGGCGCTCCAGACCGACGCCTCGCTGAACCCGGGGAATTCCGGCGGCGCGCTGATCAATATGAACGGCGAGATCATCGGAATCAATTCGGCCATGTATTCGCCCAGTTCTTCGAGCGGTTCGACCGCCGGAAGTGTCGGCCTCGGATTCGCCATCCCGGTCGACACCGTCAAGGCCGACCTCGACAGCCTGCGCGCGGGCGGCGGCAGCTGAACGGCGAACGGACGACATGCGACGCTGAGGCCATGACGGGACAGCAGAACGAAGCCGAGCGCATCCTCATCGTCGACGACGAGCCCGCCGTCCGGGAGGCCCTGCGCCGCAGCCTCGCCTTCGAGGGGTACGGGACACAGGTCGCCGTCGACGGTCTCGACGCGCTCGGCCTGATGGAGCCGTACGCCCCCGACCTCGTCGTCCTCGACGTCCAGATGCCCCGCATGGACGGGCTGACCGCGGCCCGCCGCATCCGGGCCTCCGGCTCGACGGTGCCGATCCTCATGCTGACCGCCCGCGACACCGTCGGCGACCGGGTCACCGGACTCGACGCGGGCGCGGACGACTACCTGGTCAAGCCGTTCGAGCTGGACGAGCTGTTCGCCCGGATCCGGGCGCTGCTCCGGCGCAGCTCGTACGCCTCGGCCGCGTCGGCCGACCCGGCCGAGAACGACGTGCTGGCCTTCGAGGACCTGCGGATGGACCTGGCCACCCGCGAGGTGACCCGGGGCGGGCGGACCGTCGAGCTGACCCGCACCGAGTTCACGCTCCTGGAGATGTTCCTGGCGCACCCGCGGCAGGTGCTGACCCGGGAGCAGATCCTCAAGGCCGTGTGGGGCTTCGACTTCGAGCCCAGTTCGAACTCCCTGGACGTGTACGTGATGTATCTGCGGCGCAAGACCGAGGCCGGCGGCGAGCCGCGCCTCGTGCACACGGTGCGGGGCGTGGGCTACGCGCTGCGCGGAGGAGGCGGGGAGTGACCGGTCATCCGGCGAGGCGTCCGAGCGCGTTCCGCCCCCTGGCGTGGTTCCGCTCGCGGCCGCTGCGGTCGCGGCTCGCGCTGCTGACCGCGGTCGCGGTGGCGCTCGCGGTGGCGGCCGTGTCGCTGGCCTGCTGGTTCGTGACGCGGGCGCAGCTGGAGGCGGAGATGGACGCCTCGCTGCGCAGCACCCGGCTTGACCCGAACGGGGTGCAGAGCCTGCTCGTCCTGTGCCGTCAGGGCACGACGCCGCCGCCGGTCGCCGGGTCGTACACCGTGCAGGTCATCCTCGCCAACGGGAGCGTCTGCACCTCCGGCAAGGCCGCGATCCCCGCCGGGCCCGGCGACCTCGCGGTGGCGCGGGGGCAGCTCGAGTACGCCCTGCACACCGTCAAGGACGACGCCGGACGGGAGATGCGGGTCTACACCTACCCGCAGGAGGGCCCGATCGGGCTCGCCGTCTCCGTCGCCCGGCCGCTGGAGGAGATCGACAACTCGATGTCCACCCTGCGCTGGGTCCTGCTCCTGGTCTCCGGGATCGGGGTGGTCGGCGCGGGCGCGGCCGGTCTGTGGGTGGCGCGGACCGGTCTGGAGCCGGTGAACCGGCTCACCGGGGCGGTCGAGCACGTGGCCGCGACCGAGGACCTGACCGTCCGCATCCCGGTGGAGGGCGAGGACGAGATCGCCCGGCTCTCCCGCTCCTTCAACGCCATGACGGCCGCCCTCGCGACCTCCCGCGACCGGCAGGCGCAGCTGATCGCGGACGCGGGCCACGAGCTGCGGACTCCCCTGACCTCGCTCCGCACCAACGTCGAGCTGCTCGCGCGCAGCGAGGAGACCGGCCGGGCGATCCCGCCGGACGACCGGCGGGCCCTGATGGCCTCGGTGAAGGCCCAGATGACGGAGCTGGCCGCGCTGATCGGCGACCTCCAGGAGCTGGCCCGGCCCGACACGGTGCGGCCCGGCCCGCTGGAGGTCGTACCGCTGCACGGCATCCTCCGCTCGGCCCTGGACCGGGCGCGGCTGCGCGGCCCGGAGCTGACCTTCGTCACGGAGCTGGCGCCCTGGTACGTACGGGCGGAGCCGGCGGCGCTGGAACGCGCCCTGGTCAACGTCCTGGACAACGCGGTGAAGTTCTCGCCGCCGCGCGGCGAGGTCGAGGTGTCCCTGATGCGGGGCGAGCTCATGGTCCGCGACCACGGCCCCGGCATCTCCGCCGACGAACTCCCGCACGTCTTCGACCGCTTCTGGCGCTCCCCGTCGGCCCGCAGCCTCCCCGGTTCGGGCCTGGGCCTCTCGATCGTGGCGCGTACGGTCCAGCAGGCCGGCGGCACGGTGTCGCTCTCCCCGGCGGCGGGCGGCGGCACCGTGGCGCTGGTCCGGCTGCCGGGGGCCCCGACCCCGCCGCCCGAGCTGTCAGTTGTGCCGGAGGAGGGCCTCGACGAGACCTGACCGGGTGTTCGGGAAGTCCATCGGGACGATCCCGAGCCCGGTCCGGCCGGCCGTCTCGGCGCCGTCGAGGAATCCGTGGACGCGCGGGTTCAGCCGGTCGGCGTTCCAGCGGGGCGGGAGCAGCGCGGCGGTCGACACGTAGTTGACGTAGAGCCGGCCGGGCTGGGCGGCGGCCTTGCGGAAGTGGGCCTCGATCTTCGGGTACTTGGCGCCGGGTTCGGCCATGTAGTCGTCCTGGATGTCGAACAGCGCGCCGTCGCCGTAGCGGACGCCGGGCAGTCCGCCGTTGTCCGCGAGCAGGACGACCCGGCCGCGGGCCTCGCCCAGGAGCGGCAGTCCGGCGCCGATCCGGAACAGGGAGCGCCAGCCGCGCCCGTCCAGGTAGTCGTCGAACACGCTCCGGAAGACGGCGTCGGACTCCTCCGAGTACTCCTGCTTGACCCGCATGAGGACGGTCTCGGAGGGGTGCGCGGCGAGGAAGGCCCGGCAGGCGACGAGGACGTCCCCGAACATCATGTTCTGGTACGAGGCTCCGTGGTGGATCGCGAAGGATCCGCCCGTCACACGGCAGCGGATGTCCAGGAACCGGATGCCGCTGTCCAGTTGCTGGGCGACGGTGCTGTTCTGGCATTCGGTCCAGGGGCCGCCGTAGCGGGCGCCGGAGTCGTGCGTCCCGGGGATGGTCAGCCGCTGCAGGGCCGTCCCGTCCCCGTGTCCGCCCATCCACGCGCGCGTGTCCACGGCCGCGGCCGGGGCCGCGCCGACCAGAAGCGCGGCGCCCGCGCCTGCCGCCCCCGCGAGAAATCGTCGTCGGTCCATGAGACCGCACTATGACAGGTACGCATCAGCAATCCCAGGGTGCGATCACGCCGGAATCGGCGGCCGGGCACGGACAAGGGGCGGCGGTCCGCCGAAGCGGTCCGCCGCCCCTCAGGGCCGATCCGGTGCTACTACTTCACGACCGTGATCCGGTCCGCGGCCGGCACCGGCAGCGGAGCGGCGGCCGTGGAGTTGGCGGCCAGGTAGGCGTTGAAGAGATCGAGGTCCGAGGCGCCGACCAGCTTGTTGGTGCCGGTGGCCAGGGCCGCGAAGCCGTCGCCGCCGCCCGCGAGGAACTCGTTCATCGCGACGCGGTAGGTCTTCGACGGGTCGATCGGCTCGCCGTTCAGCCTGACCGTGCCGTCGACGACGCGGTCCGCGCCCGTCTTGGTCATGTCGAGCGTGTAGGTCAGGCCCTTCGAGATCTGGAGGATCTTGACCGAGTTCAGGTTCGAGCCGCTGACCTGCTGCTTCAGCGCGGTGATCAGGTTCGCGCCCGTCAGGTCGACCACGTTCATCATGTTGGTGAAGGGCTGCACGGTGAAGGACTCGCCGTACGTCACGACGCCGTTGCCCTCGCTGCCGGAGGCCGCGTAGACCAGGTCGGCGCGGATACCGCCCGGGTTCATCAGGGCCAGCTGGGCGCCGCCCTTGTCCGCCGGGGCCAGGCCCTCCAGCTGCGCGTCGGCGATCAGGTCGCCGAGCGGCTTCTCGAACGCCGAGGAACCGCGGCCGTTGATGTCGGCGGCGATGAAGCCCTGCGGACGGTTCGCGATCGGGGCGGCCAGCGTGCGCCAGTCCTCGATCAGCTTCGTGACGTCCGCGGCCTTCGGCACGTCACGCGTGACGACGTGGTTGGCCGAGGCCACCGCCGTGCGCACGATGTCCTTGGTGGCGCGGTCGTACGTCAGCGTCGTGTCCGTGTACAGCTTGCCGAACGAGGACGCCGAGGTGACCAGACGCGGCTTGCCCGCCGGGTCCGGGATGGAGCACACGTACGCCTGGTGCGTGTGACCGGTGACCAGCGCGTCGACCTGCGGCGAGACGTTCTTGGCGATGTCGACGATCGCGCCCGAGACGCCCTCGCCGTCACCGTCGCCGTCACCGTCGCAGTTGTAGTTGTACGAGGCCGAGGCCGGCATGCCGCCCTCGTGGACCAGGGCGACGATGGACTTGACGCCCTTGCGCTCCAGGACCTTCGTGTACTTGTTGATCGTCTCGACCTCGTCGCCGAACTTCAGGCCCTTGACGCCCTCGGCCGTGACGACGTTCGGGGTGCCCTCCAGGGTCACGCCGATGAAGCCGATCCTGACGCCGTTCTTCTCCCAGATGAAGTACGGGTCGAGCAGCGGCTTGCCGGTCTTCTCCTTCGTCACGTTCGCCGCGAGGTACGGGAAGTCGGCGCCCTTGAACGTCTTGCCCTCGACGTAGCAGCCGGCGGTCGGGTGACAGCCGCCGTTCTGCATGCGGGCCAGCTCGACGGCACCCTCGTCGAACTCGTGGTTGCCCACCGAGGTGACGTCCAGGTCCAGCTTGTTGAGCGCCCCGACGGTCGGCTCGTCGTGGAAGAGACCGGACAGCAGCGGCGAGGCGCCGATCAGGTCGCCGGCCGCGGCCGTGATGGAGTAACGGTTCCCCTCACGCGCCTGACGCAGGTGCGTGGCCAGGTACTCGACGCCACCGGCGTCGATCTTCTCGGTGGTGCCGTCCTCCTTGGTCCGGGTGACCTGCCCGGACGAGCCGGCCGGCGGCTCCAGGTTGCCGTGGAGGTCGTTGAAGGACAGCAGCTGGACGTCGACCATCCGGCCCCAGCCCTTGCCGTGCCCGGCGGCGAACGAGTCACCGCTGGCCCCGGCCGACGGCATCGTGGCGACCAGCGCGCCGACCGTCGCGAGACCGGCCCCGGCGGCCAGAATCCGCCGTGCCGTCTTGTTCTTCCTCGGTGTCGCTGCCATCTCTCCCCTAGTCCCCTTGCCCCGATTCGCGGCGTTGATCTACTCCCCGTTGCGCGTGCAGCCTAGAGTCAACGCGCGTAGCGCAACAGGGGGTAGTTGGTTACAAGACAGTTGCCACTGGCCGACCAAGCATCGCCGTAGGCTCGTGTCCATGACTTCCGACACGGCGCCGGCCCTCGAACCGGGACGGCAGATCCACACGTATGACGAGCTCACGCCCGAGCAGATCCAGGACGTACTGGAGCTGCTGGAGGCCGCCGACCACGCCGACGGCATGCACGCCGTGTCCGAACAGGGGCGGCTGTACCTGCGGCACGGCAAGCGGGAGGGAGTGCGGCACTTCCTGCTCACGGTCGGCTCGCATCTCTACGGGTACGCGCAGCTGGAGGAGACCGACCCGATCGAGGCGCCGGCGGCGGAGCTGGTCGTGCATCCGTCCTACCGGGGGCGCGGCCACGGCAGGGCCCTCGGCACCGCGCTGCTGGCGGCGTCCGGCAAGCGGCTGCGCGTCTGGGCGCACGGCGGCAAGTCGGCGGCCCGGCACCTCGCCCAGGTCCTCGGCCTGACGCTCTTCCGCGAACTGCGGCAGCTGCGGCGCCCGCTGGTGCCGCTCGACATCGCGGAGCCGGTGCTGCCGGAGGGCGTCACCGTACGGACGTTCACGCCCGGCCGGGACGACACGGCATGGCTGGCCGTCAACGCCGCCGCGTTCGCGCACCACCCCGAGCAGGGCTCGCTCACCCAGCGGGACCTGGACGACCGGACGGCCGAGCCGTGGTTCGACCCGAAGGGCTTCTTCCTCGCGGAGAAGGACGGGCGGCTGATCGGCTTCCACTGGACGAAGACGCACGCCGAGGAGCAGCTCGGCGAGGTGTACGTCGTCGGCATCCTGCCGGAGGCCCAGGGCGGCGGCCTCGGCAAGGCGCTCACCGCGATCGGCCTGCGGCACCTCGCGGCGCAGGGGCTGCCGACGGCGATGCTGTACGTCGACGCGGACAACACGGCGGCGGTGACGGTGTACGAACGCCTCGGCTTCGCCACGCACGAGGTCGACCTGATGTACCGCACGGAGTCGTAAGACCCGTTGCCCAGGGGGCGGTTGACACCGCCCCCTTCTTTGCACCACCCTTTCACTACTTGATTAGTGAAAGGGTGGTGGAAGGATCGTGGTCGAGTACCGCATCGACCGGCGCAGCGGCGTCGCCACCTACCTCCAGATCGTCCAGCAGACGAAACAGGCCCTCCGGATGGGCCTCCTGGAACCAGGCGACCGACTGCCCACCGCACGCGAGGTCGTCGAAGCGACGGCCATCAACCCCAACACCGTCCTCAAGGCATACCGCGAGCTCGAACGCGAAGGACTCGTCGAAGCCCGCCGCGGCCTCGGCACCTTCGTCCGCGCCACCCTCGGCACCGCCGCCCCCGCCGACTCGCCCCTCAGGGCCGAGCTGACGGACTGGGCCCGCCGGGCGAGGGCCGCCGGACTCGAACGCGAGGACGTGGCCGCGCTCTTCACATCCGTACTGAAGGACCACTTCGAGGGGGAAGACCACCGATGACGAAGGACATCGCCCTGGAGGCAGAACTCCTGGGCAAGCGCTACGGGGGAAGAGGCCGCGGCTGGGCCCTGCGGGAGTGCGACCTCACACTCCCCGCCGGCCGGATCTGCGCCCTCGTCGGCCCCAACGGCGCAGGCAAGTCCACCCTCCTCGCCCTCGCGGCCGGCCTCCTGCGCCCCACCGAGGGCACCATCAAGGCCCCCGCACGCGAGCACGTGGCGTACGTCGCCCAGGACAAGCCCCTCCACCCCCGGCTCACCGTCGCCGACACCCTGCGCATGGGCCGCGAGCTCAACCCCGGCCGCTGGGACGAGGCCGCCGCCGGCCGGGTGATCGCCGGCGCGCTCGACCCGCACGCTCTCGTCCGCGACCTCTCCGGAGGCCAGCGCACCCGCGTCGCCCTCGCGCTCGCCCTCGGCAAACGGGCCGAACTGCTGCTCCTCGACGAGCCGATGGCCGACCTCGACCCGCTCGCCCGCCACCAGCTCATGGGCCTGCTCATGGCCGACGCCGCCGAACACGGCACCACCGTCGTCATGTCCTCGCACATCCTCACCGAGCTGGAGGGCGCCTGCGACCACCTCCTCCTGCTCCACGACGGCCGGATCCGCCTCGAAGGACCCGTCGACGACCTGCTCGCCGCCCACACCCTGCTCAGGGGCCCGGTCGCCGACCTCGCCCCGCACACGGTCGTGGAGTCCCGCACGACGGGCCGTCAGCTCACCGCCCTCGTCCGCCGCCAAGGCCCCGTCGAAGGCCCCTGGGAGACCTCGCAGCCCTCCCTCGAAGACCTCCTCCTCGCCCACCTCCGCACCCCCGAAGGAGCCCCGGCATGAGCGGCCTCGCACTGAAGGGCCCCTACTGGGTGACGGTCCGCCAGTACCGGCGGACCCTGTGGTTCGCGGGCGCGGCGGTGGCCGTGTCCCTCGCGGTCATCGGCGGACTGCGCGTCTGGGACGCCCAGACCCCCGACGTCCGCGTGGAGAACGGCTACCAGGTCCCCGCCGACGAGAACCGCGGCTACGAGATGCTGCGCCTGGCCACGGAGTACGGGGGCATGTACCTGCTCCTCGTACCGCTCCTCGTCGGCGCCTTCGTCGCGGGCCCGCTCGTCGCCCGCGAATTCGAGTCGGGGACGTACAAGCTCTCCCTCACCCAGTCGGTGAGCCCGGCGTCCTGGCTCCGCGCCAAGCTCGTCTCCGCGACCGCCGCCGCCTTCCTCACCCTGCTCGCCCTCATCGGCGTCTTCCGGATCGGCTGGGGCCGCGTCTCCGGCAGCTACTACCTCACCTGGGCCGACCGCGGCCCGTACGAGGCCACCGGCATCGTCCTCTTCGCGTACGTCCTCGCGGCCGTCGCCGTCGGCGCCCTCGTCGGCCAGCTGATCCGCCGCACCCTCGTCGCCATGGCGGCCACGGGCCTGGTCATGGGCATGGTCCTGCTGGCCATGGGCGCCTTCCGCTGGTCCATCCTCTCGGTGAAGACGGTCACCGGCGCGGCCGGCCCCACGCTCTGGACGCCGGGGAACAGCCTGGTGACGGACTCGGGGCTGCTCACCGCGTCCGGCGCCCGCTTCGACGAGTTCATCTGCTGGCAGGAGGCCGCGCGGACCCCGGGCGTGGACGCGACCGAGGGCATGTGGGGCAAGATCGAGGCCCAGTGCCAGGCCCGGCACGGGGTGACCGCCCAGTACGTGGACTTCCACCCCGAATCCCACTTCTGGCCCACCCAGCTCATCGAAACCGGCATCGTCCTCGCCCTCGCCGCGCTCGCCGCCTACGCCGCCTTCCGCGTCCTGCGGGCCCGGCACGCCTGACGGACACGCGTAGACGCCCAGGGGGCGGGGTCCCGGCAAGGGCCCCGCCCCCGATTCCCGAACGACATGTCGTCGTTACCGGCCATTCAGACGCGCTTGCGACGCTCACGCAATGAAGCGCTCCGTGTCCAGCCTCCCCAAAGGGAGACTTCCCGCACCCACGGCCCGCTCCGACGCGCCCGACCACCCCTTCGCGCGGAAGAATGGGGCCATGAGCAAGCAGCCTGCCGAGGTCCCGGTCCAGTCCTCCGCCAAGCCGTCCGCCCAGCCGTCGCCCGGCTCCATAGCCGCGCACCGCCCGCACGTCGTGAACGCGAACGGCAGCGCGGAACCGGCGCACGACCTGGACGCCGATCCCGACACCTTCGAGGACGACGGCCCGCTCGGCGACGCGCTGCCGCAGGGACGGTTCCTCGACCGGGAACGCAGCTGGCTCGCGTTCAACGAACGGGTGCTCGAACTCGCCGAGGACCCCACGACACCCCTCCTCGAACGGGCGAACTTCCTGGCGATCTTCGCCTCGAACCTGGACGAGTTCTTCATGGTCCGGGTCGCCGGCCTCAAGCGCCGCATCGCCACCGGTGTGGCCACCCGTTCGGCCTCCGGCCTCCAGCCCCGCGAGGTCCTCGACCTGATCTGGACGCGTTCACGCGAGCTCATGGCCCGGCACGCCGCCTGCTACCAGCAGGACGTGGCCCCGGCCCTGGCCGACGAGGGCATCCACCTGATCCGCTGGCCGGAGCTCACCGAGAAGGAACAGGCACGGCTCTTCACCCTGTTCCGCCAGCAGATCTTCCCGGTGCTGACCCCGCTGGCCGTGGACCCGGCACACCCCTTCCCCTACATCTCCGGCCTGAGCCTCAACCTCGCCGTCGTCGTCCGCAACCCCGTCAGCGGCCACCGCCACTTCGCGCGCGTGAAGGTGCCGCCACTGCTCTCCCGCTTCCTGGAGGCATCCCCCCAGCGGTACGTGCCGCTGGAGGATGTGATCGCGGCACACCTGGAGGAGCTCTTCCCCGGCATGGAGGTGCTCGCGCACCACATGTTCCGGGTGACGCGGAACGAGGACCTGGAAGTCGAGGAGGACGACGCGGAGAACCTGCTCCAGGCCCTGGAGAAGGAACTCATGCGGCGCCGCTTCGGACCGCCGGTGCGCCTGGAGGTCGAGGAGTCCATCGACCCGTACGTCCTGGACCTGCTCGTCCGCGAACTGAAGATCTCCGACGCGGAGGTCTACCCGCTGCCCGGCCCGCTGGACCTGACCGGACTCTTCGGGATCGCCGGACAGGACCGGCCCGAGCTGAAGTACCCGAAGTTCGTCGCGGGCACCCACCGCGACCTCGCCGAGGTCGAGTCCGCGTCCGCACCGGACATCTTCGCCGCGCTGCGCGAGCGGGACGTGCTCCTGCACCACCCGTACGACTCGTTCTCGACGTCCGTACAGGCATTCCTGGAACAGGCCGCCGCCGACCCGGACGTCCTCGCGATCAAGCAGACGCTGTACCGCACCTCCGGCGACTCCCCGATAGTGGACGCCCTCATCGACGCCGCCGAATCCGGCAAGCAGGTCCTCGTCCTCGTCGAGATCAAGGCCCGCTTCGACGAACAGGCCAACATCAAGTGGGCGCGCAAGCTGGAAGAAGCCGGCTGCCACGTCGTCTACGGCCTCGTCGGCCTCAAGACCCACTGCAAGCTGTCGCTCGTCGTACGCCAGGAGGGCGAGACCCTCCGCCGCTACTCGCACGTCGGCACCGGCAACTACCACCCGAAGACCGCCCGGCTCTACGAGGACCTCGGCCTGCTCACCGCCGACCCGCAGGTCGGCGCCGACCTCTCCGACCTGTTCAACCGGCTCTCCGGCTACTCCCGCCGCGAGACGTACCGGCGCCTGCTGACCGCACCCAAGTCGCTGCGGGACGGCCTGGTCTCCCGGATCACCAAGGAGATCGCCCACCACCGCGCCGGCCGGCCCGCGTACGTACGGATCAAGGTCAACTCGTTGGTCGACGAGGCCGTCATCGACGCCTGCTACCAGGCATCCCGGGCGGGAGTCCCCGTCGACATCTGGGTCCGCGGCATCTGCGCCGTACGGCCCGGGGTCGCCGGCCTCTCCGACAACATCCGGGTCCGCTCGATCCTCGGCCGCTTCCTGGAACACTCCCGGGTCTTCGCCTTCGGCAACGGCGGCGAACCCGAGGTCTGGTTCGGCAGCGCCGACATGATGCACCGCAACCTGGACCGCCGGATCGAAGCCCTCGTACGGGTCTCCGACCCGGCCCACCGGGCCGCCCTCACCCGGCTCCTGGAGACCGGGATGTCCGACACCACCTCCTCCTGGCACCTCGGCCCCGACGGGAACTGGACGCGGCACGCGACCGACCCCGAAGGCCGCCCGCTGCGGCACGTCCAGGAGATGCTCATCGACGCGCGGAGGCGCCGGCGTGCACAACCCTGACCACTCGCGGGACGTCACAGCGGGCGAGGTCCTCGCTCCCTACCTGCACGCCCGGGCCGCGGACTTCCTCCGCGGCCTGCGCCTGCACGGCGAGAGCGGCTCGGACACGGCCGGAGCGGAGGAGGCCGCCCGCACCCTGCGCAGCGCGGCCCGCCGGATCAGCGGCACCCTCCACACCTTCCGGCCCCTCCTCGACACCGCCTGGGCCGACCAGCTGCGCACCGAACTCGCCTGGCTCTCCGGGACCCTGGCCCTCGAACACTCCTGCACCTCCCGGCTCGTCCGACTGGTGGACGCCCTGTCCCGCCTGTCGAGCGCCGGCAGCGGGGGCCCCGTCCCCGCCGCCCGCGGCAGCGAGACGGCCGGACTCACCATGGGCGCCGCCCGCGCCGGCGCCCTCCTCGAACGGCAGCTGACCCTGGCCCGCACCCGCGCCCACTCGGCCGCCCTCCAGGCCCTCGGCTCCGCCCGCTTCCACGCCGTCGCCGACGCCGTCGCCCTCCTCGCCTCCGACGTGCCGCTCGGCCCCGTCGGCTCCGCCCCCGCCGTCGAAGTCCTCGACGGCCCCGCCGAGGTCGCCGAGCAGCGCCTCCAGGACGCGGTGGCCGCACTGCCCCTCACCCGGGCCGCCCACCCGTACAACGCCGAGGCCCTCGGTCTCGGCGCCGGCGAGACCCAGGACGCGCCCTGGCACCAGACCCGGCTCCTCCTGCGCCTCCACCGCTACGCCTCCGAGGCCCTGCACACCGGCGGTGAACCCGGCTCCGTCCTGTACGAGGCCGCCCGCGCCCTCGACCGGCACCGCGACGCCGCCGAAGCCGCCACCGCCGCCGCCACCGCGGCCCGCACCCCCCGCATCGCCCCCGCCACCGCGTACGCGCTCGGCGTCCTCCACGCCGACCAGCGCCACGACGTCGAAGCCGCCCGCTTCGCCTTCCAACGCGCCTGGCACACCACGACAGCCCCGGTCCCATGACCCAGCCCCCGCCCCCGCCCCCGCCCCCGATCCTCGCCGCCGGCTGCGTCCTGTGGCGCCCGGCACCCTCCGGCCACGGCATCGAGATCGCCCTCGTCCACCGGCCGAAATGGGACGACTGGTCGCACCCCAAGGGCAAGCGCAAACACGGCGAGTCGGCGGAGGCGTGCGCGCTGCGCGAGGTCCTCGAGGAGACGGGCCGCCACTGCGAGCTCGGCGCCCGTCTCCCCACCGCCCACTACACCGTCGACGGGCGCCCCAAGGAGGTCGCCTACTGGTCCGCGCGCGCCCTCTCCGGCACCTTCACCCCCAGCGCCGAGGTCGACGCCCTCCTCTGGCTCCCTCCCTCCGCCGCCCGCCCCCGCCTCACCCACCCCCGAGACCGCGCCCTCCTCGACACCGCCACCCCCAGCCCCTAGCCCCACCACGGGCCCCCACCACTGCGGGCCCCGCCTCCTTACGTTGTGGGCAACTGTTCCGCTGGGGCGGAACGGGTGGGCACAACCCCACGACGGCGCCGCACCCGGGGCACAGGCCCAGGCACCGAATACCTAGGCCCGGCAACGGGGCGCCGTCCCGTGTGCCCACCCGTCCCGCCCAGCGGGACGATTGCCCACACGGAGGTGGTGCGGCAGGCCCGGCAAGGGGCCTCGGGGCCGGCGGTCGCGCGGGGGTGCGCCCGGCAAAGGGCCACGGAGCGGGGGGCCCGGCAAGGGGCCGCGGGGCGAAGCCCGGACCGCGGCGGCCCCGCGCCGCGGAGGGTCCGGGATGCCGCCCGCCCAAGGGCCCCGCACCCGGGCTTACGGCACGGTTCACTTCCCGTTCACCCTCTTCCGTCGACCGCTTCACCTGTTCTGCCTAATTTCGGCCTTACACGGTGCACGGAGCACAGCGATGCACCCACCAAACCGACACACGCCGCCGTAGAACCGTTCAGGACATTCGGTCCGCGACAAGGCGGCTTCTGGAAGGAACACCCGAAAGTGAAGCTTTCGCGCAAGAACGGGCTTCGCGCCTCCGCGATCGGTGCCCTCGTCGTCTCCGGTGCGCTCGTCCTCTCGGCGTGTGGGTCGGACAACAACACGGAGACCCCGACCAAGGACGGCGCCTCCAAGACCACCGCGGCCGCGTCGAACATCGCCTGTGACGGCGCCAAGGGCCAGCTCCTGGCCGCCGGCTCCAGCGCGCAGAAGAACGCGATGGACCTGTGGGTCAAGAACTTCCAGGCCGCGTGCTCCGGCGTCGAGGTCAACTACCAGGCCATCGGCTCCGGCGGCGGTATCACCAAGTTCAACCAGGGCCAGGTCACCTTCGCCGGCTCCGACTCCGCCCTCAAGGACGAAGAGGTCGCCGAGTCGCAGAAGATCTGCAAGGGCGGCAAGGGCGTCAACCTGCCGATGGTCGGCGGCCCCATCGCCATCGGCTACAAGCTGGACGGCGTGGACAACCTGGTCCTGGACGCCTCCACCCTCGCCAAGATCTTCGACACGAAGATCACCAAGTGGAACGACCCGGCGATCGCCAAGCTGAACCCGGGCGCCAAGCTTCCCGACACCACGATCCAGGCGTTCCACCGCTCGGACGAGTCGGGCACCACCCAGAACCTGGGCAAGTACCTCTCGGCCACCGCGAAGGCGGACTGGAAGTACGACCCGAAGACGAAGTCGTGGCCCGCCCCCGGTGGCCAGGCCGCCAACGGCTCGTCCCAGGTCGCCACCGCGGTCAAGGACGCCGAGGGCTCCATCGGCTACTTCGAGCTGTCCTACGCGACCGCGAACAAGATCTCCACGGTCAGCATCAACACGGGTGCCGCCGCTCCGGTCGCCGCCACCGCGGAGAACGCCTCGAAGGCCATCGCCGCCGCCAAGGTCAAGGGCACCGGCAGCGACCTGGCCCTCTCCCTCGACTACACGACCAAGGCCGAGGGCGCCTACCCGCTCACCCTGGTCACGTACGAGATCGCCTGCGACAAGGGCAACAAGGCGGAGACCCTGCCGACCCTGAAGGCGTTCCTCACCTACACCGCCAGCGAGGAGGGCCAGAAGGTCCTCACCGACGCCGGCTACGCCCCGCTCCCGGCCGAGATCGCGGCCAAGGTCCGCGCGATCGTCCCGACCCTGTCCTGACCCCCGGCCGGGTCCGGTCCTCCCCCGGCGGGAGGGCCGGCCCGGCATCCGGTGCACCGCCGCCAGGAGCCCGTACATCCGTACCGGCCCCGCAGACCGGAGAAGCAGATGGCTACCAGCACACCCGACATACAGAGGAGCCGGCGCGCGAAGAACGCGTCCCGCCCCGGGGACCGCATCTTCAGCGGCCTGTCCCGAGGCTCCGGCATCACCCTCCTCGTGATCATGGCCGCGATCGCGGTCTTCCTCACCTACCGCGCCGTCCTCGCCATCTCGAAGGACAGCACCAACTTCTTCACCACCTTCGAGTGGAACCCGGCCGCCAACCCGCCGGCCTTCGGCATCGCCGTCCTCGCCTTCGGCACGATCGTCTCCTCGATCATCGCGATGCTCATCGCCGTACCGGTCGCGATCGGCATCGCGCTGTTCATCTCGCACTACGCCCCGCGCAGGATGGCCAAGCCGCTCGCGTACGTCGTCGACCTGCTCGCCGCCGTGCCCAGCATCATCTACGGCCTCTGGGGCGCGATCTTCCTCGTCCCGTACCTGGACGGCCTGAACCAGTGGCTCGACCAGTACATGGGCTGGACGTACATCTTCGACAAGTCCAGCGACGGCGTCGCCCGCAACCTCTTCACCGTGGGCATCCTGCTGGCGATCATGATCCTGCCGATCATCACCAACGTCACCCGTGAGGTCTTCCTCCAGGTCCCCCGGATGCACGAGGAGGCCGCGCTCGCCCTCGGCGCCACGCGCTGGGAGGTCATCCGCATGTCGGTGCTGCCCTTCGGCCGCTCCGGCATCATCTCTGCCTCCATGCTGGGCCTCGGCCGCGCACTCGGCGAGACCATGGCCGTCGCCGTGGTCCTCTCCCCCAGCTTCCTCATCTCGGGCCACCTGCTCGACCCGGGCGGCGGCACCTTCGCGCAGAACATCGCCGCCAAGTTCAACGAGGCCAACGAGTTCGGCCGGGACGCGCTGATCGCCTCCGGTCTCGTCCTCTTCGCCATCACCCTGCTGGTCAACGGCGCCGCCCGCTGGATCATCGGCCGCCGCAAGGAGTACTCGGGGGCCGCGGCATGAGCCACGCCATACAGGAACGTCCGGTCTCGGTGGCCCCGCGCCGCGGGTCCCTCTCCCACGCCCGGCTGCCCCGCTGGACCCCGGCCGCCGTCGCCGCCGGCTCGATCGCCGGAGGCATCGGCATCGGCCTCGCCGCGGGCTGGCACAGCAAGGTCCAGTGGGGCCTGACCGCCGCGCTGCTCTTCGTGGTCGTCACGTACGCCCTGACCACCAAGGTCGAGGGCAGCCGCCAGGCCAAGGACCGCGTCGCCACGAGCCTCATCTGGGTCTCCTTCGTCCTCGCCGTCGTCCCGCTGCTCTCCCTGGCGTGGGTCACGATCAGCAAGGGCATCGAGGTCCTCGACCCCTACTTCCTCAGCCACTCGATGAACGGCGTCCTGGACGCCGAGGCCGGCGGCGGCGTCTACCACGCGCTGCTCGGCACCATCGAGCAGGTCGGCATCGCGACCCTGATCGCCGCTCCGATCGGCCTGCTGACCGCCGTCTACCTCGTCGAGTACGGCGGCGGGAAGCTCGCCCACGCCGTCACCTTCTTCGTCGACGTCATGACGGGCATCCCGTCGATCGTCGCCGGCCTCTTCATCCTCGCCACCTGGAACCTGATGCTGGGCTTCGGCCCCTCCGGTTTCGCCGGCGCGATGGCCCTCGCCATCCTGATGATGCCGGTCGTGGTCCGCTCCACCGAGGAGATGCTCAAGCTCGTCCCGAACGAGCTCCGCGAGGCTTCCCTCGCCCTCGGCATCCCCAAGTGGCGCACCATCCTGAAGGTGGTCCTGCCCACCGCGATCGGCGGCATCACCACGGGCGTCATGCTCGCGATCGCCCGCATCACCGGTGAGACGGCCCCGGTCCTGCTCCTCGTGTTCGGTACGAAGCTCATCAACCCGAACCCCTTCGAAGGCGCGCAGTCCTCCCTGCCGCTCTACGTGTACGAGCAGTTCGCGGTCGGCACCGACGCCGCGATGGCCCGTGCGTGGGGTGCCGCGCTCGTCCTGATCGCCTTCGTCATGATCCTCAACCTGGTGGCCCGCGGCATCGCCCGCTGGAAGGCCCCGAAGACCGGCCGCTGACCGCGGCAATAGGAAGTGATTCACATGGCCAAGCGCATCGACGTCAGCGGCCTCTCCGCCTACTACGGCGCCCACAAGGCGATCGACGACATCTCGATGACCGTCGAGCCCCGCTCCGTGACGGCCTTCATCGGCCCGTCCGGCTGCGGCAAGTCCACCTTCCTGCGCACCCTGAACCGGATGCACGAGGTCACCCCCGGCGGCCGCGTCGAGGGCAAGGTGATGCTGGACGACGAGAACCTGTACGGCACGAACGTGGACCCGGTCGCCGTGCGCCGCACGGTCGGCATGGTCTTCCAGCGCCCCAACCCGTTCCCCACCATGTCGATCTTCGACAACGTGGCGGCGGGCCTGCGGCTCAACGGCAGCTACCGGAAGTCCCAGCTCGCCGACATCGTCGAGCGGTCCCTCAAGGGCGCCAACCTCTGGAACGAGGTCAAGGACCGCCTGAACAAGCCGGGCTCCGGCCTCTCCGGCGGCCAGCAGCAGCGCCTCTGCATCGCGCGGGCCATCGCCGTCGAGCCGGACGTCCTGCTCATGGACGAGCCGTGCTCGGCCCTCGACCCGATCTCGACCCTCGCCATCGAGGACCTGATCGGCGAGCTGAAGGAGCGCTTCACGATCGTCATCGTGACGCACAACATGCAGCAGGCCGCCCGCGTCTCGGACCGCACCGCCTTCTTCAACCTGGCGGCGGTCGGCCAGCCCGGCAAGCTCATAGAGCTGGACGACACCGAGCGCATCTTCTCCAACCCGAGCGTCCAGGCGACCGAGGACTACATCTCCGGCCGCTTCGGCTAGACCGCTCGCCCCAGAGCCGTCATACGGTGCTGCATGGCGGTGCCACCGTGATGACGAAGGGCCCGGCTCCCCCACAGGGGAGCCGGGCCCAACTATTTCCGTCCGGCCGGTCCGGTCGACGGGTCGTCCGTCAGCCGTCAGCCGTCAGCCGTCAGCCGAAGAACAGCTGCACCACGTAGTAGCTGACCGCGGCCACGATCGCCGCCGCCGGCATGGTGATGAACCAGCCCAGGATGATGTTCTTGGCGACGCCCCAGCGGACCGCGTTGACCCGCTTCGTCGCGCCGACGCCCATGATCGCGGAGGTGATGACGTGCGTGGTCGAGATCGGCGCGTGGAACAGGAACGCCGAGCCGAACATGATCGACGCACCGGTCGTCTCCGCCGCGAAACCCTGCGGCGGGTCGAGCTCGATGATCTTGCGGCCGAGGGTCCGCATGATGCGCCAGCCACCCGCGTACGTGCCGAGCGAGAGCATCACGGCACAGGCGATCTTCACCCACACCTGGATGTCGTCGCCGGACTCCTGCACATCGGCGATGACCAGGGCCATCACCACGATGCCCATGGTCTTCTGGGCGTCCTGCAGACCGTGGCCGAGCGCCATGCCGGCCGCCGACACCGTCTGCGCGATCCGGAAGCCGCGCTTGGCCTTGTGCGGGTTGGACTTGCGGAACATCCACATGATCGCGCACATCACCAGGTAGCCGACCACGAGACCGACGACCGGCGAGATGAACATCGGGATGACGACCTTGTCGAGCACCCCGCTCCAGATGACCTCCGTGCCACCGGCGAGCGCCGCGCCCACCATGCCGCCGAACAGGGCGTGCGAGGAGGACGACGGGAGACCGAAGTACCAGGTGACCAGGTTCCAGATGATCGCGCCGACCAGCGCGGCGAAGAGGATGCCCATCCCCTTGTCCCCGGTCGGGGTCTCGATCAGACCCTCACTGACCGTCTTGGCGACCCCGCTGCCCATGAAGGCGCCGGCGAGGTTCATGACCGCCGCCATCGCCAGGGCGGCCCGGGGGGTCAGTGCCCGGGTCGACACCGAGGTGGCGATGGCGTTGGCCGAGTCGTGGAAGCCGTTCGTATACGTGAAGCCGAGCGCGACACCGATGGTCACGATCAGAGCAAAGGTGTCCACGAAGCCTCAGGACTCCTTGACCGCGATGGTCTCCACCGTGTTGGCCACGTGCTCGAACGCGTCGGCCGCCTCTTCCAGCACGTCGACGATCTGCTTGAGCTTCAGCACCTCGATGGCGTCGTACTTGCCGTTGAAGAGCGTCGCGAGCAGCTTGCGGTGGATCTGGTCGGCCTGGTTCTCGAGCCGGTTGACCTCGATCCAGTACTCGGTGAGGTTGGCCATCGTCCGCAGGTTCGGCATGGCCTCGGCGGTCAGCTCGGCCGCCCGCGCCAGGACCTCGATCTGCTGCTCGACACCCTTGGGGAGTTCCTCGACGTTGTAGAGGACGACCAGGTCGACGGCCTCCTCCATGAAGTCCATGATGTCGTCGAGGGACGACGCGAGGTTGTAGATGTCCTCGCGGTCGAAGGGTGTGATGAAGGAGGAGTTCAGCTGGTGGAAGATCGCGTGGGTAGCGTCATCGCCGGCGTGCTCCGCTGCCCGCATCCGCTCCGCGATCTCGGCCCGGGCGGAAGGCTCCGCTCCGAGCAGTTCCATCAGGAGCTTGGAGCCCGTGACGATGTTGTCCGCGGACGCGGCAAACATGTCGTAGAAGCTCGTCTCCCTGGGGGTCAGGCGAAATCGCACGTGAGGTCCTCGGGGTGCTGGGTTTCGGTCAGGCTGATGCTAGGCGCATCATCCGGCCACGGCTAACCGGCGTCCTCTCAGTGTCGCCCATCAGGCACAGTGATCTGCACGGGCCCCCGCCCGGTTCGGCGGGGATCGGTACCATATACCCACGAGGGGTATACACCCCCTTTCTGGACAACGGGAGGACGCGATGACGACCACCGAGGCGGACCAGGTCACCCCCGACACCGTCGAGGCTGTCGAGCCGGCCGACCACGACCACGGCGTGCACGGCTACCACAAGCAGAAGGACGAGCACCTCAAGCGGCTGCGCCGGATCGAGGGCCAGATCCGCGGTCTGCAGCGGATGGTCGACGAGGACGTCTACTGCATCGACATACTCACCCAGGTGTCGGCGTCGACGAAGGCGCTCCAGTCCTTCGCCCTCCAGCTGCTGGAGGAGCACCTGCGGCACTGCGTCGCGGACGCGGCGGCGAAGGGCGGCGAGGGGATCGACGCCAAGGTCGAGGAGGCCACGAAGGCCATCGCCCGCATGATGCGCACCTGAGCCGGCCGGCGCCGGGGCCGTACCGTCAGAGGTCCTGTACGGCCCGTTCGGCCGCCACGCGCAGGACCTCGTCGATCCGGTCGGCGCTGAGCCGTTCCCCGTCCGCGGCCGAGGCCGCGATGATCAGCTCGCCGCACAGCTCGATCTCGGCGAGGGCGACGCAGTCCGGGTCTGCGGGCACGGTTGCTGTACCGGGCGGGGCCACGCGCATCCACCTCTTCCTGCCGGCGTCGGTCTCCCAGCGTAGGGACGGGGCCACGCACCGCGCATGACACGTCCGGACCATTTGCCGATGGTCCGCGCCTCCATCCGGCCGGGTCAGCCCTTGATCTTTCCGGCGTAGATGTGCCGCCGGTCCGGCAGCGTCACCTCGACGGCGACCCCGAAGCCGTACAGCAGCGTCGTCGACGCGACCGCGACCGTACGGCCCTGGTTGCTGAAGCTGAACTGGTGGCGGACCTTCCGCAGCCGCCCCTCCCCGTCCAGGTAGGCGTCGAACGGCACGGTGTCCTTGGCGAACCCTTTCGCCGCCGCGGCGAGCGCCCCGCGCAGCTGCGGTGAGGCCGCCCGGGCGGCGACGGCGATGTCGGCGATCCCCCGGTAGTGGCCGACTTTCACCCCTGCCAGCTCGACCTCGCCGACGTACGCGACCTCCCGGGCGCCCCGCAGCAGCTCGGCCGCCGCACCGGGATCGGTGGCCCCGCCCGTGACCAGGTTCCCGTCGTCGAGGGCGGTGGTGTCGACGCGGACCCACTTGTCCGCGGGCACTCCGGCCCCCCGGTTCTTCATGTAGAGCGCGCCGGGCGTGAGGAGCTCGGTGATCGGCCGGTGCTCGCTCGCGCCGGCCGCGTCCTTCGGCAGCACCACCTGGAGCCGGCCGGTGCGGCGCCGAAAGTCGTACCCGCCCTCGCCCCTGATGGTGACCCGGGTGCCGCCGGCGGCCATCTCCATCGAGGTGCTCGCCTTGGCGGTGCCGGCCCTCACCAGGGCGTCGGCCGCGCCCCGTACGGTCCGAGCGGGATCACCCGCGGGCTTCGGGTCCGCCGGGGCCGAACACCCGGAGACCGCCGCGGCCGAGGCGAGGGAGCCGACCAGGGCGGCGGTGACGGCGAACGTCCCGCTCCTGTGACCTCGTGGACGCCCGTACGGCTGCACCACCATCGCCTGCCAACCCCCAACGCCTCACCGCTGTTTGCCCGGGACCCGCCCTCCCCGGCCACGCGGGCGCGGGGAGCACCCGATGCGCATAACGACGGCCCGGGCAACCCGTCACGCGCAGTACGGTGGTCGCGTGCACGCGCAGTCCTCCCCCCACACGACGACCACGACGGAGCGCGGCTCGTTCGCGCTGGCACGGTGCAGCTGCGGCTGGGCCGGCCCGGCCCGCAGATCCCGTGACCGCGCCCGCACCGACGCCGCGGAGCACGCCCGTACGAACGACGACGAGGCCACGCACCGGGCCTAGCCCGCGGAGGCCGGAGCCGGACCGCGAGGCCGGAGTCGAGCAGGGGCAGGGCCGGAGCCGGGCAGGGGCCGATTTCCGGGCGGGGCCTGCGTCACAGCGGGGGCTGCGTAGGGCCAGGGCCTGCGTCAGGCCGCGAGGTCGTTCTGGCCGGTGCCGTTGGTGGCCTGGCCGCCGAGCCGGGGCTCGGGGATGCCGACCGCCTCGGGGCGGCGCGGGCCGTCGGCACGCCGGGAGCGGACGAGCCGGGCACCGGTGGCGGAGCGGCCGACGGCGGAGACGACCGGGGTGAGCAGGGCGAGCGCGAGCGGGGCGAGGAGCAGCGCCACCGCCGTACCGAGGGCGAAGCCGCCGATCACGTCGGTGGGGTAGTGGACACCCATGTAGACCCGGGCGAAGCCCTCCGCGAGAGCGAGACCGATGGCGGCGAGGCCGAACCTCCGGTGGGCGACGAAGAGGCCGACGCCGAGGGCCATCGCGAGGGTGGCGTGGTCGCTGACGAACGAGAAGTCGGTCTTCCCGTCGATCAGGACCTCCAGGCCCTGGTGGTCCTTGAAGGGCCGGGGGCGCTCGACGAAACCGCGGATGGGGATGTTGACCAGGAGGGCGATGCCGGCCGCCAGCGGGGCCCAGACCAGCCCGGCGACGGCCGTGACGGAGTCGGCGTGGGTACCGCGCCGCCGGATGCTCCACCAGCACCACAGCACGACGAGGACCATCGCCAGCACGATGCCGTACTCGCCGACGAACTCCATGACGCGGTCGAACCACGGCGGAGCGGCCTTCGCCAGTCCGTTGATGTCGTAGAGCAGGCCGACATCGGGGTTCGAACCGTCCGATGCGAGTACAGCCATCTGCTGTGACCCCTTGCTCTCGTGTCTGTCGTCCAACCCCCGCGGTCAGAGTGGTCGGATCGAGGAACGAACCGCCTGAGGCGCACGTTCCGCTCGCTCCGGTGGATCATGAGGACGTTACCGAAGAGTGACGGTTCTCCGCAGCTCAGGGCCAGTGCATGACGGAGAGTTCCGGCCATGTCCCATACGACCCGAAGGCGCCCGGAAGGGCGCCCGACGGTCCCTCTGACCCCGTTACGCCTGAGGGAGATGGGTCGGCAGCGCCGCCGCGCCCTCCGCGGTGACCCGGGTGGCGCCGAAGTAGTCCGGGGTGTCGATCCGGTCGAAGCGGATCACCGCCCCGGTGCGCGGCGCGTCGATCATGTACCCGCCGCCGACGTAGATGCCGACGTGCCGGATGGCCCGCGAGTTGGTCAGGTCGTCGGAGAAGAAGACCAGGTCCCCGGGGAGCAGCTCCTCGCGCGAGGGGTGCGGCCCGGCGTTGTACTGGTCGTTGGCGACGCGCGGCAGGCGAATGCCGACGTTCTCGTACGCGGCCTGGGTCAGCCCGGAGCAGTCGAACCGGCCGTTCTGCGCCGCCGTGCCGGTCCCGCCCCACAGGTACGGCGTGCCGAGCTTCCCCTGCGCGTAGTGGATCGCCCCCGCGGCCAGCCGGGAGGGGTCGACCCGCCCCACGGGCCGGGCGAAGCTCTTCTCCAGCGACCGGATGATGCGCACGTAGTTCCGGGTCTCGCTGATCGGCGGCACCCCGCCGTGCTTGATGACCCGGTACGCGCCCGCGTTGTACGCGGCCAGCATGTTGTTCGCCGGGTCCCCGGGCACGTCCTTCACATAGCCGGCGAGTTCGCAGTCGTACGAGGCCGCCGACGGGATCGCGTCCTTCGGGTCCCAGATGTCCCGGTCGCCGTCTCCGTCGCCGTCGACCCCGTGGCCGGCCCAGGTGCCGGGGATGAACTGGGCGATGCCCCGGGCGTCGGCGGAGGAGACGGCCCGCGGGTTCCAGCCGCTCTCCTGGTAGAGCTGGGCGGCGAGCAGGGCCGGATTGATGGCGGGGCAGAGATTGCCCCAGCGCTGCACGAGCCCCTGGTAGAGAGCGGGCACCGAACCCTTGGCGAGCGCCACGGTGCCGTTCGCCGAACTGCCCGCCCCGCCCGCGAGACCTGCCGCCGCCGAGTACGTACCGACGAAGAGCAGGGCGACGAAACTGAGACAGATCCCGAAGCCCCCGCCGGCCACCAGCCACGCCTTGCCAGCCCTACGCACCGTCAACCACCCTTCGGCTCATGGCAGTACGCCCCGGGAGCCCAGTCTAGGCGCCGAGAGCCCTCAAGGGGACGTTGCGCGACATCCCGGTCACGCGGCGCGCGCACCGGCCCGCCCAGGCGCCGGAACTCCGCCGAAAACCGCCGCGACGCGACGCCCCCGCGGGCGTTCAACCCGCGCCGACCGCTGGAACGAACGCTCTACACACCCCGCTGGCTACCCTCGCCCCATGCAGACCCGCAGCCCGCTCGGCACCCGCGAGCGCATCGTCGTCGCCGCCTCGCGCCTCATCCGGCGCCAGGGCTACGCCGGTACGGGCATCAAGCACATCGCCCGGGAGGCGGACGCCACCCTCGGCTCCGTCTACCACTTCTTCCCCGGCGGCAAGGAAGCCGTCGCCGTCGCCGCACTCGCGCACGGCCGCGAGGAGTTCGCCGCCCTCCTGCGCGCCGCACTCGACGGCGAGACCGACCCCGCCGCCGCCGTCGACGCCTGCGCGCGACTGCTCGCCCGCGAACTCCACGCCTCCGAGTGGACCGACGGCTGCCCCGTCACCGCCGCCGCCCTGGAGACCCTCGGCTCCGACAACCCCATCCAGCGGGCCTGCGCCGACGCCCTCTACTCCTGGCGCAACCTCGTCGCCGACAAACTCCTCGACTGCGGCCTTCCCGGCCCCGAGGCCCGCGACCTCGCCGCCACCGTCGTCCACACCCTCTCGGGCGCCCAGGCGACCGCCCAGGTCACCCGCAGCGAGGACCCCCTGATCCTGGCGGGCCGTCATCTCTCGCGCCTGGTCGGCTCGTACGCCTGACGCCGCCCCAAGAGTGCAACAACGACAATCATTGCCCGGAGTCACCCTCCGTGATACACAGAGTGACCATACGCTTCTTCGCATAGAAACCGGCCACACCACCGCAGGTCAAGACGGTCAGACCGGTCAAGTGTGCGGGGATCGGGTAAAGAGAGCCGTCAAGCCGTCACACGTGAGCGGTTTCATCAGCGAAGATAGGGTGATGACCCATGCCGTCCGGCAGGGGCAGATAACTACCCAACAGGGGCGGTGAGTTACATGTACCTGGCGGCCGAAAAGGGCGACATCACCACCATCATCGGTGGAATCGCCCCGAACTGGGGACCTTTCGGGAGCCTGGGCAACGAGGCCAAGGTGATGATCGAGGTCGTGATGGCCGTGGCCATCCTGCTCTGCCTCGGCATCGCCATCTGGGGAGCGGCCAAGCAGCGCATCGGCGCGACCGCGCTCCGCGACACGTTCAGCGCGGAACAGGGCAAGGGCCTCATCGTCGCCGGCCTGACCGGCGTCTTCATCATCGGATCACTCGGGACGCTGTTCACCATCGTGTACGGGATGGCCGTCTGATCTCCCGTCGGACTCCATCCACCTGAGGTCTGTTGATGTTGCGTTCCCTGATGCCCAGTCATGTTGCAGCACCGTCGTACCCGCGAACGAACGAGGGGGCGTACCCGGCATGAGTCCCGGCGACGAGCACGACAGCTTCGGCGGCGTGGGCGGCTCGGGCCAGACCCGGACCCGCCTGCCCGAGGGCAACAGCGGCGACGTCTACGGCGGCGCCCGCCGCCCCGTCCGCAGCTCCCGCTCCCTCATCACGGTCGTGGGCGTGGTGGTCGTCCTCGTCGCCGCCATCGCCTTCGCCAACCGCGGCGGCGGCGAACCCGCCGACGCCGCCGGCCCCCGCGCCGGCACCCCCGGCGACACCGCCCCCACCGCCGCCACCGGCGTCCGCCCCGTCTCCGGCAAGAACGGCCGAATCCCGACCGGCTACGCCCACGACGACCAGGGCGCCCAGAGCGCGGCGACGAATTACGCGGTGGCACTGGGGTCGGCGGAGATGTTCACCCCGTCGGAGCGGGGCGAGATCGTCCAGGCGGTCTACGCGCCCTCCGCCATCGCCGCGCGCGCGGGCGATCTCGACAAGGTGTACAGCGACAAGGACTTCCTCAGCCGGATCGGCCTCCAGGAGGACGGCACGGCCCCGCAAGGGCTGACGTTCATCTCCCGTGTCGTCCCCGTCGGTTCGAAGGTGGAGAACTACGCCGAGGACAAGGCGACGGTGTCGGTCTGGTACTCGTCCCTGTTCGGGCTCGCCGGTGAGGGTTCCAGAAACCCCGTCTCCGAAGCCTGGTACACGGGCTCGTACGAACTGCAGTGGGTCGGCGGCGACTGGAAGGTCACCGGCTTCAGCCAGAAGGACGGCCCGGTGCCCGTCGCCCGCGACCAGCGTGCTTCCACGTCCCAGGAGATGAGCGACGCCGTCGGCCAGTTCGGAGGCTTCACCTATGCCCGGTAAGCGCCTCTCCCCCGGCGTGCGGATCGCCGCAGCGCTCGGCGCGGCGCAGACGGCCGTCGTGCTGTTCGCCGGCCGTGCCCTCGCGGCGCCCACCCCTACCCCCAGCCCCACCCCCAGTGGGGACAACCCCTGCGACCTCATCCGCGGTCCCGCACGGGAGTACTGCGAGAACGGGCGCGGGGGCACCGGCGGAGCCGACAAGGCTCCGCTCACCGATCCCACCACCGCCCTGGACCCGCTGTCCTCGCTCGCCCGGGGCTGCGCGGAGGCCGCCGTCACGATCGTCGACAAGCTGTCGCTGGCGGTCAAGGAGACGGCCGACGTCGACTTCACGAACATGCAATTCCTGGGCCGGTACGCGATCGTGTTCGCCGCCGCGACCTTCCTGACGCTGCTGCTCTGGCTGCTCGCCGTCGCGAAGCGGGCGATCCGGGGCGTGCCGCTGAGCGTCGCGTTGTCGGAGGCCATCGGCTTCCTGTGGCTGACGGTGCTCGCCTCCGCGTTCACCCCGCTGATCCTCTACACCGTGGTGAACGCCACCGACGCCGTCACCGAGGTCATCGCCTCGGGGACCGGCCAGCAGACCGACGTCTTCTTCGGCAGCTTCAAGCAGGCCCTGCAGAAGGGCGACAGCATCGGTGGGGGCCCCATCATGCTGATCATCGTGTCGCTGGTGACCGTCCTCGCCGCCGGCGTGCTCTACCTGGAGCTGTTCCTCCGCGCGGTGATGCTGTACGTCGGCGCGCTCCTCGGTGTCGTCGTCTACTCGGGCCTCGTCGACAAGAACATGTGGGGCCATGTCCGCCGCTGGGCGGGCATCATGATCGCGGTGATCCTGGTGAAGCCGATCATCGTGATCGTGCTGGGACTGGCCGGGGCGCTGTCCTCGGGCACCGGCCCGGACTCGTTCTCGGCCGTCGTCTCCGGTCTCGCGATCATCCTGCTCGCCATCTTCGCCTCCGGGATGATCTACCGCTTCGTCCCGGGCTTCGGCGACGAGATCGCCGCCTCGCGCAACAACCGTCTCCACCGCGCGGGAGAGAACGCGGCCGCCGCCGTCATCTCCTCGCCCGCCTCCCTCGTCTCCCAGGGCATCAAGACGCACAGCACCCGCGACAGCGGCGGCGGCCAGGGCGGCGCCCAGGCAGCCCGCCCCGCCAACCCGATGTCGGGCGGCATGGCCGCCCACAGCAGCCGGGGCGGCAGCGGCGGCGGAGCGACACCCCCGCCCCCGCCGCGTAGCAGCAGTCCCACCGCGGGTACCCCGCACGGCAACCGCAAGAACTCTGGAGGTGCAGGGCGTTGACGACCCAGTCCCAGCCGGTCGCGCCCCGCCGTACGTATCTCGTCGGCCGTGCCCGGCCCAACGCGATCGTCGGCAAGAACCGCGAGACCGGCGAGATCGCCCTGATCATCGTCGGCGCCTTCCTCGGCATGATGAGCGGACTCCTCGTCCCCCTGCTCCCCCTGCGGATCGCGCTGCTCGCCGGCCTGCCGATGATCGCGATCGCGGCCGTGTACCTCCCGTACAAGCACCGCACGTTCTACAAGTGGTTCGAGATCAACCGCAGTTACAAGCGGATGCTGAAGCGCGGTACGGCCTACCGCTCCGTCGTCGTCGAGTCCGGCACCCGCCTGGACGGCCGCGAGGTCGAGGTCGGCCCGCCGCCCGGCATCGGCCGGATCGGCTGGCTCGCCGCCCCGTTCGGCCCGGACGAGATCGCCGTCCTGCTGCACGCCGACCGCCGTACGGTCACCGCCGCCATCGAGATCGAGGGCCCGGGCGTCGGCCTGCGCGACAGCGAGGACCAGGAGGCCCTGGTCGACCGCTTCGGGACGCTCCTGAAGCACGTCGCCAACGGCGACGGCTTCGTGACCCGCCTCCAGATGCTGGCCCGCACCCTCCCCGCCGACCCCGACGCGCACGCCAAGGACGTCGGCCAGCGCGGCGACCCGCACGCGCCCGCGTGGCTCATGGAGTCGTACGACCAGCTCCAGTCGATGGTCTCCACCTCCAGCGAGCAGCACCGCGCGTACCTCGTGGCCTGCATGCACTACACGCGCGAGCTCGCCGCCGAGGCCAACGCCATGGCCCGCGCGGCCCGGCACGCCTCCGGCGCCCGCAAGCTCGACCGGGACGCCGGCCTCGCCGTCGTCATGGCCCGCGAGCTCACCGACATCTGCGCCCGCCTCGCCGAGGCCGACATCCGCGTCCGCCAGCCCCTCGGCCAGTCCCGGCTGGCCTCCCTCGTGCACTCCATGTACGACCCGGACCACCCCATCGACCACATCCAGGCCATGACGAAGCGGAACGCCTGGCCGGCCGAACTCGACGCGATGGAACCGACGTACCTCCAGGCCAAGACCCGCGAGTCCTCCACCCGCGCCCCCTGGTGCCACGCCACGGCGTGGGTGAAGGAGTGGCCGATGACCCCGGTGGGCGTCAACTTCCTCGCCCCGCTGCTCGTCCACACCCCGGACGTGATCCGCACGGTCGCCGTGACCATGGACCTGGAGCCCACCGAGGTCGCGATCGAGCGGATGCTCACCGAGAAGACCAACGACGAGGCCGACGCCAGCCGCGCCGCCAAGATGAACCGCACGGTCGACCCGCGCGACATCGCCGCCCACGGCCGGCTCGACCAGCGGGGTGAAGATCTCGCCAGCGGCGCTGCCGGAGTGAACCTGGTCGGGTACATCACCGTGTCGTCGCGT
This sequence comes from Streptomyces sp. NPDC059534, assembly GCF_042743475.1. Classification (NCBI taxonomy): domain Bacteria; kingdom Bacillati; phylum Actinomycetota; class Actinomycetes; order Kitasatosporales; family Streptomycetaceae; genus Streptomyces; species Streptomyces sp. NPDC059534. The sequence continues at coordinate 97,382 of NZ_JBHWAQ010000030.1, forward strand.
TCACCCGAGGCACTCGCCCGGGACAAGCGCACGATCAGGGCCTCCGCCGGCAAGTCGTATCTGAAGCTGGAGTGGTGCGACCGCGAGCACCACCGGGCCTTTGTGAACACCTTGCCGTTCGCGACCGGCATCCGCCGCTAGGGCCGAAGGGGCACAGACCGATGCGAGATCCGCTGTCCGTCCTCACCGACGCCTTCACCTCCTTCGTCTTCGGGAAGGTGGAGACGACCCGCCTGCCCGTCCGCACCTCCACCGGCCAGGCCCAGGCCGTCTACCTGCCGACGGCCGCCCCCGGCCTCGGCGACTCCGGCGTCATCATCGGCCGCGAGGTCTACAGCGGGAAGGGCTACATCTACGACCCCTTCCAGCTGTACGGGCAGCAGCTCCCCGCCCCGCACTGGCTGGTCCTCGGCGAGTCCGGCAACGGCAAGTCGGCCCTGGAGAAGACGTACGTGCTCCGCCAGCTCCGCTTCCGGGACCGGCAGGTCGTGGTCCTGGACGCGCAGGGCGAGGACGGCGTCGGCGAATGGAACCTCATCGCGCAGGAGCTGGGGATAACTCCCATCCGGCTCGACCCGATGGTCGCCAACGACTCCGGCATCCGCCTCAACCCCCTCGACCCCTCGATCACCACGACCGGGCAGCTCGCCCTGCTCCGGACGATCATCGAGGTGGCGATGGGCCACGGCCTCGACGAGCGTTCCGGCTTCGCCCTGAAGGTCGCCCACGCCTACGTCATCGCGCACAAGACCGACCGGCAGCCGATCCTCACCGACATCGTCGAGCAGCTCCGCCACCCCAAGGCCGAGTCGGCGGAGGCGATGAACGTCGACATAGACGACGTGCGGGCCTGGGGCCTGGACGTCGCCCTCGTCCTCGACCGCCTCGTCGACGGCGACCTGCGGGGCATGTTCGACGGCCCGACGACCGTCGGCATCGACCTCGACGCGCCCCTGATCGTCTTCGACCTCTCCCACATCGACCGCAACTCCATCGCCATGCCGATCCTCATGGCGATCGTCGGCGTCTGGCTGGAGCACACCTGGATCCGCCCCGACCGGAAGAAGCGCATCTTCCTCGTCGAGGAGGCATGGCACATCATCAACAGCCCCTTCGTGGCCCAGCTGTTCCAGCGTCTGCTCAAGTTCGGCCGCCGTCTCGGCCTGAGCTTCGTCGCCGTCGTCCATCACCTCTCCGACGTCGTCGACGGAGCGGCGGCCAAGGAGGCCGCGGCGATCCTCAAGATGGCCTCCACCCGGACCATCTACGCCCAGAAGGCCGACGAGGCACGGAACACCGGCCGGGTCCTCGGCCTGCCACGCTGGGCGGTGGAGATCATCCCGACCCTCACCCCCGGCATCGCCGTCTGGGACGTCAACGGCAACGTGCAGGTGGTCAAGCACCTCATCACCGAACGAGAACGCCCGCTCGTCTACACCGACCGCGCCATGACGGAGGCGTCGGACCCCTCCGTCGACCCGGAACTGGAGTGGGAGACGGAGCAGCGCGCCATCCTCGTCGAGCAGCAGATGAACGGCTCCTCGCAGTCGACGGTGGCGTAGATGGAGACGGCACGGAAGGGAGGAGGGGTCTCCGACGGGCTGCTGCTCGGCCTCTTCGGGCTCCTCCTCTGCCTCACCGTCCTGGTGTGGACGGCGACCGGCCTCGCCGGCCTGTTCGCCCACGGCGCCTGGCCGCAGGGGGTCGCCTTCACGGGCACCCCCTCGGCCCTCCGCTCCCTCGCCACCGCCCCGACCGACCTCCCCGCGGCCTGGCCGGCCACCCCACCGGGACAGCTCTCGGGGTACGGGCTCTTCTGGGGCCTCCTCATCGGCGAGGCGATGATCCTCATGGTCCTCGCGGTCTTCGCCCTCGGCACCCTCGCCCGCTGGCGCGCCGTCCGCACGAACCGCAAGGCGGGCCGGTACGGCCACGCGGGAACACCCGGCCACGCGGGGCCTGTTCCGGCCCCCGCGACCACCCCCGCCCCGATACACGAGACCCCGCCCGCCCCGGTCCGCGAGCCCCAGCCCCATCCCGCGCCCGCGCCCGTACAGCAGACCCCGCAGGCCGCGGCGCCAGAGGCCCCGCCGGTCCCCGTACGGGAAACCCCGCCGGCCCCGGTCCCCACCCCCGCGCCGCCACGCGACCACCTCCCGGCCCCCGCCACACCCGCCGCACCCGTCACGCCCGTCCGCACGGTCTACGGCCCCCCGGCGGCCCGCCACCCCGCCGCGGTCCAGGCGATCCGGGACGCCGAGGGTCCCGTCCTGGTCGTCACGTCCGACCCCACCGTCTGGTCGTCGACGAAGGACGCGCGCGGCAAGCTCGGCCCGGTCCTCGTGCACGACACCGGGCACCTCTGCGACACCCCGGCCCGGCTCCACTGGTCGCCGTCGGAGCGGTGCGAGGACCCGGAGGTCGCCCAGGAACGGGCGACCGCCCTGCTGGCCCCCGTACGTCCGCACTCACGGCTGGACGCGGCCACCGCCGACACCGCCGAAACGCTCCTGCGCTGCTGGCTGCACGCCGCCGCCGTCGACGGCCGACCGTTCCGCCAGGTCCACCGCTGGGCGCAGGGCGCAGGCGCCCACGAACCCGTACGGATCCTCCGCAGCCACCCGAAGGCCGCCTCCGGCCACGCGGGACTCCTGGAGTCCGCCCTCACCGCGCACCCGGAAAGCCGCCGCCTGGCACAGGAACTGACGGCCCGTGCGTTCGCCGCGCTCTCCTCGGTCCACATCCGGGAAGCGTGCACCCCGAATCGAACTGATTCGCTGGCACTCGCATCTTTCATCGCCGAAGGGGGCACCCTCTACGTGGTGGGCGAGGCGATCGAGGACCCCCGCACCCACCCCGGCGCGATGCCGCTCCTCACGGCCCTCGCCGCAAGCGTGGTCGAGCACGGCCGCCGCATGGCCGCACGGTCATCCGACGGTCGGCTCGACCCACCAATGACCCTCGTCCTCGACGACGTCGCCGCCGTGGCCCCGATCCCCCGCCTCCCGGAGCTCCTCGCCACCGGCCACACCCAGGGCCTCCCGACCCTGGCGCTGATGCGCTCCCCCGAGCAGGCCCGGTCGCGCTGGCCCGAGGACTCGCTCAGCCGCTGAGCGGCGGACCTATCCGGCCGGACGCAGCAGCTCGTACTCCAGCTCGTTCGCCTCCTCGCTGCCGTGCAGGGCGACCCGTGCACCGGTGTCCGCGAACCCGAGCCGCCGGTACGCCGCCTGGGCCCGGCCGTTCTCGGAGTGGACGTACAGCCGCACCCGCTCGGTCCGCTGCCCCGCCAGCGACCAGGACCACTCCGCGGCCGCCGCGAACAGGGCGTCGATCACGCCGGAGCCCCGCGCCTCGTCCCGGACGAACACCCCGACGACATGCGTCTGCTCGACCACGGGCACGTCCCCGAAGAACGTCTCCGCCTCGGCCCTCTCCACCAGCACCGACACGGTGCCCACCCACCGCCCGTCCGCCGCCTCCGCGACGAACTGGCGCACGCCACCGGGCCCGTCCTCCGAGGCCCCCACCGTCCGCTCCTGCCAGAAGGAGTCCGGCCGCGCGGCGGCGGCCTCGTACGTATCCAGGAACGCCAGGTGCGCGAGCGGGTCCCGCAGGGCGGACAGCCGGAGCTCCCGGGCCTGCTCCCACTCGTCGGCGCGAATGACACGAATATCGAAGTCCATGTACCGATCCTGACGACGGCGCACCCTCCCTGACAAGCCTTTTCCGTCGTACCCCGGTACTACGGCCGCGGCCCGGCTCCCACCCGCGGTCGGACGAACAGCCGCCGCCGTCTCCCTACCGTCGGAGACATGATCCGCGCAGAGAACCTCACCAAGCGGTACGGCGACACCACCGTCGTCCACGACCTCGGCTTCACGGTCCGCCCCGGCACCGTCACCGGCTTCCTCGGCCCCAACGGCGCCGGGAAGTCGACCACCCTCCGCATGATCCTCGGCCTCGACGCCCCGACCCGCGGCCATGTCACCGTCGACGGCCGCCCCTACGCCGGCCACCCGGCCCCCCTCACCCGCGTCGGCGCGCTCCTCGAAGCCCGCTCCGTGCACCCCGGCCGGACCGCGTACCACCACCTCATGGCCCTCGCCCACACCCACGGCATCCCCCGCGCGCGCGTGGACCGGGTCCTCGCCCTCACCGGCCTCGCCCAGGTCGCCCGCAAGCGCGTCAAGGGCTTCTCCCTCGGCATGGGCCAGCGCCTCGGCATCGCCGCCGCGCTCCTCGGCGACCCGGCGACCGTCGTCCTCGACGAGCCGGTCAACGGCCTCGATCCCGAGGGCGTCCGCTGGATCCGCACGCTCCTCAGGTCGCTCGCCGCCGAGGGCCGTACCGTCCTCGTCTCCTCCCACCTCATGAGCGAGATGGCCCTCACCGCCGACCACCTGATCGTCATCGGCAAGGGCCGCCTCCTCGCCGACACCACGGTCGACGAGCTCGTACGGTCCTCGGGCGGCACCTCCGTCAAGGTCGTCACCCCCGAACCCGACCGGCTGCGGAACCTGCTCCCCGGCGCCCGGATCACCGTCGAGGCCCCCGACACCCTCCTCGTCACCGGACCCGACGCCCCCGAGATCGGCCGCACCGCCGCCGCCCACGGCCTCCCCCTCCACGAACTGACCCCCAGGGCCCCCTCCCTGGAGCAGGCGTTCATGGCCCTCACCCACGACTCCGTCGAATACCAGGGAGCCCCCGCATGACCACCAGCCCCACCTCCCCCACCACTCCCTACGGCCTCACCACCGCACGCGTGCTGCGCTCGGAGTGGCACAAGCTGTGGACCGTCCGCTCCACCTGGGCCACCGCCCTCACGGCCGCCGCGCTCCTCCTCGGCGTCGGCATCCTCATGGGCGCCACCTACACCTCCGACGGCGGCGACTCCGACGTCGACACCGTCGTCCTCACCCTCTACGGCTCCCAGCTCGGCGGCATCGCCCTCGCCGTCCTCGGCATCCTCGTCACCGCCGGCGAGTACGCGACCGGCACGATCCGCGCCACCCTCACCGCCGTCCCCCGCCGCCTCCCCGTCCTCCACGCGAAGGCGGCCGTCTACACCGGCACCGTCTTCACGCTCTCGTTCCTCACCGCCCTGCTGACCTTCCTCACCGCCCAGGTCTTCCTCTCCGACACCGACCAGGCCGCCTCCCTCACCGACGACGGCGTCCTCGCCGCGATCGCCGGCAACGCCGCCGGCGTCACCCTCCTCGGCCTGGGCGCCGCCCTGCGCTCGGTCCCCGGCGCCATCGGCGCCTTCGTCGGCGGGGTCCTGATCGTCCCGGAGATCCTCGGGATGCTCCCGTACGAGGCGATGGACACGACCGTCCGCTACTTCCCCACCCAGGCCGCCGGCGCCCTCGGCTCCGCCACCCCGCTGCCCGGCGCGGCCTCCCCCGGCGCCGCCTTGCTCGCCCTGCTCCTGTGGGCGGCCGCCGCGCTCGCAGTCCCCGCACTGTTGCTCAAGCGCCGCGACGTATGAGGATGATGACGGAGTGACCACGGAGGAGACACCGCAGCCGGCCGACGCGACGGGCCTGAGCAGGCACGTCCAGCACCTGCTCACCGGGGTACGGGACTTCGACGCCCGCCGCCCCTGGCTCTGGGACGCCACGCTCACCGCCGTGTGGACCGTGGCGGCGCTCGTCGACGCGGCCGGCGGCTGGCGGACCACCGCCCGCGACCCGAGCGTCCCCGTGTGGCTCGTCGTCACCCTGAGCCTGGCCTTCGCCGTCCCGCTCTACTGGCGCCGCCGGCACCCCACGGCCGCCCTGGCGGTGATGGCCTGCGCGGCGCTCGTCAGCGAGGGCTCCGGGGCCTCCCTCCAGGCCGCGTACCTCCAGACGCTCCCGCTCTTCCACATCGCACTCGTCCGCCCGCCCCGCACCCTGCTCCGGTCCTTCGTCCTGCTCCCGCCGCCGCTCGTCGCGGGCGCGGTCCGCTTCCCCTCCGAGCCCTGGGACCAGCAGATCGTCCCCACCCTGTGGGCGTACGCGCTGGTCGCCCTCCTCGGCATCGCGGTCCGCTCCCGCCGGGACCACACCGCCGGCCTCGTGGACCGGGCCCGCCGCCTGGAGATCGAACGCGACCAGGAGGTCCGGCTGGCCGCCGCGGCCGAACGCACCCGCATCGCCCGCGAGATGCACGACATCATCGGCCACAACCTCTCGGTCATCACCGGCCTCGCCGACGGCGGCCGTTACGCGGCCACCAAGAACCCCGAGCGCGCCGCCCAGGCCCTCGACGCCATCGGGACGACCAGCCGCGAGGCCCTCGCCGAACTCCGCCGTCTCCTCGGCGTCCTACACGACGACGACCAGGAAGCGGCCCGCGACCCCCAGCCCACCCTGGCCGACCTCGACACCCTGATCACCGGCGTACGCAAGGCGGGCCTGCCCGTCCGGTTCGACGTCCGCGACGAACCCGGCGCCCAACCCCTGCCCCCCGGCGCCAAGCTGACGGTCTACCGGGTCGTCCAGGAAGCCCTGACGAACACCCTCAAGCACGCCGGCCCGGACGCGAAGGCCACCGTGCTCCTCACGTACACGCCCGCGGCCGTACGGACCGAGATCACGGACACCGGAAGGGCCGTCCCCGGCACGTCCGCCCCGACGTCGGGCCAGGGCCTCACCGGAATGCGCGAGCGCGCGGCGCTCTACGACGGCACACTCGCATGCGGCCCGCTGCCGACCGGCGGCTGGGCCGTCCGGCTCCGACTCCCCCTGGAGGACTCCCCCTCGTGACGACCGTTCTCATCGCCGACGACCAGCCGATGCAGCGCCTCGGCTTCCGCATGCTGCTGGAGAGCCAGGACGACATGACCGTCGTCGGCGAGGCGTCGAACGGCACCGAGGCGATCCGCCTGGTCGACCGCCACCACCCGGACGTCGTCCTGATGGACATCCGCATGCCCGGTCTCGACGGCATCGAGGCCACCCGCCGCATCCTCGCGACCGGCGCCCGCAGCCGCGTCCTGATCGTCACCACCTTCGACCTCGACGCGTACGCGTACGACGGCCTCCGCGCCGGCGCGAGCGGCTTCCTGGTCAAGGACGCCCAGCCCGAGGAACTTCTCGCCGGCATCCGCGCGGTCGCCGGCGGCGACGCCGTCGTCGCCCCCAGCCTGACCCGCCGCCTCCTGGACGCCTACATCCACCATCTCCCCCAGTCACCCGAGGAGGCCGCGCCCCGCGCCCGGGACCCCCGCCTCGCCGCCCTCACCGAGCGCGAACGCGAGATCCTCACCGTCATCGGCCAGGGCTGGACCAACACCGAGATCGCCGCACGCCTCCACCTCGCGGAATCCACCGTCAAATCCCACGTCGGCCACATCCTCGCCAAGACCGGTACCCGCGACCGCGTCCAGGCCGTGATCCTCGCCTACGACACCCAGCTGGTGAAGCCGGAATAGCCCCGGGCCACGACAGAGCGTCCCCGAAGGGGGAAACGGCCCCGGAACGCAGAAAAGCCCCGCACCATGAGGTGCGGGGCTTTCCCACAATGATTGTTCGGCGGCGTCCTACTCTCCCACAGGGTCCCCCCTGCAGTACCATCGGCGCTGAAAGGCTTAGCTTCCGGGTTCGGAATGTAACCGGGC
>NZ_JBHWAQ010000031.1:0-62522 GCF_042743475.1 Streptomyces sp. NPDC059534
GGACGCGACCCGAACCGCGAGTCGAACCGAGAACCGGAACCCGCGTCCGCCCCGGCCCGGCCCGCCCCGGGCGCAGCCGAGCGCGCCCGCCGCGGCAAGGTCCTCGCCCGGCGCCGGCGCACCACGACGCTCCTCTTCGCCGGCTTCACCCTCGGCGCGGTCGTCGCGGCCGTCGGCGGCGTCACCTTCCTGTGGGCGCCCGCGGTCCCCGCGCTGCTCCTGAGCACGTACATCGTCCATCTGCGGATCCAGGAGCGGCGGCGCTTCGTCTACGTGATGGACCGGCGCCGCGCCGAGGCCGCGGCCGCCCGGCTGCGCGAGAGCCGCCGCCCGGCCCCGACGCCGGAACCGGCCGCCGACACGGCGCCCTCCCCGCAGGAGGCCGACCGCCGCGCCCTCGTCGAGCAGACCGACCACGCCGAGTGGGTGGACCAGCAGCGCGAGCGCGGCCCCGCCCGCGGCGACAGCTGGGACCCGGTCCCCGTCCCGCTGCCCACCTACGTCACCGCCCCGGTCGCGCCCCGCGCCACCAGCGGCGTCGACATCACCGACCCCGAGACCTGGAGCGCCGCGCGCTCCTCCACGGTGGCCGACCCCGCCCCGGTGCCCTCGCCGGCCCCCCGGCAGCGCACCACCCCGCCGCGTCGCCCCCGCGACCACGGCCGCACGCCCCTCTTCGACCAGTACGCCGACGAGGACGACCGCCCCCGGGCGGCCAACGAATGACCCGGCTCCGGGAGCCCGCGACGGCCCCCGGCTGACCTGCGGAGGAACGGATTTTTGCCTGGGCCGGTCGGGATGCTAATGTTTCACACGTCGCAAGGGCCTGTGGCGCAGTCTGGTAGCGCACCTCGTTCGCATCGAGGGGGTCTGGGGTTCAAATCCCCACAGGTCCACAGACAACGGGAATCCCGTCCGATCGAAAGATCGGGCGGGATTTTCGCGTTCCGGGGGCGCGCACGACGGAACCGACCCGGACTCGGCCGAGTACGGGTCGGTGGCGGTGCGGCTCAGTTCAGCGGCTTGGCGTAGCAGCGGCTGTTGGGGTAGTCGCGGTAGTGGCCGAACTTGGGGCACGCGGTGTAGCCGCTGGAGAGGTAGAGCGCGATGGCCTCGGGCTGGGCGGTGCCGGTTTCGAGGACCATGCGGGTGCGGCCGGCGGCGCGGGCGTCGTCTTCCAGGGCGGCGAGGATGCGGCGGGCGAGGCCGATGCCGCGGGCCTCGGGGACGACGTACATCCGCTTGAGTTCGGCGTCGCCGTCCGAGTAGCCCTCGGGGTTGGTGTCCTGGGTGCGCCACCCGCCGGTGGCGACGGGGCGGCCCTCGGGGTCGTACGCGAGGAGGTACAGGCCGTGGGGCGGGGCGAACATCCCGGCGTCCAGCGGTGTGGCGTCGCCCTCGTCGCCGTAGCGGACGGCGTACTCCGCCTGCACGGCGTCCTCGAGTTCGACGGCGTCCGGGTGGTCATAGGGCAGGGGATGGATGTTCATGCGGAATATCGTACATGTATGCATGGTGCGGGTGTCGGTATTCTCCCGGGATGCTCACTGTCACGTCCGTGAATGTCAATGGTCTCCGCGCCGCCGCCAAGAAGGGCTTCGTCGAGTGGCTGGCCGGTACCTCGGCCGACGCCCTCTGCCTCCAGGAGGTGCGCGCCGAGGAGGCGCAGCTGCCCGAGGAGGTGCGGGCGCCCGAGGGGTGGTTCACCGTGCACGCGCCGGCCGCCGCCAAGGGGCGCGCCGGGGTCTCCCTCTACACGCGGCGCGAGCCCGACCGGGTCCGGGTCGGCTTCGGGTCGAGCGAGTTCGACGGCAGCGGCCGGTACGTCGAGGCCGACCTGCCCGGCGTGACCGTCGCCAGCCTCTACCTGCCCTCCGGCGAGGTCGGCACCGAGCGCCAGGACGAGAAGTACCGGTTCATGGGCGAGTTCCTGCCCTACCTCAAGGAGCTCAGGGCGCGGGCCGCCGCCGACGGCCGGGAGGTCGTCGTCTGCGGCGACTGGAACATCGCCCACCGCGAGGCCGACCTCAAGAACTGGAAGTCCAACAAGAAGAACGCCGGCTTCCTGCCCGAGGAGCGGGAGTGGCTGGGCCGGGTCCTGGAGGAGGACGAGGGCGGCTACGTCGACGTCGTCCGGGCCCTGCACCCCGAGCAGGAGGGCCCCTACTCCTGGTGGTCCTACCGGGGCCGCGCCTTCGACAACGACAGTGGCTGGCGCATCGACTACCAGATCGCCACGCCCGGTCTCGCCGCCAAGGCCGTGAAGGCGTACGTCGAGCGGGCCGCGACCCACGACGAGCGGTGGAGCGACCACGCACCCGTGACCGCCGTCTACGACCTGTAGCCCATTCCCGCGCGGTACCGTTCGGAAAATGGGCGGAACCGGGTGGGGAGAGTCGTGGGCGCGCGCATTCTGATCGCCGAGGACGACGAAAAGCAGTCACGGCTGATTCGGATCTATCTGGAGCGGGAGGGAAATACCGTCCAGGTCGTCGCGGACGGACGCGCCGCATTGGAGCGGGTGCGTTCCGTCCGGCCGGATCTCGTCGTTCTCGACGTGATGCTGCCGTTCGTCGACGGACTCGACGTGTGCCGCATTCTGCGCGCCGAGGGATCGGACGTGCCCATCCTGCTGCTGACCGCGCGCAGCACCGAGGAGGACATGCTCCTCGGCCTCGACCTCGGCGCCGACGACTACCTCACCAAGCCGTACAGCCCGCGCGAACTCACCGCCCGGGTCCGCGCGCTCCTGCGCCGGTCCCGGGCGACCGGCGCCGCCACCCGCGACGAACTCCTCCGGGTGGGCGCCGTGGAGCTCGACACGGCCCGGTTCGAGGTCCGCGTCGACGGCCGGCCGGTGGCCCTGACCTCGAAGGAGTTCTCCCTCCTCGAGGCCCTGGCCCGCGATCCGGGCCGGGTCTTCACCCGCGCCCAGCTCATCGAGCGGGTCTTCGGCTTCGACAGCGACGTCCTGGAACGCACCGTCGACGTCCACGTGCGCAACCTGCGGCTGAAACTGGAGCCCGACCCGGCACGCCCCCGACACCTGGAGACCGTGTACGGCCGCGGGTACCGCCTCGCGGACGGCGGGTACGGGCCATGAGCTTCCGCCTGCGGGTCTTCACCCTCGTCCTCCTCGTCGCCGTCGCCGCCACCTCCGCCACCGCCTGGCTGACCCTGCGCCAGGCCGCCGGCCAGCTCCGCGAGTCCGCCGCCGCCGACCGGCAGTCCATCGCGGCCATCACCGAGCGGCTGCGCGCCTACGGCGCCGGCCACGGCACCTGGGATGGCGTCGCCGCCACCGTGCGCGACCTCACCGAGGAGACCGGACAGCGCATCCGCATCGGCACCGACCGGCAGGGCCAGATCGCCGACTCCGACACCCTCCTCGGCCGCGACCCGCGCCCCGGCGGCACCAGTCCGGCGCTCCTGGTCGACCCCAGGCCCGAGATGGAGCTCCCACCCACCTTCGACCCCGGCTCGATGCGCAAGGTGACCGCCTCCCTGATCCGGGTCTACGAGGCCGGCGCGACGTACGCGGCCTGTCTGACCCGGGTCGGACACCGGGTCACCGCCATCCCCGGCACGTACGCGATCCCGCTCTTCCAGGACGGCGGGAAGGCCCCCGGCGGCCCGCCCGGCAGCGCCCCCTGCCCCCGGAGCGACACCAGCGCCTCCCGCCCGGCCGACGTCGCCGCCGCCGGTGCCTGCCGCGGGCCGGGGGCCGCGGAGACCATCGCCTGCCTGCGCCGGGTCTTCACCGAGCGGACCGCCGCCGTCGCCCCCCAGCCGCTCACCGTGCGGCTCGGCGCCGTGGACGACGCCGGGCAGACCCTGGCGGTCGGCCCGGCCGTCGGCGTCGCGGCCGGGGTGACCGCCGCCGCGCTCGCCTGCGCGCTGCTGCTCAGCCGGGCCGTCCTCAAGCCCGTACGGGCCCTCACGGCGGCCTCCCGGGGGCTCGGCGAGGGCGACCTCGGGCGCCGCGTTCCGGCCTCCGGCCGGGACGAGATCGCCGAACTCGGCCGGTCCTTCAACCGGATGGCCGGCTCCCTCCAGGACAGCGAGGAGCGGCAGCGCCGGCTCGTCGGGGACATCGCCCACGAGCTGCGCACCCCCCTCGCCAATCTGCGCGGCTATCTGGAGGCCCTGCGCGACGGGGTCCTGTCGGCCGACGCCGAGCTGCTCGACTCCCTCCACGAGGAGGTGCTGCTCCAGCAGCGGATCGTGGACGACCTCCAGGACCTGGCACTCGCCGAGGCGGGCGCCCTCACGTACCACCGCAGGACGCTGGACGCGCGCGAGCTGGTCGAGACGTGCCGGACCGCGCACAGCGCCCGGGCGGCGGCCGCCGGGGTGACGCTCGACGTGGTGGGGGCGGGCCCCGGCACCGTACGCCTGCACGGGGACCCCGACCGGCTGCGGCAGGCGCTGGGCAATCTGGTCGGCAACGCGGTGCGGCACACCGCGCGCGGCGGCGGGGTGCGCCTGGAGCTGGCCGAGCGGGACGAGATGGTGCGGATCGCGGTCAGCGACACCGGCAGCGGGATTCCGGCCGCCGACCTGCCCCGGCTCTTCGACCGGTTCTGGCGGGCGGACGCGGCCCGGGGGCGGGCCACCGGCGGCAGCGGCCTCGGACTCTCGATCGCCCGGCAGATCGTGGCCGACCACCACGGGGCCGTAGAGGTGGCCAGCGAGGTCGGGGTGGGCTCGGTGTTCACCGTGGTGCTGCCGGCCCCGCGGGGCGGGACCGGCAGCGGGGTGCGGGATCAGCACGGGACGGCGGCCCCCTAAGGCCAGCACGCGTCGCGCGGCCCGGCCGGCACACGGCGCGCGCCGTGGCCGGTCAGCACGCGGCTCCGGGGCCGCGGCCGCCGGCCGAGGGGCGCCGTCCGGTCAGCACTGGACGTCGGAGCCGTGGCCGTTGAGCAGGCTGTCCTTGATCCATCCGGAGATGCCGGTGGTGTTGTCGCGGACGTGGGACCACGTGCCGTCCTGGCCGGAGACCCAGCAGTGCAGGGTGAGGCCGTGGCTCGCCTGGGCCTGGCCGCCCGAGCCGCACTCGGTCGTGGGGCTGGAGCGGATGTTCACGTAGTTCGTGTTGGTGCTGCCCGCGCGGCCGTCCTTGTTGGACCAGCCGGGGTTGTAGCAGGCGGCGGCACCTTCCGGCGCGGCCACGGCCGCCGTGGTGGGCAGGACCAGGCCGCCGGTGGCCGCGACGGCGCCGAGGGCCACCGCGGCGAGCTTCGTCCGAAGACGCATCGATCTCTCCTGAACTCTTGGTCGTTCCCGCGCGCCGAACCGGCGGGCGGGCCGTTTCGTTCGAGTGCGGAGAAAGAATTGCCCGGGGGAGTGGCGGCCTTCAATGGGCGGCCGTGCTGTCGGCCGCTTTTCGGCGGAGGGGCGCGGGAGGTATTTCCGGACGGTTCCGCGGGGCGGCGGAATTCCCCTCCTGGCTCCGGTCGCCGTGATTCCGGAGCCGTGACGGGGAGAAGAGCGGTGGGGAAATGCGTTCCGGCGCCGGACGGATTTCCCGATTCCGACGCGGGGAAACGGCCAACCGGTCCGGGGCGGCGCCCGGGGCAGGTTGGCCGCTTCCCGGGGGTGGCCCGGCGGGCGGGGACGGCGTCAGGTGCCGGCCAGCGCGACCGTCGGGGCGAGGCGGCTCGCCCGTACCGCCGGATAGAGGCCCGCGAGCATGCCGATCACCAGGGTGGAGCCCACCCCGGCGGCCGTCGCCCACACCGGGACGACCGTCGGCCAGCCCCGGCTGACGGCGTACACCGCCGTGATCACGGTCCCCAGGACGGTGCCGCCGAGGCCGCCGATCACCGAGAGCAGCAGCGACTCGGTGACGAACTGGGTGCGGATCTGGCCCCGGGTGGCGCCCAGGGCCCGGCGCAGGCCGATCTCCGGGCGGCGTTCGAGGACGGAGATCACCATGGTGTTGCCGACCCCGACGCCGCCGACCAGCAGCGCGACCCCGCCGAGACCGAGCAGCAGACCGGTCAGCGCCGACTCGGTGGCCTCGCGGGCGGCGAGCGCGTCCGAGGGGCGGGAGACCTGCACCTCGCCGGGGTTCTCCGGGTTCGCCGTGGCCGGGAGGACCGCCCGTACCGCCGCGACGGCGCCGTCGTCGGCCCGGACGTACACGGTCGAGGGGTGGCCGTCGAACCGCAGGTAGGTGCGGGCCGCCGGCCAGCCGACGAGCGCCGCGCCGTCCAGCTCGGGGGCGAGGGGTACGGGGTCGAGGACACCGATCAGGGAGAACCAGCGGTCCCCGATCCAGATCCGGGTCCCCGGGGCGTACACGTCGAGCCGGCGGGCGGCCGTCGCGCCGAGCACGACCGCCGGATAGCGCTCGGTCGCCGCGTCCAGCCAGCGGCCGTGGCGGAGCCGGCCGCCGACGGCCGGGAGCAGACCGTCGCCGGCCGCGAGGACGGTGAGGGAGCCGGTGCGTCCGACGGCGATCCGCTCGTTGCGGTAGACGTGGGCCTCGGTCGCGCCGGTGGCGGCGACCTCGCGGACCGGCGGAACGCGGTCGATCATGCGGACCGCCTCGGCCGGCAGCCGCGTCCGCTGCCCGCCCAGGGTGGCGCCGGGGGCGACCCGGAGCAGGTTGGTGCCGAGCGCGTCGAGGCGGCGGTCCACCTCCGCCTGGCCGGAGCCGGAGATGCCGACCACCGCGATCATGGCGGCGACGCCGATCGCGATGCCCAGCGCGGAGAGGAACACCCGCAGCGGGCGGGTGCGCAGGCCGGTACCGCCGAGCCGGACGACGTCGGCGGGGCGGAGCCGGGCCGGCCGCAGGGCGCCCCGGCCGTGCGGGGTCCGGCGGCCGTGCCGTCCCCGTCGGGGGGCGGGGATCATCCGAGTGCTCCGATCGCGGGTCCGGTGGAGGTGTCGGCGACCACCCGGCCGTCCCGCATCTCGATGCGGCGGGGGAGGGCGGCCGCGATCTCGCGGTCGTGGGTGATGACCACCACCGTGGTGCCGGCCGCGTGCAGCTCGCGCAGGAGCTCCAGGACCGCCGCGCCCGACGCGGAGTCCAGGTTGCCGGTCGGTTCGTCGGCGAGCAGCACCGCCGGTTCGCCGACCACCGCCCGGGCCACCGCGACCCGCTGGCGCTCGCCGCCGGACAACTGGTGCGGGAGGTGGTGGACGCGGTGGCCGAGCCCGACCCGGTCCAGGGCCGCGGCCGCGCGGGCCCGGCGGCGGCGCGAGGGGACTCCGGCGTACAGCAGGCCGTCCGCGACCGATTCCAGGACCGGGACGCCGACCGCCAGATGGAACTGCTGGAAGACGAAGCCGATCCGGGTGGCCCGCAGCGCGGAGACCTCCCGGTCGGTCAGGGCCGCCACGTCGTGCCCGTCGACCAGGACCGAGCCCGCGGAGGGCCGGTCGAGGCTGCCCATCAGGTTCAGCATGCTGGACTTGCCCGAGCCCGACGGGCCGACGATCGCGACGAGTTCGCCGCGCGCGACGCGCAGGCTCACGTCCCGGACCGCCGAGACCCCGCCGGGGTACGTCTTCGAGACCGCGCGGAACTCCACGACGGCCGGGCCGCCGCCGCTCGCCGCGGGGTCGCCCGCCGAGGGGGCTCCGGTCGCCGACGGGTCCCCGGTCGCCGGGGGAGTCGCGTTCACCGGGGGATCCTCACCTTCATGCCCGCGTGGAGAGCGGGGCCGCTCACCTCGACCATGCCGTCGGCGAACAGGCCCGTCCGGGCGGCGACGAAGCGGCCGTCCGCGGTCTCCAGGCCGTGTCCGCCCTCGGCGAGCGCCACCAGGGCGGCCACCGGGACGGTCAGCACGTCCTCGCGTTTCCGGCCGGTGTACTCGACGGTGACGGGGCCGCTCTCCAGACGGCCCAGGGCCCGCTGGTCGGGGACGGTGATCGTGACGGGGACCGTCGGGGGCGCGTCGCCGGCGCCTCCCTCGGGCGCGGCCGCCTGCCGGCCCACCGAGGCGACCTCGCCCTTCACCGGGCTTCCGTCGGGCAGACCGATGGTGACCGGGGTGCCGCGCACGGCCCAGGAGGCTTCCTGCGCCGAGGCGTTGACGACGACCTTGCGGGTCGTTCCGGTGTAGGTCAGGGCGTTGTCGCCGGCCGCCGCGCCGAGCCGGACGCCGGCCGGGCCGAGGCGTACCCGGCCGGAGGCGTAGACGACGTCGCCGAGGCCGACGCGGCCGGTCTCCGGCACGCCGAGGGCCTTCTGCCAGCGCTTGACGGCCCGTTCGGTGGAGGAGGTGAACTTCTCGTCGACGGTGAAGCCGGTGTAGCCGAGCGCGGCGAGGTTGGACTCGAACTGCAGGACGTCCATACCGCGCAGCGGCTGCGGCGTGGTGGTCGCGGCGGGCGGAGTGGCCGAGGGCGGGGTGGCGACGGTGCCGGCGCCCGAGGGAGTACCGCCCTCGCCGCCGGCCTCGCCCTTGCCTCCGGCGCCCCCCGGCGCCGGTGGTGTGGTGGAGCCGGTCCCGGGCGGCGGGGTGCCCGCCGCCAGGCCCAGTTCGCGGTACATCGGCAGGGTGCCGTAGAGCAGGACGACCGGCCGGTCGTCCACCCGCAGCAGGGTGTCGCCGCGCTCGGCGGTGGTGCCCGCCTCGGGAAGCCAGGTGACGGTGCCGGTCGCCTTGACCGGCAGCGGTATCTCGGTCCCGTACCCCAACGCGCCCTCGACCTTGGTCCGTTCGACCAGGGTGGCGCGGGTGACGGCGACCGTGGAGCCCTCCCGCGGCGGGGCGGCGGGGGTCTCGTCGCCGCCGCCGAGGCCGAGCGCGCCGACCACGGCGACCGCCGTGACCGCCACGAGGGCGGCGGCGAGGAGGACCGTACGGTTCCGGCGGCGGCCCGGGGCGCGCGGGGGCGCCGTCCCCTCCTGCCCCGGTTCCACCTCCGCGCCCTTGTCCGTGCCGGTGTCCGGGCTCGTGTCCGGGCCGGTGTCCGGGCCCGGGTCCGGGTCCGTGAACATGCCGCTCATCGCTCAGCCCTTGCCCGGGCCCTGGTCGACCGGGGCGCCGATGATCGGGGCGCAGGTGCGGGCGGCCCGCTTGGCGGCGGCGGTGGTCGAGTCCCACTGGACGTCCCCGTAGACGTTGCCGTCGGGCTCGGGGTCGGGGAAGTCGGGGGCGCCGTTCTTCTGCATGCAGTCGGCGAACGCGAACTGCGTCCTGATCTGCTCGGGGGTGAGCTTGGGGGCGAGCCGCCGCTCGATCTCCTCGGGGACCGGCGGGCTGACGGAGGAGCACTCCCGCGACGCCTTGAGGAAGGCGGGGTTCTTCTTGAGGGCCGCGCCGTCGCCGAGGTCGACCTGGCCGTTCGCGTCGGGGTCGGGGGCGTCGACGCCGTTCTCGCGCAGGCACTTCACCCAGGCCCGCCGGCCGTCGACGTACGCGGCGACCTCGTCCTTTCCGCTGCCGGACGCCTTGCCGGTACCGGCGGACGTACCCGCGGAGGTACCGGACGACGTGCCGTCGCCGGCCGTCGGGATCTTCCCGGCCTCGTCGTCGCCGCCGCCTCCGCAGCCGGTCAGCGCGAACACCGCGACCGCCGCCGCCGCGGCGAGCCGCACCCGGTTCGTCCTCATCGGTTCTCCCGTTCCTCCTGTCGGGCCCGGCCGCGGGCGCGGTGGGTGAGCCGACCGTAGGACGGAGGTCATGAAGAACTCTTGAAGAACCTGTCAGGCGATCATGAGGCCGCCGGAAGGGGCCCGGCCGGCCGTCAGGGGGTGTCGCGCAGGTGGCGGTCGAGGGCCATCGAGAGCTCCGCCTCGACCACGCTCTTCGCGAGCGGGCGGAGCCGCCGGACGTCCTCCTCGCCGGCGTGCGCCCGGAGCAGTTCGGTGAAGAGCTCCGCGAGGGCGTCGGCGTGTTCGCGGACGCGGGCGCCGGCCTTGAGGACCTCGGCGAGGGGCACGCCCTCGTGGACGAGGGCGGCGGAGACGTCGAGGAGGCGGCGGCTGATGTGGATGATCTCCTCGCCGTCGGTGACGAGGTAACCGAGGTCGAGGGCGGCGGCGAGGTTCTCGGGGGTGACCTCGCCGGCGAAGTGGTCGGCGAGCTCCTCGGGCGTGAGGCGGACGGGCTCCTCCTCGCTGGGCGCGCCGAGGGCGAGGACCTCGCGGACGTTCCGGCCGCTCTCGAAGGCGGTGGTGAGGTCGGCGATGCCGTTGAGGGTGTGGCCGCGTTCCAGGAGGGCGGCGATGGTGCGCAGCCGGGCCAGGTGCTGTTCGTCGTACCAGGCGATCCGGCCCTCGCGGCGGGGCGGCGGGATCAGGCCGCGTTCGCGGTAGAAGCGCAGGGTGCGCACGGTGATGCCGGCGGCGCTCGCCAGTTCCGCCATGCGGTACTCGCGTGTGCCGGTGCCGCTCTGCCCGCTGTCGGGTCCCGATCCTTCTGCCACGTTCGCCAGCCTATGTTGTACCGCCGGTAACTTTCCCTTGCCGTACCCCTACCGCTCGGTATGGAGCTGCTCTACAGTCCGATTGTGCCAGTGATTGCTGGCGCAATGGGCCGGGCGCGGGAGGCGGCATGGCGAAGCACGAGCACGTACGGGTGGCGGTGATCGGATCGGGGTTCGGCGGCCTGGGCGCCGCCGTCCGGCTGCGCCGCGAGGGGATCACCGACTTCGTGGTCCTGGAGCGGGCCGACTCCGTGGGCGGCACCTGGCGCGACAACAGCTACCCCGGCTGCGCCTGCGACGTACCGTCCCACCTCTACTCCTTCTCCTTCGCGCCCAACCCCGACTGGCCCCGGACCTTCTCCGGACAGCGGCACATCCGCGCGTACCTGGAACACGTCACCGACACCTTCGGCATCCGCCCCCACCTGCGCCTGAACCACGAGGTGCAGCGCATGCGGTGGGACGCCGAGACGCTGCGCTGGGAGATCGAGACCAGCGCCGGCTCCTTCAGCGCCGAGGTCGTCGTCTCCGCGACCGGACCGCTCTCCGACCCCAAGATCCCTGACATCCCCGGGCTCGCCGACTTCCCCGGCAAGGTCTTCCACTCCGCCCGCTGGGACCACGACTACGACCTCACCGGCAAGCGCGTCGCCATGATCGGCACCGGCGCCTCCGCCATCCAGATCGTGCCCGCGATCCAGCCGCAGGTCGGCAGGCTCACCCTGTTCCAGCGCACGCCCCCCTGGGTCATGCGCCGCATGGACCGGGCCATCACCGGACCCGAGCGCTGGCTCCACCGCACCCTGCCCGTCACCGGCACCCTCCGCCGCGGCCTGCTCTGGGGCATCCGCGAACTCCAGGTCGGCGCCTTCACCAAGCACCCGAACGAACTCGGCCTCGTCGAGAAGCTCGCCAAGGCCAACATCGCCAAGTCCGTCAAGGACCCGGTCCTGCGGGCCAAGCTGACGCCCTCGTACCGCATCGGCTGCAAGCGGATCCTGCTCTCCAACGCGTACTACCCGGCGGTCGCGCAGCCCAACGTCGACGTCGTCGCCTCCGGCCTGCGCGAGGTCCGCGGCTCGACCCTCGTCGGCGCGGACGGCACCGAGACCGAGGTCGACGCCGTCATCTTCGGCACCGGCTTCCACGTCACCGACATGCCGATCGCCGACCGGGTCGTCGGCGCCGACGGACGGACCCTCGCCGAGGCGTGGAAGGGCGGCATGGAGGCGCTGCGCGGCGCCACCGCCGCCGGCTTCCCCAACTTCATGACGGTCATCGGCCCCAACACGGGCCTCGGGAACTCCTCGATGATCCTCATGATCGAGTCCCAGCTGAACTACATGGCCGACTACCTGCGCCAGCTGACCCTGCTGACTTCCTCCGGGCTCGGCGGCCGCACCGCCCTCGCCGTCCGGCCCTCCGCCGTCGGCGCCTGGAACCGCAAGGTCCAGGCCCGGATGGAGCGGACCGTCTGGAAGGCCGGCGGCTGCGAGAGCTGGTACCTCGACGCCAACGGGCGCAACACCACCCTGTGGCCGGGCACGACGGGCGAGTTCCGGCGCGAGACCCGGCAGGTCGACCTCTCCGAGTACGAGGTGATCCGCGCCCCCCGGACCGCGCCGGCCGCCAAGACCCGCACCTCCCGCAAGAAGGAGGCCGCCCAGTGAGCCGCCACCTGACCTCGCTGCCCGAGTCCCGCGCCCTCACCGCCGTCTCCGCCGACGGCTCCCGCGTCCACGTCGAGGTGTACGGCCCCGAGGGCGCGCCCGCCGTCGTCCTCGCCCACGGCTGGACCTGCTCGATCGCCTTCTGGGCCGAGCAGATCCGGTCCCTCGCCGCCGACCACCGGGTCATCGCCTACGACCAGCGCGGCCACGGCCGGTCCCCGGCCCCCGCCGCGACCGGCGGCGCCGGCTACTCGACGACGGCGCTCGCCGACGACCTGGAGGCGGTGCTCGCCGCCACCCTCGGCCCCGGCGAACGGGCCGTCCTCGCCGGCCACTCCATGGGCGGCATGACGATCATGGCGGCCGCCGGCCGCCCCGGCCTCCGGCAGCACGCCGCCGCGGTCCTGCTCTGCTCCACCGGGGCCTCGCGGCTGACCGCCGAGTCCACCGTCGTACCGCTCCGGCCGGGCGGCCTGCGCAGCCGGCTGACCGCAGCCGTCCTCGGCGCGAAGGCGCCGCTGGGCCCGGTCAACGCCGTGTCGAAGAAGATCCTCAGGTACGCGACGATGGGACCGGGCTCGGCGCCGGAACGGGTCGACGCCTGTGCCCGGATCGTGCACGCCTGCCCGCGCGGGGCCCGCTACGGCTGGTCGCAGGTCCTGGCCGGGCTCGACCTCGAACCGGGGCTGAGGGAGCTCCGGCTGCCGGTGACCGTCCTCGTCGGCACCGCGGACCGGCTCACACCGCCCGTCCACTCCCAGGTGATGGCGGACGCGCTGCCGCACTGCACGGGAGTCGTCCGGCTGGCCGGCATGGGCCACATGACACCGGTGGAGGCCCCGGAGGCCGTCACCGCGCAGATCCGCGAACTGACCCTCACCTACCTGGGTGTGAAGTCCGGCGAGCAGGAGAAGGAGAGGGAGCAGGCATGAGCAGGACGAGCCTGGAAGGACAGGTGGCGGTCGTCACCGGAGGAGCCCGCGGCGTCGGTGAACTCCTCGCCCGCAAGCTCTCCGCGCGCGGCGCGAAGATCGCGCTCGTCGGGCTGGAGCCGGAGCAGCTGAAGGAGGTCGCCGGGCGGCTGCACACCGAGGCCGACTGGTGGTACGCCGACGTCACCGACCACGAGGCGATGGCGAAGGTCGCCGCCGAGGTCAAGGAGCGGTTCGGGAAGGTCGACATCGTCGTCGCCAACGCCGGTGTCGCGGCGGGCGGCCCGTTCGCCGAGTCCGACCCGGCGGCCTGGCGGCGGGTCATCGAGGTCAACCTGATCGGCGGCGCCGTGACCGGTCGGGCCTTCCTGCCCGTCCTCATGGAGTCCCGGGGGTACTTCCTCCAGATCGCCTCGCTCGCGGCCCTCACCCCGGCGCCGATGATGACGGCGTACTGCGCCTCCAAGTCGGGCGTCGAGGCGTTCGCGCACAGCCTGCGCGCCGAGGTCGCGTACAAGGGCGTGAAGGTCGGCGTCGGCTACCTCTCCTGGACCGACACGGACATGGTGCGGGGCGCCGACCAGGACGACGTGATGAAGGAGCTGCGGCAGCGGCTGCCGTGGCCGGCGAACCGCACGTACCCCCTCGGGCCGGCCGTCGACCGGATCGTGGCGGGCATCGAGCGGCGCTCGGCCCATGTGTACGCGCAGTGGTGGCTGCGCGGGATGCAGTCGGTCCGCGGCTACCTGCCCGGCATGATCGCCGCCGTCGGACAGCGCGAGATGCGGCGCTTCGAGCCGCGGCTCGCCTCGGTGCCCAAGGGGCTCGTCGGCGCGGGCGGGGCGGCCGACGAGCAGGCGCGGACGGAGCGGGCCTGACGTCCGGCCCGGTCCGGCCCGGCCGTCCCGAGCGGGGGTCGACACGGACCGTGACTGATCGAAATGCGTGGAATGTTTGCCCGTGCAAGGCTGGTCGAGGCCAGGGGGCACAGCGCCCCCTCCCCCTCACAGCCTTCTAGGAGTGAACTTCCATGGGCATGCAGGACCAGTTCAAGGACAAGGCGGAGCAGCTCAAGCAGCAGGCCCGGCAGGCCGCGGGCAAGGCGAAGGACGAGGCGTCCGAACGCGCTTCCCAGGGCCGCGACCGCTCCGACGCGGAGAGCCGCCGGGCCCAGCAGGAGGCCCAGGACCGCATGGACCAGGACTACGACGCCTGACGTCGGCCCGTCCTTGAAGGAGGCGCACCCGGGACAACCGGGTGCGCCTTCGCATGTGCGACCCCTGCCGCCCGCCGCCGGTCCCGGTCGCGGTGGGCTCGTGGCGTGGTCGCGGGGGGAATCGTGGCGCGTAACTCGCGCGCGTCGGGGGCCGGATCTTCGTACCGTGAGCGGCATGGCCGTACTTGAGCGACTCCGATCCGACCACGCGCCCGCCCTGCTCGCGTTCGAGCGGGAGAACCGGGGGTACTTCGCCGCGTCCGTGCCCGACCGGGGGGACGCGTACTTCACCGATTTCGAGGACCGGCACCGGGCGCTGCTCGACGAGCAGGAGACCGGCACGATCCACTTCCACGTGCTGGTGGGCGAGGGCGGGGAGGTCCTCGGGCGGTTCAACCTGGTGGACGTCGCCGACGGGGCCGCCGAGCTGGGATACCGGGTGGCCGAGAAGGCGACCGGGCGGGGTGTGGCGACGGCCGGGGTCCGGGAGGTGTGCCGGCTGGCGCGCGAGGAGTACGGGCTGCGCCGGCTGACCGCCGTCACGACCCTCGACAACGACGGGTCGAGGGCCGTGCTCGGGCGGGTCGGCTTCGGCGCGGTCGGGAGCGTGACGATCGAAGGGAACGCGGGGACGTCGTACGAGCTGGACCTGGCCGACGGCGTCGGCCGGACCGCCGCCTAGGGCTCCTGCCTCGGCGGCAGTTTCGGGCGGGAGCGGTCCGGGAGGGAGTCGTAGCCCGGGGGGCTCGCCGCCGGGTTCTCCGCGAGGAGCGAGAGGGCGACCTCGACCGCGTCGTCGAGCTGCGCGTACCGGCCCTCGGCCCAGTCGAGGGGGGTGCGCAGGACCGCGAGGTCGGGTTCGACGCCGTGGTTCTCCAGGGACCAGCCGTACTCGGGGAACCAGGCCGCGTTCATCGGGACGGTGATCTGGGTGCCGTCGCCGAGCCGGTGGCGGCCGGTCATGCCGACGACCCCGCCCCAGGTGCGCTGCCCGACGACGGGACCGAGGCCGAGCAGCTTGAACGCGGCGGTGATCATGTCGCCGTCGGAGGAGGTGGCCTCGTCGGCCAGCGCGACGACGGGGCCGCGCGGGGCGTTGGAGGCGTACGAGACGGGCTGGGCGTTCCGCGTGAGGTCCCAGCCGAGGATCCTGCGGGTCAGCTTCTCGATGACGAGTTCGCTGATGTTGCCGCCGGCGTTGCCGCGCACGTCGACGATCAGCGCGGGCCGGGACACCTCCATGCGCAGGTCGCGGTTGAACTGGGCCCAGCCGGAGCCGCCCATGTCGGGGATGTGGAGGTAGCCGCAGCGGCCGCCGCTGAGCTCCCGGACCACGGCCCGGCGTTTGGCTACCCAGTCCTGGTAGCGCAGCGGACGTTCGTCGACGAGCGGGACGACGGCGACGCGGCGGGCCCGGCCCTCGCCCTCGGCGGGGGTGAAGGTGAGCTCGACGGTGGTGCCGCCGGTGCCGGAGAGCAGTGGGTACGGGCCGCTGACCGGGTCCACGGGCCGGCCGTCGACATGGGTGAGGACGGCGCCCTCGCGGATGCCGGTGCCGGCGAGCGGGGAGCGGGCCTTGGAGTCGGAGGACTCGCCGGGCAGGATCCGCTTCACCGTCCAGCCGGCCTCCCGGGGCACCAGGTTGGCCCCGAGGAGGCCCATGGGGCGCTGGTAGTGCGGCGGTCCCTCGTTGCGGCGGGCGGGGGTGACGTACGCGTGGGAGGTGCCCAGTTCGCCGAGGACCTCGCGGAGCAGGTCGGCGAACTCGTCGGGGGAGGAGACCCGTTCGACGAGCGGCCGGTACTGGTCGAGGACGGCCGTCCAGTCGACGCCGCCCATGGCGGGCTCCCAGAAGTAGGCGCGGACGATCCGGCCGGCCTCGTCGAACGCCTGCCGCCACTCGGCGGCGGGGACGATCTCGTGCAGGATGCGCCGCAGGTCCAGGTAGACGGTGGAGTCGCCGTCGCCGGACTCGGTGGCCGGTACGGCCCGCAGCTCGCCCTCGTCGGCGACGACGAGCCGGGTGCCGTCGCCGCTGACCGCGAACCAGTCGAGGTCCTTGGCGAGTTCGGTCTTGCGGGCCTTGGTGATGGTGAAGTGCTCCAGGGTGGGGCGGCCCGAGGTGTCGGCCGGGTTGGCGAAGGTCTCGCCGAGCGCGCCGGAGATGGGCCAGCGCAGCCAGACCAGGCCGCCGCCGCTGACCGGGTTCAGGGCGGAGTACTTGGAGGCGGAGACCGGGAACGGGGTGACCCGGTCGGGCAGTCCCTCGATCTCGACGGTGACCGTGCCGTCGCCGGTGTCCGTCTCGTCGTCGGCGGGGTCGAGACCGCCCGCCGCCGGGCGCCCGTCGGGGAGCAGCGCGAAGGGGGAGGGCGTGGCGGAGGAGAGCGGGACGAGGTAGGGGCGGCAGCCGAGCGGGAACGACAGGTCGCCGGTGTGCACGTCGTACACCGGGTCGAAGCCGCGCCAGGACAGGAAGGCGAGGTAGCGGCCGTCGCGGGTGAAGACGGGGTTCTCGTCCTCGAAGCGCCCGTTGGTGACGTCGACGACGGTGCGGGCGCCGGGTCCCGAGATGCGGGCCATCTTGATGGAGCGCAGGGAGCGGCCGATGCCGGGGTGGGACCAGGTGAGCCAGGCGCCGTCGGGGGAGAAGGCGAGGTCGCGGACGGGGCCGTTGACGGACGCGATCAGCTCGGTGACCTCGCCGTTGGAGTCCTCGGTGGCGTCGAGGAGGAGGAGCCGGCCGTCGTGGGAGGCGATGGCGAGCCGTTCGCCGTCGGGGTCGGCGATGAGTTCCTCGACCCGGCCGAGGCCGCCGGAGGCGAGCCGGCGCGGCGGCCGGTCGCCGCTGGCGCGCGGCAGGTAGGCGATCTCGACGGCGTCCTCGCCCTCGGCGTCGGTGACGTACGCGACCTGGCCGCCGCTGCCGAGCATCTCGGGGAGCCGGACGCGGACGCCCGGCTCGTCGATGATCGTGCGGGCCGGGCCGTCGCGGTGCGTCAGCCAGTACAGGCTGCCGCGCACGGAGACGGCGCTGGCGCGGCCGGTCTCGTCGACGGAGAGCGCGTCGATGTGGTGGGCGGCCGGCACCTGGTAGGCGCGCCGGCCGACGCGCTGTCCGCCGAGCCGGACCTCCAGCCGCCGGGGCCGGGAGCCGGCGGTGAGGGCGTCGACGATCCACAGGTCGCCGGCGCACTGGTAGACGACCCGGCGTCCGTCGCTGGAGGCGTGCCGGGCGTAGAACTCGTCGTGGTCGGTGTGCCGGCGCAGGTCGGTGCCGTCGGGCAGGCAGGAGTAGAGGTTGCCGACGCCCTCGTGGTCGGAGAGGAACGCGATCCGGCCGTCGACGGCCATGGGGCAGTCGAGGTGGCCGCCGATGTCGGGCAGCAGCCGTTCGCCGTGCAGCCAGAGGCGTCCGGTGGCACCGCCCCGGTACCGCTTCCAGGCGGCCGGTTCGTGCGGCGGCCTCCCGGTGAGGAGGAGGGTGCGGCGCTCCCCCTCGTGTTCGGCGCCGTGCTCGGTGACGGCGATGTCGGAGACCGGGCCCCAGGGCATCCGGCCGCCGGGGGAGCCGTCGGTGGGGACGGTGTAGCCCCACGAGTAGTACGAGAACGGCTGTCCGTGCGACGAGACGGCGAGGATGTCGGACCGGCCGTCCTTGTCGGGGGGCGTCCAGCCGCAGACCCGGGTGTCGGTGGAGCCCCAGTAGCTGAGCCGCCGGGCGGCCCCGCCCTCGACGGGGACGAGATGGATCTCGGGGTCGAGGCTGCGCCAGTTCGTGTACGCGATGTGGCGGCCGTCCGGCGAGAAGCGCGGGTGGCCGACCCGCGTCCGGTCGACGGTGAGCCGCCAGGCCCGGCCGGGGCGGTCGCCCTCGGGGGCGAGCGGGGCGATCCAGAGGTCGTCCTCGGCGGCGAAGCACAGCAGATCGCCGTGGAGGTGCGGAAAACGGAGATACGCGACGTCGTCACTCACCTCCTCATGCTTTCCGCGGGGAGGGGGTCAGGCAACTCGTACGTGTATGCGGGCGTCTCCCGGGGTGTGGCTCGCGGGCCACTCGTATCCGGACGGGGGGCGGCTCGGGTGTGGCCCAGGACACGTACGAAACGGTTTCGTTTCGCTGACGGGGTGGGTATCTTCGTACTGTACGAAACCGTTTCGTTCGGATCGGAGACCGGATCATGGCACGCAGCAGACTCACTCCCGAGCGGGAGTCCGAGCTGTACGCGGCCGTGCTCGACCTCCTCCGCGAGGTCGGCTACGACGCCCTCACCATGGACGCCGTCGCCGCCCGCACCCACTCCAGCAAGGCCACCCTCTACCGCCAGTGGGGGAGCAAGCCGGAACTGGTCGCCCGGGCGATGCGGCACAACAAGCCGGTCGACATCACCGAGATCGACACCGGCTCGCTGCGCGGCGACATCGAGGAGATGCTCGCCCACACCGACGACTGCCAGATGGACAAGGACGCCGCGCTGATGCGGGGTCTCGCCCATGCCGTCCACACCCACCCCGAACTGCACCGGGCACTGCGCGAGCTGCTCATCGAACCCGAGATGAACGGCCTCGACGAGGTGCTGCAGCGAGCGGTCCGCAGGGGCGAGGTCGACGCCGCCAACCCGGCGCTGAAGCTCGTCCCGCACATGCTGATCGGCGCGTTCATCGCCCGACCGCTGATCGAGGATCAGCCGGTCGACCGCGCCTTCCTCAGCGCCTACTTCGACGCCGTGGTGCTCCCCTCACTCGGCGTCTGATCACCCGCAGTACCGCCAGACCCTTCTCCACCTGACTTCGCACCGCTCACGACGTCGGGCCGGCTCCCCATGCCCTGTCCCACCCCACACTGGGAGACGCCCCCGTGGCCACGTTCCTCTACAAACTGGGCCGTTCCGCCTTCCGGCGCCGACGGCTCGTCGCCCTCCTCTGGGTGGCCCTCCTGGCGGTCGCCGGGATCGGCGCCGCCACCGCACCCGTCGCCACCTCCAGCTCCTTCTCGATCCCCGGCACCGAGGCACAGCGCGCCTTCGACCTGCTCGAAGAGCGCTTCCCGGGCGCCGGCGCCGACGGAGCCACCGCCCGCGTCGTCTTCAAGGCGCCGGCCGGCCAGAAGGTCACCGACCCGGCCCACAAGGCCGTCGTCGAGGAGACCGTCGCCGCGCTGAAGTCCGGCTCGGACCAGATCGTCTCGGTCGCCGACCCCTTCACCGCGAACGCCGTCTCGCAGAACGGATCCACCGCCTACGTCTCCGTCGCGTACAAGGTCAACGCCATGGAGCTGACCGACGAGACGCGCGAGGCGCTGATCCAGGCCGGTGAGAGCGCGCAGGGCAAGGGCCTGACCGTCGAGGTCGGCGGCGACGCCCTGCAGACCATGCCGGAGACCGGCGCGGGCGAGATCGTCGGCGTGGTCATCGCCGGCATCGTGCTGGTCATCACCTTCGGCTCGCTGGTCGCCGCCGGACTGCCGCTGCTCACCGCGATCGTCGGCGTCGGCATCGGCGTCTCCTCGATCGCGGCGCTCGCCAGCGTCCTGGACCTCGGCAGCACCACCTCCACCCTCGCGATGATGATCGGCCTCGCGGTCGGCATCGACTACGCCCTCTTCATCGTCTCCCGCTACCGCGCGGAGCTCGCCGACGGCCGGGAGAAGGAGGAGGCCGCGGGCCGCGCGGTCGGCACGGCCGGCTCCGCCGTCGTCTTCGCCGGCCTCACCGTCGTCATCGCCCTGGTCGGCCTGGCCGTCGTCAACATCCCGATGCTGACGAAGATGGGCTTCGCCGCCGCCGGCACGGTCGTGATCGCCGTACTGATCGCGCTCACCCTGATCCCCGCCCTGCTCGGCTTCGCCGGCGACAAGGTCGTCGGACGCAAGGAGCGCAAGGGCCTGAAGAAGGACGACGGCAAGCCGAACGGGGGCACCCGCTGGGCCCGGTTCGTCATCCGCCGTCCCGTGACGGTGCTGCTCGTCGGCGTCCTCGGCCTCGGTGCGATCGCGCTGCCCGCCGCCTCCCTGGAGATGGGCCTCCCGGACGACGGCGTCAAGCCGACCTCCACCACCGAACGACGGGCGTACGACACGCTGTCCGACGGCTTCGGCCCCGGCTTCAACGGTCCGCTCCTCGTCGTCGTGGACGGCGACAAGGCCACCGCCGACAAGACGGTCTCCACCATCAAGGGCCTGGAGGGCTGGGCGGCGGTCACCCCGCCGACCCCGAACAAGGCCGGCGACGCGGCGATGATCACGGTGGTCCCGAAGGACCGGCCGTCCTCCGTCGAGACCGAGAACCTGGTCCACGACATCCGCGAGGCCACCGGCGACGACGTCCTCGTCACCGGCGCCACCGCGATGAACATCGACTTCTCGCAGAAGATGAACGACGCCCTGGTGCCGTACCTGGCCCTCGTCGTCGGCCTCGCCTTCGTCCTGCTGACCCTGGTCTTCCGCTCGGTCCTCGTCCCGCTGAAGGCGGCCCTCGGCTTCCTGCTCTCGGTGGTCGCGGCCCTCGGCGCGGTCGTCGCGGTCTTCCAGTGGGGCTGGCTCGGCAGCCTCTTCGGGGTCGAGCAGACCGGCCCGATCATGTCGATGATGCCGATCTTCATGGTGGGCGTGGTCTTCGGTCTCGCGATGGACTACGAGGTCTTCCTCGTCACCCGCATGCGGGAGGCGTACGTCCACGGCGAGCGGCCCGGCGAGGCGATCGTGACCGGCTTCCGGCACAGCGCCCGGGTGGTCGTCGCCGCCGCGGTGATCATGATCGCGGTCTTCTCCGGCTTCATCGGCATGACCGACCAGATGATCAAGATGATCGGCTTCGGCCTGGCCGTCGCGGTCCTCTTCGACGCCTTCGTGGTCCGCATGGCGATCGTCCCGGCCGTCCTGGCGCTCCTCGGCCACAAGGCGTGGTGGCTGCCGAAGTGGCTGGACCGGATCCTGCCGAACGTGGACGTGGAGGGCGAGGGCCTCGCCCGGTCCTCCGGTGAGGACTCGGGCTCGGGCCCGGGCACCAAGCCGGACCTCGTGAAGGTCTGACCCTCCGGACCCGTCCGGTCCGGCCCCCGGACCCCCGGACCTCCCGGTCCGGCCCCGTACGCCGTCAGCCCGTCGTCACCGACGCGCCGGCGGCGTACGTGTGCCGGAGGAAGCGGAGCAGGGCCGTGGTGTCGAACTGGACGACGGTGACCCCGTCGCCGGTGTGGAGCTCCACGACCGTCTGGACCCGGCCGCAGGGCCAGACCCCGATGTCGCCGCGGCGGGCCGGGGCGCGCAGGCCGGTCTCCAGGAGGGTGCGGGGGAAGGACCACTCCACGGCGCCGGGGAAGCCGAAGCGGACCGTCGCGGGGGAGGAGTCGGGGTCGTATCGGAGAGACACCGGCACCGGGCGGGAGAGCGGGGCGTCGCTGATGATCCGGCCCTTGGCGTAGTCGTCGACTTCGCGGGCGTGCGCGGCGTCCATCGGAGGCTCCTCACGTTTTGTCCTCTTATCGACCAATGTCCCACTCCTTCCCGGTCGGTGCGCGTCGCATGCCCCGACGGCCGAGAGTGTGCGCGGGGTCACGTGCCTCCGCGCGCCGCCGTACTGTGACCGGTGCGCTCTTGCAACCTCTTCGCAGGAGCGCTCTATCATTCGGGACGTGCATGTACCTGACGGATTCATCAACGCCCCCGTATCGGCCGCGGCCGGAGTCCTCGCCGCCGGCGCCGTCGCCGTCAGCCTGCGCGGAGCCCGCCGCGAGCTGGGGGGCACCTCCCGTGCCGAAGGCCACGGGGGAGAGCGGACCGCGCCCCTCGCCGGTCTCGTGGCGGCCTTCATCTTCGCCGTCCAGATGCTGAACTTCCCGGTCGCCGCCGGGACCAGCGGACACCTGCTCGGCGGCGCGCTCGCCGCGATCCTCGTCGGCCCCTGGACCGGCGTCCTGTGCATAGCCGTCGTCCTGCTGATGCAGGGCATCCTCTTCGCCGACGGCGGCCTCACGGCCCTCGGCGTGAACATCACCGTCATGGGCGTCGTCACCGTCGTCGTCGCCTACGCGCTCTTCCGCGGCCTCGTCCTCGTGCTGCCGCGCACCCGCCGCTCGGTGACCGTGGCGTCCTTCGCCGCCGCGCTCGTCTCCGTACCCGCCGCGGCCGCCGCCTTCACGCTCGTCTACGCGATCGGCGGCACCACCGACGTCCCGGTCTCCAAGGTCCTCACGGCCATGGTCGGCGTCCACGTCCTCATCGGCATCGGCGAGGCCGTCATCACCATGCTGACCGTCGGCGCCGTCGTCGCCGTCCGCCCCGACCTCGTGTACGGCGCCCGCGGCCTCACCACCCCGCTCAAGCTCCGCGTCGACGGCGAACTCGTCGACGCCGCCCCCGCGGCCCCGGCCGCCACCCCGGCGGGCTCCCCGAGGAAGCTGTGGATCGGCGGCCTCGTCACCGCCCTCGTCCTCGCCGGCTTCGTCTCCTTCTACGCCTCCGCCAGCCCCGACGGCCTGGAGAAGGTCGCCGCCGACCAGGGCATCGACAGCAAGGTCGAGGACCACGCGGCCGCCGACTCCCCGCTCGCCGACTACGGCGTCAAGGGCATCGAGGCCCCCCGGCTCTCCGGCGGCCTGGCCGGCGTGATCGGCGTGGGCGCCACCCTCGCCGTCGGCACCGGCGCGTTCTGGGTCGTCCGCCGGCGCCGCGCGCACGCAGAGACGACGGCCTGACATGGGAGCGGGGCACGCCCACAAGCTCTACCGGCACGCGCACTCGCCGGTCCACGAGCTGCCCCCGCACACCAAGCTCGCCGCCGTCCTCGGCTTCGTCCTGGTCGTCGTCGCCACACCCCGCGAGGCCGTCTGGGCCTTCGCCCTCTACGCCGTGCTCCTCGCGGCCGTGGCGGCGAAGGCCCGCGTGCCGGCCGGCTTCCTGCTGAAGCGGCTCGTCATCGAGGTGCCGTTCGTCGCGTTCGCGCTGCTCATGCCGTTCGTGGTCCCCGGCGAGCAGACGACCGTCCTCGGCGTCTCCCTCTCCGTCCCCGGCCTGTGGGGCGCCTGGAACGTGCTGGCCAAGGGCACGCTCGGCGTCGCCGCCTCCGTACTCCTCGCCTCCACCACCGAACTGCGCGCCCTGCTCCTCGGACTCCAGCGGCTCAGGCTCCCGCCGATGCTCGTCCAGATCGCCTCGTTCATGATCCGGTACGGCGACGTCATCACCGACGAGATGCGCCGCATGTCCGTCGCCCGCCGCTCGCGCGGCTTCGAGGCGAAGGGCGTCCGCCACTGGGGCGTCCTCGCCAAGTCCGCGGGCGCGCTCTTCATCCGCTCGTACGAGCGCGGGGAACGGGTCCACCTCGCCATGGTCAGCCGCGGCTACACCGGCACCATGCCCGTCATCGACGAGGCGACCGCCACCCGGACCCAGTGGGCGTACGCCGCCGCGCTCCCGCTCACCGCGCTCCTGATCTGCCTCCTGGGATGGACCCTATGACCGCCCCCTCGCTCGAAGTCCGCGGCCTCGCGTACGCCTACCCCGACGGCCACCAGGCCCTCTTCGGGGTCGACCTGACCGTCGGACGCGGCGAACGGGTCGCCCTCCTCGGCCCCAACGGCGCCGGCAAGACCACCCTCGTCCTCCACCTCAACGGCATCCTCGCCGGCGGCGCCGGCGGCGTCACCGTCGCCGGGCTGCCCGTCGGCAAGAAGCACCTCGCCGAGATCCGGCGCAAGGTCGGCATCGTCTTCCAGGACCCCGACGACCAGCTGTTCATGCCGACCGTCCGCGAGGACGTGGCCTTCGGGCCCGCGGCCGCCGGCCTGCGGGGCGCCGAGCTGGAGGCCGTCGTCCGCAAGGCCCTCGAACGGGTCGGCATGGCCGAGTACGCCGACCGCCCCCCGCACCACCTGTCCTTCGGGCAGCGCCGCCGGGTCGCCGTCGCCACCGTCCTCGCCATGGAGCCGGAGATCCTCGTCCTCGACGAGCCGTCCTCCAACCTGGACCCGGCCTCGCGCCGCGAGCTCGCCGACATCCTCCGCTCCCTCGACGTCACCGTCCTCATGGTCACCCACGACCTGCCGTACGCCCTGGAGCTCTGCCCGCGCGCGGTCATCCTCAGCGAGGGCGCCATCGCGGCCGACGGCCGGACCGGCGACATCCTCGCCGACGAGGAGCTGATGGCCAGGCACCGCCTGGAGCTGCCGTTCGGCTTCGTGCCCGGCTCCGTCGCCTGACCCCGGAATCCGGCCCTCTCCCGCCACGTTGCACCATGGGAGCCGGTCGTACGAAAGGGAGTGTGAGTCGGGTGGACGTCCAGGGCACGGTGGCGGCGGGCTGGGAGCCCGTCAGGGACGCCTTCCTGCGCAACTTCGACCAGCGCGGCGAGCGCGGCGCGGCCGTCGCCGTCCACCGCGACGGCGTCCAGGTCGTCGACCTGTGGGCGGGCGCGAAGTCCGCCGACGGCGAGGGAAGGGACGGCGAGGAGCCGTGGGCGGCGGACACCGCCCAGGTCGTCCGCTCGGCCACCAAGGGCGTCGCCGCCGCCGTACCCCTGCTCCTGCACGAGCGCGGGCTGCTCGACCTCGACGCACCCGTCGCCGCCTACTGGCCCGAGTTCAAGGCCGCCGGCAAGGACCGCGTCACCGTACGGCAGCTGCTCGCACACCGCGCCGGCGTCCCCGTCCTCGACCACCCGCTCACCCTCGCCGAAGCGGTCGACCTCCCCACGGCGACCCGCGCCATCGCCGCCCAGGCCCCCGTCTGGGAGCCCGGCACCGCCCACGGCTACCACGCCCACACCTTCAGCTGGCTCCTCTCCGGCCTCGTCCACCGGGTCACCGGCCGCACCATCGGCCACTGGGTCGCCGAGGAGATCACCGGCCCCCTCGGCCTCGACCTGTGGATCGGCCTCCCGGACGCGGAGGCCCACCGGGTCGGCCGGCTCGGCCCCGTCGAGGAGATCGAACCGCCCGGCGGCGGCGCCCTCCGGCTCCGCCCCAAGCGCTCGGTCTCCGAGGCGTACACGGACCCGAACTCCCTCACCCGGCGCGCCTTCGGCGTCATCGACCCCAAGCCCGACGAGAACGACCCCGCCTACCGGGCCGCCGAACTCCCCGGCTCCGCCGGTGTCGCCACCGCCCGCGCGCTCTCCCGCTTCTACGCCGCCACCCTCGGCCCCGTCGACGGCGCCGGCCGCCTCTTCGCCCCGGCCACGCTCGACCTCGCCCGCACCGAGGAGTCCGCGGGCCCGGACCGCGTCCTCCTCGTCTCCACCCGCTTCGGCCTCGGCCACATGCTGCACGGCCCGGCCTGCCCGCTCCTGGGCCCCTCCTCCTTCGGCCACCCCGGCCGCGGCGGCTCCCTCGGCTTCGCCGACCCCGACTCCGGCATCTCCTTCGGCTACGTCACCAACGGCATGCGCAAGACCGTCACGGCCGACCCCCGGGCCCAGGCCCTGGTGCGGGCGGTCCGGGCGGCGGCGCTCTGACGAGTAGGGTCGACCCGCCGGAGCAGGACACCTTGTCGCAAGGGGAGCGAGACGCATGACCGCCGACGACCTGGCCCACGACCCGCAGGCCACGCACGCCACCTACGAGAAGCTGCTCGCCCTGCTCGACGAGCACGGCGCCGCCTACCGGGTGATCGAGCACGCCCCCGAGGGCGCCACCGAGGCGGTCAGCGCGCTGCGCGGCCACGAGCCCGCCCAGGCGGCCAAGTGCATCATCGCGATGGTGAAGATCGGCAAGAAGGAGAAGCGCTTCGCGCTCGTCGTCGTCCCCGGCGACCGGCGGATCGACCTCGCCGCGGTGAAGGCGCTGTACGGCGGCACGTACGTCTCCTTCGCCTCCCCGGAGATCGCCGAGGAGCTCGCGGGCTCCCCGAGCGGCACCATCCTGCCCTTCTCCTTCGACGAGCGCCTCGACCTGTTCGTCGACCCGGACCTGCTCGTCCACGAGGAGTTCTACTTCAACGCGGCACGGCTCGACCGCTCGCTCGCCCTGTCCGCGAAGGACTACGCGTCGATCGCCGAGCCGCGTGTCGAGCGGGTGTCGACCGACTGACGGTCCCCGCCGTCCGGCGGGTCAGGCGACGGCCGGGGTGAGCGCGAGCACCATCCCGAGCCCGACGAGCACCGTCCCGATCACCTTGTTGAGCACGGCCTGCTTCCGCAGCAGCCGGGCCCGCAGGCTCTCGTGGGAGAAGAACACCGCGGCGAGACCGAACCACACCAGGTGCGCGAACGACATGAACAGGCCGTAGCCGACCTGCTGGAAGACGGGGGTGTCGGCGCTGACGACCTGCGTGTACGTGCTCAGCACGAAGAGCATCGTCTTCGGATTGAGCGCGTTCGTCAGGAAGCCGGTGCGCAGCGCCCCCGCCTTCGACAGCCCGGCGTCGCCCGACAGGTCGATGTCCACCTGGGACTTCGCGACGAACGTCTTGTACCCGATGTACACGAGGTACGCGGCGCCGATCAGCTTCATCGCGGTGAACAGCATCGGTGAACGGCTCACCAGCAGCCCCACGCCCAGCATCGTGTACGTGACGTGGACGAGGACGCCCAGGGCGATCCCGACGGCCGCGAGCACCCCCGCCGTCCGCCCGTACAGATAGCTGTTGCGGACGGTCATCGCGAAATCCGCGCCAGGGCTGATGACAGCCAGAACCGTGATGACCGCTACGGCGATCAGCTGACCCATGTTCCCGATCCCCCACATCGTCCCGCACCCCGGACCGGAGCGGACCCGTGACGCTAGTCGATCGGCCGCCGGACGCGCGAGGGCGAGGTGACAGAGTCGGCGGAGCGGACCGGCCCTCTGGTGCGCCCGGCGCGTTCGGTGCTGAGATCCCCCCATGGCAACGGAACGGGAACCCGCACGGCGGTTCGAGGGATACGCGGCACTGGTCACCGGCGCGGCGCGCGGCATCGGCGCGGCCACCGCGCGACGCCTCGCGGCGGAGGGCGCCCGGGTCCTGGTCACGGACATCGACGAGGAGGAGGCCCGCAGGACGGCCGCGGAACTGCCCGGGGCGGTGGCCCTGCGCTGCGACGTCGGCGACCGGGCGGCGGTGGAGGCCGCGATCGCGTACGCCGTGGAGACCTTCGGCGGCCTCGACGTCCTCGTCAACAACGCCTTCGCCCCCGTCGCCCCCGACCGGGCCCGGTTCGAGGACGAGCCCGAGGACGGCTGGGCAGGTCAGCTCGACGTCACGCTGATGGGCGCCGTCCGCTGCTCCCGGGCCGCGCTGCCGCACCTCGCCGCGGCCGGCGGGCACGGCGTGATCGTCACCATCGGCTCCGTCAACGCCGAGGCGGACTTCGGCAACCACGCCTACAGCGCCGCCAAGGCGGGCCTCGCCTCCTTCACCCGCACCCTGGCCGGCGACGCCGCCCCGCGCGGCGTCCGCGTCAACCAGATCAACCCGGGCACGATCGCCACCACCGCCTGGGCGGGCAGGGAAGCCGCCCTCGACGCCCTCGCCGACCGCGTCTACCCGCTCGGCCGCGTCGGCACCCCCGCGGACGTGGCCGCCGCCGTCGCCTTCCTCGCCTCCCGCGACGCGTCCTGGATCACGGGCACGGTCCTCCGGGTGGACGGCGGACTGATGGCGGTGAACACCCACTTCGCGGAGGTGCTGGGCGACTGACGGCGTCCCGGAGGAAATTCCGGACCGGGACGCAACCCCGGGAGGCGCCGCACGTCTGGTGGGTTGAAGGCGCCCTTCACCGCACGCACCCAGACCGTGTCCCCTCACCTCCTCGGGAGAGCCCATGTCCAGCCACGCCCAGCGGACCTTCCGCGCCCGCCCCCGGGTCCTCGGCGCCGTCACCGGTGTCGCCCTTCTCCTCGGCGGCGCCTTCGCCGTCCAGGCCGCCGCCGACTCCGGCGCGCGGCCGGCCCCGGCCGCGCCGAAGGTCGCGGCGGACGGAGACGCCGCCCCGCAGGCCCCGAGCGCGGCCCCGGCACCGCAGGCGGCGCCGAAGGTCGTGCAGGCGCCCCGGCCGGCCCCCGCCCCGGCCACCGCCTCCGCCCCGGCCCCGGCGCACGCCCCGTCGGTCGTCCCGGCCCCCGCCCCGGCCGTCGCCCCCACCCCCGCCACGGCGCCCGCCGCCACCCCCGCCCCGGCCACCGCCGAGACCCCCGCTCCGGCCCCGGCCGCGCCCCGGGTGATCCGGCCGGGCACCGGAACCGCCAAGTAGCAGCAGACAAGGGGCGGGCGGGCAGCCGCCCGCCCGCCCCGCACCCCGGAACGAGGCTCATGCAGTACGCGACAGCGCGGTACGCGGCACCCGTGGCGCCGGCCTGGTGGTCCCGCCTGCTCGCCCGCGTGTCCGGCACCGCGGACCGGCCGGCGGCGGTCCGCGCGCGCCGACTGCACGCCGTGCCGGACCTGTCCGACGACGGGCGCCCGCCCTCCCTCACCGAGCTGTACCGGGCCCGGCGGCTCGACATGGTGCGGCTCGCGCTCTTCCTCGTCGACGACCTGCACACCGCCGAGGACGTCGTCCAGGACGCCTTCGCCGCCGTCTGCCGCCGGTACGGCACCTCGCTCGCCGGCCTCCAGGACCCCGGGGCGTACCTGCACACCGCCGTCGTCAACGCGGCCCGCTCCGTCCTCCGTCGGCGCCGCACCGCCCGCGCCTACACCCCACCCCACCAGGGCGCCGGCCCGCCCGTCGACGAGGCCCTGCTGCTCGCCGAGGAGCACCGCCACGTCCTGGACGCCCTGGCCGAACTCACCCACCGCCAGCGGGAGGTACTCGTCCTGCGCTACTGGTCGGAGCTGACCGAGGCCCAGATAGCCCAGACGCTCGGCCTGTCCCGCGGCACGGTGAAGTCCACCGCGAGCCGGGCCCTCGACGCCCTGGAGAAGAGACTGGAGGCGGCGGACCGATGACCCCGCACCCCGACGCGACCGCCCGCCCCGCCACCGAGGACCGCCTGCGCGCCGCCCTCACCGCCCGCGCCTCCCTCCTCACCCCGCACGACCTCCGGCCCGCCGCCCCGCCCGGGGGCCGCACCTGGGGAACCCGCCGCGTCCACGGCGCGGTCCTCGCGGCCGCCGTCGCCGCGGCCGTCGCCGTCCTCCTCACCCTCGTCCCCACCGGGACCCCGACGACCTCCGTCCCGCCCGCCCGCAATCCGTCCCGCAGCACCGCCCCGGCCCCGCCGGCGACTCCGGCCCCCGCGCCGCCGGCCCCGTCCGTCACGGCGCCCGGCCCGCTGCCGTAGGGACGCGCCCGTCGCGAAGCGGCGTGTCCCCGAGCGGTCCACCGGGAAAGCTGGTGTCGGCGGAGGTTGCCGTGGAGGGGGAGTCGGATGCGTCGTGAGGGAATTGCGGTGACCCGTGTGGCGGGGGCCTACCAGCGGACCGGTCGGCGGCCGAAGCTGTGGGCGCTGCGCGAGGACCGGAGCGGGAGCGGGACGGTCACCGAGGCCGAGTGCACCACCTGCCTGGACGGCTCCGGGGCGGCGGACGACGGCAGGGGCCCCGCCGTGTGGTGCCTGGCGCACGCGCAGGAGACCGGGCACACCGGCTTCCGCCGTATCCGCACGGACTTCTTCCGGGCCTCCTGCGAGGGCACGGGCGCGTCCGTCGCCGACGGCGCGGGCGCGTCCGTCAACGGCGGTTGAGGCGGCGCCGGTTCAGCCGGCGCGCAGCATCAGGCCGATGCCGACGGCCATCAGTCCGGCCGCCGCGACCCGGGGGCCGCCGAAGCGCTCCTTGAAGAAGACGGCGCCGATGGCGGCGCCGACGATGATCGAGGACTCGCGGAGAGCGGCGACGGGCGCGAGGGGCGCCTTCGTCTGGGCCCAGAGGACGAGCGCGTACGCCGACACCGACAGGGCCGCGCCGGTGAGACCGCGGACGGCGTACGGGCGGAGCCGCGGGAACAGGTCCGCGCGATGGCGGTGGAGGGCGTACGCGGGGATCGCGAGGCCCTCCAGGATCATCAGCCACGCGAGGTAGCCGAGCGGGGTGCCGGAGGCGCGGACCCCGACGCCGTCGACGACCGTGTAGAGGGCGATCGACAGGCCGGTGGCGCCCGCGGCGAGCAGGGCCGGCCAGTGCGGGCGCGCGCCCTTGCCCCGGATGCCCCACAGGGCGAGGCCGGTCAGACCCGCGCAGGCCACGGCCACCCCGAGGAGCTGCCAGCCGCCCGGCACCTCGTGCAGGAAGACGGCCGCCAGGACGGTCACGACCAGCGGCGCCGTACCGCGGGCGATGGGGTACATCTGGCCGAAGTCGCCCAGCGTGAACGACCGCATCAGCAGGGCGTAGTAGCCGATGTGGAGCAGCGCGGAGGTGGCCAGGTACGGCCACGCGCCGGCCGCCGGCAGCGGTACGAAGAGCGCCGTGGCCAGGCCGAGCAGCGCCCCGCCGCCCGAGATCAGCGTGAAGGAGAGCAGCTGGTCCTTGATGCCGTGGGCGATCGCGTTCCAGCCGGCGTGCGTGACGGCGGCGACGAGGACGGCGAAGGTGACGAGCGGCGTCACGCCGAGGGCTCGCGGACGTCGACCAGTGTGCCGCCGGCGTGGGCCACCAGCGTCTTCGGGTCGAGGGCGAAGACCGTGTGCGGGGTGCCCGCCGCCGCCCACACCACGTCGTGTGCGAGAACGCCCCGGTCGGCCAGGACCCGGGTCCGCGTGCGGTGGCCGAACGGCGGGACGCCTCCGATCGCGTACCCGGTCGTCTCGCGGACCGCCTT
Source organism: Streptomyces sp. NPDC059534 (assembly GCF_042743475.1). Classification (NCBI taxonomy): domain Bacteria; kingdom Bacillati; phylum Actinomycetota; class Actinomycetes; order Kitasatosporales; family Streptomycetaceae; genus Streptomyces; species Streptomyces sp. NPDC059534. The sequence goes on from NZ_JBHWAQ010000031.1 coordinate 30,893, forward strand.
CGCGTCGGCCCGGGTGACCTTCTCCGCGCCCAGCTCCTGCCGTACCCGCTCGACGTCCACCCGCGACGCCCCGTCCATCAGCACCAGCACCGGCACCCCGTCGGCCGCGAAGACCAGCGACTTCACGATCTCGGCGACCCGGCACCCGATGGCGTCGGCGGCCTGCTGGGCGGTGCGGGTCTCGTCCGGGAAGCGCCGGATCTCGACGTCGAGACCCAACTCCTGGAGGGCGGCGGCGAATCGGGGGTGCGCGGGGGAGGCGTCGTCAGCGGTCATGACGGCACGCTAGCGGTCGGTGTACCGGGCACGCGACCCGCTTTCGCGCCCGCCCCGCCCCGGCCGCCCGATCGCCGCGCCCGCGCCGCTCGGCGCCATTCCGGCTGCCCGCGCCGCCCGGCGCAACGCCACTCCGGCCGCCCGCCCGTCCCGCCCGGCGCCCCGTCACTCCGGCTGTCCGTCACCCCGCCCGCAGCACCGCCGCCACCACCTTGCCCGCCGAGTCGCCGCCGTGGCCGCCGGACTCCACGACCGACGCGGCCGCGAGATCGCCGGAGTAGCCGGTGAACCAGCTGTTGGAGGTGGACTGGTCGTCGACCTCGGCGGAGCCCGTCTTGGCGCCCTTCGGGGAGGAGACCCCGGCCATCGCCTCCGCGGCGGTGCCGTTCGTCGCCGCGGCGGTCATCATGCCGCGCAGCCCCCGGGCGATCTCGGGAGAGAGCCGGTCGGCCTTGGCGAACTCCCGGTCGTCGAGGCTCCTCGCCACCAGGTACGGCTGGAGGAAGCCGCCGTTCTTCGCGGTCGCGGAGAGCGAGGCGACGTTGAGGGCGCTCATCGTGATCTTGCCCTGGCCGATGTACGAGGCGGCCGTCTCGCCCCCGGACGACTCGGGCACGCTGCCGTCGGCCGCCGGGACGCCGACCTGCCAGTTGAGGCCGATGCCGAAGGAACGGGTGGCGGTCGTGCCGAGGACGGTGTCCTCGACGTCCCTCTCGCCGAGGGGGCCCAGCGCCTTGATGAAGGCGGTGTTGCAGGAGCGGCGGAAGGCGTCGGTGAGGGTGCCCCCGTCGATCTTGAAGTGGGCCAGGTTGTGGAAGGGGACGCCCTTCCAGGTGACGTCGGGGGGACACTCGACCCGGCTGCCGGGCATGGCCAGACCCTGCTGCATCATCATCGTCGCCGTGACGATCTTCATCGTCGAACCGGGGGCCTGCCGGCCGAGGAACGCCGTGTTGAAGCCGGCGGCCGGGCTGTTGGCGACCGCCCGTATCGCGCCGGTGGACGGCTCGATCGCGGCCACCGCGGCCGTTCCGTACGCCTTGACCGCCTTCTCGGCCGCCGCCTGGACGTCCGCGTCGATGGTGGTCTTCAGGGTGCCCGGTCGGCCCTTCGTCAGGACGAGGACCGTGGTGTCGGGGACGGTCGTGCTGCCCGAGTCGATCCAGGTCTCGATGCCGGTCGTGCCGCCGGCCTTCGCGCCGTAGCGCTTGCGCAGCTCGTCGAGGATCGGCCCGAGCGAGGGGTACTTCTCCGCCGTCAGCTCCTTGCCGTCGTGGTCGACGGCCTTGACGGAGGCGGTCTTCGCGACGCCGGTGCGCAGGGTGCCGTCGGCGGTCAGCTTCGGGTGGAGCACGGTCGGCAGCCATCTCACCAGCGGGCGGCCGGTGCTCTCGCCCCGGACGACGGTCAGCTCGGAGGCGTACGACCAGGGCTTCGAGACGCCCTCGTAGGTGACGGTCGCCTTCACCGTGAACGGCACCTTCGCGCCGACCGGCGTGCCCGGTGTGATCGTGGCCTGCGAGACGGCCGCGCCCTCGCGGTAGGCGAGGACGGCGGGCCCCGCCGCGACCGGGTCGTTCGTCAGCTGGGCGGCCTTGTCCGACTCGCCGGCGGCCCAGGCCGTCAGGAACTCCCCGGCGGTCGTGGTCACTTCCTCGTTCGTGACGGGCCCCGTCCTGGGCGCGTCGTCGGAGCGGGTCCCGATGTCCGAGTCCCCTCCCGTGACACCGTTCCAGAGGTTGTAGCCCCCGTATCCGACCCCGCTCGCCACGACGACGAAGATTCCTCCGACGATCGTGACCTTCACTCCGCTGCGCATGACTGCGCCTCCCCTCCCCAGGTGGCCGTCCAGTCAAGCAGCGGCCCTTCCGTGTGTCGAGCAACTACCGCTATATCCGTCACACTTGACCCTTGGGCCACAGGAGTCCCGCTAGCCTCACGGGCATGACCGATCCCGCAGCCCTCGCCCGGACACCCGCCCCGATCAGGACCGAACGGCTCGTGCTCCGCCGGTCCGAGGCCCGGGACCGCGCCGCGTTCATCGAGCTGTTCGCCTCGCCCGAGGTCGGCACCCACATCGGCGGCGCCCGGCCGCGCGACGAGCTCGAACGTGCCGTGCCCGAGGTCCCCGGGCGCCGCCCCGGCCTCTTCGTCATCGAGCTCGACGGAGCGATGATCGGCATGATCACGCTCGACCGGCGCGCCGCGGATCGTCCGGGGCACGTCCGCCCGGACGCCGGGGAGCCCGAACTCGGCTACCTCCTCCTGCCCCACGCGTGGGGGCACGGGTACGCCGCCGAGGCGTGCGCCGCCGCGCTCGACTGGGCCGCCGTCGCCCTTCCCGCCGAGCCGGTGGTCCTCTGCACCCGGACCGCCAACGACCGCGCGATGCGCCTCGCCGCGAAGCTGGGCTTCACGGAGGTCGAGCGGTTCGAGGAGTACGGCGCCGAGCAGTGGTTCGGCGTACGCCCCCCGCTCCCCCCGGCGGGCTGAACCCCGGGCACGGCCCGATCCGGCTGCGGGCGGCCGACCAGGGCCGTCGTGCGTGCCCGCCTCGCGCGCGATCAGGGCGTCAGCCCTGGGGCGGCACCGCGACGTGCGCCTCCCTGGGCGTGGTGGTCGGCGTGTAACGGGACGCGGCGGGCGCGGTCGGGAACAGATCCCGGTGGATCACCTTGGCCACGGCCTGGATCGTGTTCACGCCGTAGGTCATCGTGCTGTTGCCGTCGGTGAGCACGGAGAGGGTGTAGTCGTGGCCGCCGCCCTGGAACGTGCCGACGCTGTGCACGCGCCAGCCGCGCGTGGCGCGCTGCAGCCAGCCGTTCTTGACGTGCACGGACACGGAGGAGGGCGCGCCGGCCGGGGTCCCCCACCTCTGCGAGGTGACGACGTTCCCCATGAGCTTGAGGATGTAGGTGCGGGAGCCGTCGCTCAGGACCGAGTTCCTGGCGGTGATCAGCGAGAGCAGTCGCTGCTCGTCGGCGACGTTGATCCGGGTGAGCCCCCAGTAGCCGCCGGATCCCGGCACCGTCCGAGTCATGCCGGCAGCCGCCAGGAAGCCCTTCACCTTGGTGACACCGAGCTGGTTCCACAGGGACGTGGTGGCCGCGTTGTCGGACTTGGTGATCATGGCGGTGGCGAGGCTGGACTCGCGTGCGGTCAGATACCGATTGGTCTTCTTGGCGTCCCAGAGGAGCGTGGCGAGGACGGTCACCTTCACGACGCTGGCCGAGTCGTACGAGGCCGTGGCGCGCAGGGTGCAGGTGGTGTTCGTGGTGCGGTCGTGCAAGCCGACGGCGAAGGTGCCGGTGCGCGTGGCGAGGGCGGCGTTGAGGTCCTTCTGCAGCTTGGCGGCGAGCCCGGCCTTGCCCGACGTGCAGCTGACCTGCGGCGCGGTGGCGGCGGAAGCAGGCGCCGCGCCCGCGACGACGGGCACGAGCATCCCGGCCGCGGCCACGACCGGAAGCATGCGGACACGCAGGGATATGCGGTGAGTCATGAGGGTCCCCCTGGGAACGGAACGAACGCGCCTGCGGCGCACTCGTCCTGAATGACTCGCGAGCATGTCGGATGGTTGTACGAATCCAGCGAAACCGGGGCGCCCGAACCGGGGGATCGGGCGCCCCTCGCGGACACGGCCGTCCGCCGACCGTCCCAGGGCCGCCGGTGCTCGCCGGCAGCCACCGACGACAGCCGAGAGGGCGCGACCGCCGGTCGCGCCCTCTCGCCGTCATTCCCCCGCTACACCCAGGTGTCGAGCCACATTCGATTCCGCCATTGGTCCAGCGGAATGGGGGTGCCGGTGTAGATGGGCCAGAAGTAGATGAAGCCTCGCGAATCCCGGCCCGCACGGCCCTGACCAGTGACTCCTTCGGCGTCTGGGGCCGCCATGCCGAGGCTGGGCCGTCCCTGGGCCGTGACGGTCGCAAGCAGGGCGACCTCGGCGACCTTCGTCCGGTAACTGTTTCGCCGGCGGGCAGATGGTTTTCGTCCTAGCACGGCAGCGCGGACCGTCGGGAGTTCGTCCGCCGGGGGGATCAGGCGCGTTGGAAGCCGTCGACGGCCATGGAGATGGTGAGGGCCAGGAAGGCGAGACCGACGGCGATGATGGCCAGGAAGACGAGCGTGCCCGCCGCCTTGGCAATCCACGATTTCGCATGGACCGGGTCGGCGGGGTTCCTCGGGTGGTAGGCGACCTTGATGGTCGGCGCGCTGCCGGAGATGTACGCGCGGCGGACCACGCCGTGCAGGTCGGTGTAGGCGTAGTCCCTGGGGCCGCGGCGCACCGCCTCGACGGTGATGCCGTACCGGGGGTAGGTCCACTCGCGGTACTGCATGGACAGGAGCGCGACCCCGAACGCGACGATGCCCACGGCGATGGGGGTGAACACCAAGAACGCGACCGCGCGGCTCACCGACTCCACGATGCCCAGGGGTACGGCCACCCCGACCGCCACCAGGCCGGTGACCCACGCCGTGAGCCTGAACGCGCGCGTGTACCAGTCGTCATCGGACCCCGCCGGCGCGCTGTCGGTGACGAGAGCCGTGCCGTCGGCCGCCCGCTCCTCCGGCAGGAGCGCGGTGACGGCGTCGGCGAACGCCGTGGCCGCCACCTCACTCACGCCCCGGACCTTGTACGTGACCGGGGTCGTCCCGGCCGGGGCGGTCAGCTCCACGGCAAGGGCACGGCCCTCGGCGCCGACTCGGCGGACGGCCTGGAGCGGGATCCGCTTCTCCTTGCGCCGCCGGCTCAGGACGAGGACGTCGTCCTGAGCCTGGAGGGTGGTACCGGCGCGGCCCCGGAGGACGGGTATCGGTGAGGTGTTGGTGGACATGGGCGTTGATAGTAGGGCGGGGACGGCTTTCAGGCGTGGGGTTACCTGTACAGAGCCTCCACAGCCTTCCGGGTTCGCCCCTCGCTGCTCGGCATGAGGTGGGTGTACGTCCGAAGTGTGAACCCCGGGTCGGAGTGGCCGAGGTACTGACTCAGGGCCCGGATGTTCGAGCAATGCTCAGATCCTGTGGATCGGGCCCGGGAGGACGTACTTTCCCGGGTGATTGATCGATAGGTCACCGAGCAAGACTGACGTTCGCGGCGTCGGTCGGGAAGGCACGTCCGTGCTCACCGTAGTCAACGAAGACGGCGCCACGCGAGACGGGTCGTCGCTGCTGGACGAGATCGTCCGGGAGGGCGCCCGCAGGATGCTGGCCGCGGCGCTGGAAGCCGAGGTCAACGCATACATCGCCGAGTTGGCCGACCAGCGGGACGAGAACGGGCGGCGGCTGGTAGTGCGCAACGGCTATCACCAGCCGAGGAAGGTCACCACCGCGGCCGGGACCGTGGAGGTGAAGGCCCCGCGGGTGAACGACAAGCGCACCGACCTTGATACGGGCGAACGCAGGCGGTTCTCCTCGGCGATCCTGCCGCCTTGGGCCTGAAGGTCCCCGAAGATCAGCGAGGTGTTGCCGCTGCTCTGCCTGCACGGGTTGTCGTCGGGGGACTTCGTGCCCGCGCTGGAGCAGTTCCTTGGCAGTTCGGCCGGGCTTTCGCCGGCCACGGTCACGCGGCTGACGGCCCAGTGGCAGGCCGACCACGCCGCCTTCATGGACCGCGATCTGTCGGCCACGGACTACGTGTACGTGTGGGCCGACGGCATTCACCTGCGCATTCGCCTGGAGGAGGCCAAGGCTGCCGTGCTGGTGGTGATGGGCGTGCGGGCGGATGGCACCAAGGAGCTGATCGCGATGGCCGATGGTTATCGCGAGTCGACGGAGGCGTGGGCGGGCCTGCTACGCGACTGTGCCCGCCGGGGCATGCGCGCCCCGGTGCTGGCCGTCGGGGACGGCGCGCTCGGCTTCTGGAAGGCCCTGACCGAGGTGTTCCCCGACACCCGCGAACAAAGATGCTGGGTTCACAAAACCGCAAATGTTCTCGATTCCCTGCCGAAGTCGGCCCAGCCCGCGGCCAAGCGCGCGATCCAGGACATCTACAACGCCGAGGACAAGGAGCAGGCCCGCAAAGCCGTCGAGTCGACGTTCGCCACCGTGCGGCTGCGGACCAAGGTGACGAAGGGTGCCGGCAGCCGGGCCGCCGGGCTGGCGATGGTCTTCAAGCTGGTCGAGTCCGCCCAGGCCCGCTGGCGGGCTGTGAACGCACCCCACCTCGTCGCTCTGGTCCGTGCCGGGGCCCGCTTCGAACGCGGCCACCTCGTCGAACGCCCCGAGACCCTCTCGGCATGAGCAGCCTCAGCCGATCCGCAGAAGCAGGGAGGATCTCAGGCACTCGTGCGCCGTACGTGCAGGTGGCCATCGCGAGGGAAGGAGGGCGGCGCCGCGGGCAGGACGCTGTCGAAGTCGTACCGGCTCTTCTGCGCAACCCGGCACGATGCCAGGTTGTTCACCTGGTGCAGGAGTTCGAGACGCTCCAGCCCGTCGGCTTCGAAGGTGTCGAAGGCCCAGCTGGTGAGTGCCTCCAGAGCGCGGGGGGCCACTCCCCGCCCTCGAGCGTGCGCCGCGGTCCAGTAGCCCACCTCGGCCGCCGGTTTGCCGGAGGTGACTTCCTTGAGGACCATGTTGCCCACCAACTGTTCGCGAACTGAACCGGGTTGTGCCTCAAGGACGGCGAAGCCGAACCGGTCCCCCGCTGCCCAGCCCCGCTGCTGGGCCTGCACCCACCATGCCCCGTCAGCATCGTTGTCCACGACAGAGCTCGCCCACTGGCGCAAATCCGGATCCTGGCTCACCTCGACCAATGCGGCAACGTCCTCCATGCGCCAGGGGCGAAGAACGAGAGCGGGAGAGGCCGGCGTCGCGGCCACCTGAAGTACGACGGGGGCGTTCATAAACCGATCGCGTGCGGCGGCGTTTTCACCCGACGTCAGCCGCGTCCGACCCATGCCGCCTTGCGACCGCACCGTCATTGCTGTGTCCGGACGCGCAGAGCCTGGACGGACCAGTCGAACACTGGAGCCAGACTCTCCGGGGCCGGCCAGCCGTTGACCACTGCGAGGAGCTGGAGGTATCGCTCCCTGCGGGGGTCATTCACGCTCTCCAGCCGAGTCGCCAGCCGGCGGCGAAGCTCGATGTCGTCGGGGCGGCCGAGGAGGTGCGCGTAGTGCGCCGTGAACGCCGCGACGATCGGATCGGCCTGGGGCGAGGCCGGGTCGATTCCAGCCGTCAGGGCCGGGCCGACCTGGTCACGGACGGCTGCGGCGATGTCGCGGCGCGGGCCCATCGTGTCGCTTCGGGCCTGCTCGGCTGCCTGGTCCTCGGTCATCCGCCGCACGGCGGCGCGGAAATCCGGGTCCAGGGACATTTCAGCCAACTCCACCCACGCCTGGACCTGCTCCGCCTCCGGGTTGTCGGGCAGCTCGGGGGTCATCGAGCGCATGACCCCCGCGAATGCGGGGGCGGCGTCAAGACCGCCGAAGACGGCGTCGAGGAAATCGCCGATCAGACGTCGGCGTTCGTCCTCGGAGAGCTGGGCCAACCGGTGCATGAGTTCCGTCTCCTCAGGTGTGGACCCGCGCTCGGCCACCGCCGTCAGCACCGCGCGCCGCAAACGCAGGACGCGGATCTGCACTGCCAGTGCTTCGGCGTGCGCCGCGGCGACCTCGGGAAGCGAGAGCTCGCGGTCCACGACCTTGCGGATCGTGGGAAGGTCCAGTCCCAGCTCGCGCAGGGTCCGCACGAGGTCCAGGCGTGCGACGGCACCGATGTTGTAGAGGCGGTAGCCGGCCGGGCTGCGGTCCGTCGGCGCCACGATTCCGCGATCGGAGTAGAACCGAATGGTCTTGACCGTGAGACCGGTCCGCCGAGCGAGCTCGCCGATCGAGTAGAGCGTGTCGCCGTCCATGCCCCCACCTTTGCGTCTCCCCCTACTGGAGACTCAAGCCCCTATGCCTGCCAGCAGCCAACCACTCCTCATCCACAAGTCTTGACAATTCCTCTTGCAATACCAGGAGGTCGCAACTGCGGCGTTGTCGCGCATCCTGCCGCAGGCGGGTCGGCCCCGTGACGGGAGGAAAAAACGCGTTGGCGCACGGTCGCCGAAGTGGGATGATCCGCCTGTTTCGCGGACAGGAGGATGTTTGTTCGTATTCGTCTGTGCGGGGTGCGAGGCGGAGCTGACCGCCCCCCTGCACCGGGTTGAGTTTCCCGACCACGCCCACCAGAACTACGGCAACGGCGTGTCGATGCCGGTCCTGATGGACGAGGGCACCTTCGCCGTCGACCCGCTGCCGTCCGGGCCGCCGTGGCGCCGATGGGAGGACCTCCCGGAAGGGGAGGCCGAGGCGCTGGGCTGGTACGCGCCGGTCTGGGGGATTTCGTGCGGTCTTCCCGGGGCGGTGCTCATCGCGCCTGGAGACTCGTGGGGGACGGTACTGGTGCCCGAGCGGCGCGGCGAGGGGTCCTGCTGCGGCATCAACGGGGCCGACGGCCCGAACCTAGCGTGCCTGGCATGCGGCGCCCTGGTCGCCACCCGCATTGACGACTGCTCGCTCTGGCAGGCGGTGTGGCTGGATCCGGCCGCGGTACGCCGTGTCGCGGCCGGATCGCCGCCGGAGCCGCTCACGTGGGAGGCTCTGCTTGCCGAGCGCCGGATCGTCCCGTCCGTGGACCAGCTCGGGCACTGGAGCCCGGTCTGGGAGGCGGCGGTCGGCGCGGCCCTGGCCGGTGTGGTGGCGGCCTCGGAGGGCCGGCCTGTGGACGTGCCGGAGGGTCGGGTGGCGGAGATGTTCCGGCACACGCTGGACGGTCTGCTGCCGTGGGTCCCGGGGGCACGGGCGAAACGGATGGTCCTGGCGGGGCCCGGACTGCCTGCGCCGGATGGGCCCGCGGACCTCATCCTCGTACCGCGGCACCCGGAGACGGGCGAGGCGTGGGGCCCGGCGGCGGAGCGGGACAGCCGACGGCCGGTCGTCGTGCCGCTGGCCGCTGCCGTGTGGCTGTGCCTCGCCTTCGGCGAGCCGCCGCCGCTGCCATTGCCGGCGAGCGGACGCCTGGCCCGGGACGTCCTGCGCGACGAGCCGCTGCCGCTGCGCCCAAACTGGATCTTTCGCCCTGACGGGGCGGTCTTCGCACGGACCCTCGCCCGGCAGCCGGAGGCGCGTGCCCCCTGGCTGCGCGACGTCCTCGACGGCCTCCGCCACCGCCGGCCCCAGTACCAGGGGCTTTTCTAGGGGTGTTTGGAAAGTCGGTCTGGCTCGCCGGGCAGACGGCACTACTTTCCGGACGCCCTCTAGCGAGGCCGCTAAAGCTAGCGGGGCGCCCTTTAACGCTGGAGGGGTAAGCGGAGCCGTCCCGGGCCGTCTGTGGGCCGTCGAGGGGTCGCCGGAGCCCACTGACGGCCACCGACAACAACCGAGAGGGCGCGACCGCCGGTCGCGCCCTCTTGGTGCAATTTCCCTGCTACACCCAGGTGTCGAGCCACATTCGATTCCGCCATTGGTCCAGCGGAATGGGGGTGCCGGTGTAGATGGGCCAGAAGTAGATGAAATTCCAGACGATGAGAAGGACGAGGCATCCGGCTGCCACCGCGCCGAATGTGCGGCGTCTTTCGGATGAACCGCGGGGGCCGATGAGGGCGCCGAGCATCATGGCCACCGCGAGACACAGGAAGGGCACGAAGACGACGGCGTAGAAAAGGAAGATGGTGCGTTCCTGGTAGAGGAACCAGGGGAGCCAGCCGGCCGCGATGCCGCAGGCGATGGCGCCGGCGCGCCAGTCGCGGCGGAAGGCCCAGCGCCACAGGACGTAGAGGATGGCGAAGCAGGCGGCCCACCAGAGGAGGGGGGTGCCGAGGGCCAGGACCTCCTGGGCGCACTTCTCCTTGGCGGTGGCGGGGCAGCCGGCGGTGCCGGGGGCGGGGGACTCGTAGAAGTAGGAGACGGGGCGGCCGAGGACGATCCAGGACCAGGGGTTCGACTGGTAGGTGTGCGGCGAGGTCAGACCGACGTGGAAGGTGTAGACCTCGGACTCGTAGTGCCAGAGGCTGCGCAGCCAGTCCGGGAGCCAGCCCCAGGCGCCGCCGCCGGTCAGCTTGTCGTGGTCGGCGGCCCAGGTGCGGAAGTAGCCCTTGTCGCTGACCAGCCAGCCGGTCCAGGTCGCCAGGTAGGTGGCGATCGCCACCGGGACGACCGACACGAACGCCGGGACGAGGTCCTTCCTGAGGACCGCGAGGTGCGGGCGGACGGCGCCGGCGGTGCGGCGGCCGGCCACGTCCCACAGGACCGTCATCAGGCCGAAGCCGACCATGACGTACAGGCCGTTCCACTTGGTCGCGGCCGCGAGCCCGAGGGACACGCCCGCCGCGAGCCGCCACGGCCGCCAGCCCAGCCGCAGCGACTCCGCGATCTCCGCGTCGGGCCGCAGCACCCCCTCCTCGTCCTCGGGGAGGGCGGCCGCGAGCCGCTGCCGGGTCCGGTCGCGGTCGATGACCAGGCAGCCGAACGCGGCGAGCACGAAGAACATCAGCACCTGGTCGAGCAGCGCCGTGCGGCTCATCACGAAGTGCAGTCCGTCGACGGCGAGCAGCAGGCCCGCCAGGCAGCCCAGGAACGTCGAGCGGAAGAGACGGCGGCCGATCCGGCAGAGCATGAGCACCGACAGGGTGCCGAGGAGCGCCACCATGAAGCGCCAGCCGAACGGCTCGAAGCCGAAGAGCTTCTCGCCGACGCCGATCATCCATTTGCCCATCGGCGGGTGGACGACGTAACCCGGGTCGGTGGGGACGAGCACCGCGCCCGGGTCCGTCAGGATCGTCTTGTCGATGTCCTTCGGCCAGGCGCCCTCGTACCCCTGGTTGATCAGGGCCCAGGAGTCCTTGGCGTAGTACGTCTCGTCGAATATCACCGCGTGCGGCTTGCCCAGGTTCCAGAACCGCAGCAGGCCCGCGACCGCCGTGACCAGGAGCGGACCGCCCCAGGCCAGCAGCCGCCAGAGCCGTTCGGCGGGCCCGGGGCCGAGGCCGAGGAGCGACCACACCCGCTCGGAGGGGCGGGTGTAGGACGGCACGAGCCGCTCCCGCAGTCCGATGGGTGCGGTGCTTCCGGCGGGCGGCACGTAGCCGAAACGCCGCAGCCGCTGCTGCCACGAAGAGGGCTCTGCCACGGTGTGCCGGCCCTCCAGGGTCTCGGGTGCGGTACTGGTCACCGCGCCATCGTAGGGAACGCGCCTGTGCGCGTCGCCTGTCCGGGCTGGGAGGATGTCCCGTGTGACAGGAACGCTGGTACTCGCAGGGACCCCCATCGGTGACATCGCGGACGCTCCGCCCCGACTCGCCACCGAACTGGAGAACGCGGACATCGTGGCCGCCGAGGACACCCGGAGGCTGCGCGGACTGACCCGGGCGCTCGGCATCCACACCACGGGCCGGGTCGTCTCCTACTTCGAGGGCAACGAGTCCGCCCGTACGCCGGAGCTGGTCGAGGCGCTGGTCGGCGGCGCCCGCGTGCTGCTCGTGACGGACGCGGGCATGCCGTCCGTCTCCGACCCCGGCTACCGGCTGGTCGCCGCCGCCGTCGAGCAGGACATCAAGGTCACGGCCGTCCCCGGCCCGTCCGCCGTGCTCACCGCGCTCGCCCTCTCCGGGCTGCCCGTGGACCGCTTCTGCTTCGAGGGCTTCCTGCCGCGGAAGGCGGGCGAGCGCCTCGGGCGGCTGCGCGAGGTCGCCGACGAGCGGCGGACCCTCGTGTACTTCGAGGCCCCGCACCGTCTCGACGACACCCTCGCCGCGATGGCCGAGGTCTTCGGCGCCGAGCGCCGCGCCGCCGTCTGCCGCGAGCTGACCAAGACGTACGAGGAGGTCAAGCGCGGCCCGCTGGCCGAGCTGGCCGCCTGGGCCGCCGAGGGCGTACGGGGCGAGATCACCGTCGTCGTCGAGGGCGCCCCGGAGACCGGGCCCGCCGAACTCGACGCCGAGGAGCTGGTGCGCAGGGTGCGGGTGCGCGAGGAGGCGGGGGAGCGCCGCAAGGAGGCGATCGCCGCCGTCGCGGCCGACGCGGGACTTCCCAAAAGGGAGGTGTTCGATGCCGTGGTCGCGGCAAAGAATGCGGATGCGTCGGGCCCCGGAAAGGGTAAAGGACTAATCTGAAAGGCAAAGCCGAACCCGGCGCCTGGACTCTTCGCAGGGCGCTTGGCAAGGGAAGAGCCAAAAGCCTTCCATGGTTCCTCCCCCGCTGATGCGCTCCAGCCCGAAAAGGCGTCCACTGGTCAGTGGAGAGGAGCTGGCATGAGCGAGAGCACCGGCACCGGCATATCCGTCGCCCATGAGGCGTACGCCTTCGCCTGCATGCACTGTGGATACGGCTGGGAGCAGGCGTACGACATCGAACACCACGTCGACGCCGCCGGTCAGGCATTCGTCGTCTACAAGGCCGAGGGAGAGCGGGTCCCGTCCCCGCTGTCCAGTCCCACCTGCATGAACTGCGGCGGCCACGTCGTCCGCATCATGCGCGCGGGGCAGGTGTCGTCGGTGCTCGACCTGATCGCCGCGACGGAGAAGCACCGGCGCGGGGCGAAGGAGACCAGGCCGGTCGGGTTGGCCGGGCCCATCGGCCAGGAACTGACCGAGGACATCCCCGAGAAGCCGCCGGTGCCGCACCACTGGCACCTGTCGGACCTGCTGCATCCGTTCCGCCACGGCAAGTAACGCTTTGGCGGTGGCACTCATGGCCCTCGTACGATCGGGCCATGAGTGCCAAGGACGCCCCGCCGCCGCTGCCCGAACCCCTCCTCGTGGAGGTCGCGGACTCGCACACCCACCTGGACCTGCAGTCCGGGACCGTCGAGGAGGCCCTGGTCAAGGCCGCCGCCGTCGGCGTCACCACGGTCGTGCAGGTCGGCTGTGACGTGAAGGGCTCCCGGTGGGCCGCCGAGACGGCCGCCGCCCACGAGAACGTGCACGCGGCCGTCGCCCTGCACCCCAACGAAGCCCCGAGGATCGTCCTCGGCGACCCCGACGGCTGGTCCCGCCAGGGCGCCCGCGAGGGCGGCGGCGACGCGGCCCTCGACGACGCGCTCGCCGAGATCGACCGGCTGGCCGCCCTGCCGCACGTCCGCGGAGTCGGCGAGACCGGCCTCGACTTCTTCCGTACGGGACCGGACGGCATCGCCGCGCAGGAGCGTTCCTTCCGCGCCCACATCGAGATCGCCAAGCGACACGGCAAGGCGCTGGTCATCCATGACCGGGAGGCCCACGCCGACGTGCTGCGCGTCCTCGACGAGGAGGGTGCCCCCGAACGGACCGTCTTCCACTGCTACTCCGGCGACGCCGCCATGGCCGAGATCTGCGCCGCCAAGGGCTACTACATGTCCTTCGCCGGCAACGTCACCTTCAAGAACGCCCAGCCGCTGCGCGACGCGCTCGCCGTCGCCCCCCTCGACCTCGTCCTCGTCGAGACCGACGCCCCCTTCCTCACCCCGGCGCCCTTCCGCGGCCGCCCCAACGCCCCCTACCTGATCCCCGTCACCCTCCGGGCCATGGCGCAGGTCCGCGGGATCGGGGAGAACGAACTCGCGGAGGCGATCGCCGTGAACACGGCCCGCGCCTTCGATTACTGATCCATAACGGTTACGTGTCGTAGTCGGGTCGTCCGGGAGAGTGACGACGAGCGGGGCTAGGGTCCCGGCCTCGTGAGTACTTCCCAGGGCAGTCACCGAGCCGGACGGCGGGGCGCGGCCGCGACCCTGCCCCTGCACGACCAGCCGACGCAGGCGGCGCCCCTCGTCACACCCGGCGCCGGGCCGGCCCCCGGCACCGTCCCCGGCCAGGGCTCCCGCGTCGGCTCCCGGCGCGCGGCCCGGCGCCGCAAGGCCGGCGGGGCCGGCGGATCCGCCGCCGAGGGGCTGCGCAAGCTCGTCCCGCAGGCCCTCGTCGTCGCCTTCCTCGCCGGCGGCACCAGCGCCTTCGTCGCCGACGACAAGGCGGTCCGGCTCTCCGTCGACGGCGTCCCGCGCACCCTGCACACCTTCGCCGACGAGGTCGACGAACTCCTCGCCGACGAGGGCCTGACCGTCGGCCCGCACGACATCGTCGCCCCCGCCCCCGGCGAGGCGCTCGCCAGCGGCGACGAGATCGTCGTCCGCTACGGCCGCCCGGTCGCCCTCACCCTCGACGGGCAGCGCCGCCAGGTGTGGACGACCGCCCGGACCGTCGAAGGAGCCCTGCGCCAGCTCGGGGTCCGCGCGGAGGGCGCCCACCTCTCGGTCTCCCGCGCGGCGCCGATCTCCCGGCAGGGCCTCGCCCTCGACGTCCGGACCGAGCGGACGATCACCTTCCTCGCCGACGGACGGGAGCGGACCGTCCGCACCAACGCCGCCACCGTCAGGGAGGCACTCGTCGAGGCCGGGATCACCCTCTCCGGGCAGGACACCACCTCCGTGCCCCCCGGCGCGTTCCCGCGCGACGGCCAGACGGTGAACGTGCTGCGGATCACCGGCTCCCGGCAGGTACGGGAGGAGGCGATCCCGTACGCCGTCGAGACGGTCCGCGACCCGGAACTCTTCGCCGGCACCGAGACCGTCGCACGCCAGGGCGTGCCCGGCGTCCGCCGCGTCACCTACAGCCTGCGCACCGTCAACGGCGTCCGGCAGAAGCCCCGCAGGATCGGCGAGGAGGTCGTCCGCGGGCCGGTCGCCCGCCAGGTGCGGATCGGCACCCGGCCGCTGCCCACCTCCGTCGCAGGCGCCGACGGACTCGACTGGGGAGCCCTCGCCGCCTGCGAGTCCGGCGGCCGCCCGGACGCCGTCGACCCCTCGGGGACGTACGGCGGGCTCTACCAGTTCGACCCCGGCACCTGGCACTCCCTCGGCGGCAGCGGCACCGCCCAGAACGCGCCCGCCGCCGAGCAGACGTTCCGGGCGAAGAAGCTGTACGTGTCACGGGGGGCGGGCCCGTGGCCCCACTGCGGCAGGCGGCTGTACCGGTGACCGCGCCGGACAGGGCCTAGGCTGTACCGGTGAGCACCACCACCGGCCCCGAAAGCCCCGACGCCCTCCTCGGCCCCGCCGACATCCGTGAGCTGGCCGCCGCCCTCGGCGTGCGCCCCACGAAGCAGAAGGGCCAGAACTTCGTCATCGACGCCAACACCGTCCGGCGGATCGTCCGCACGGCCGAGGTACGGCCCGACGACGTGGTCGTGGAGGTGGGACCCGGCCTCGGCTCCCTCACCCTGGCGCTCCTCGAAGCCGCGGACCGCGTGACGGCCGTCGAGATCGACGACGTGCTGGCCGCCGCGCTGCCCGCCACGATCCAGGCCCGCATGCCCGCCCGCGCCGACCGCTTCGCGCTCGTCCACTCCGACGCGATGCACGTCCAGGAGCTCCCCGGCCCGGCGCCGACCGCGCTCGTCGCCAACCTGCCGTACAACGTCGCCGTGCCGGTCCTCCTCCACATGCTGGAGAGGTTCCCGACCATCGAGCGCACCCTCGTCATGGTCCAGGCCGAGGTCGCCGACCGGCTCGCCGCCAAGCCCGGCAACAAGGTCTACGGCGTGCCGTCCGTCAAGGCCAACTGGTACGCCGAGGTGAAGCGCGCCGGCTCCATCGGCCGCAACGTCTTCTGGCCCGCGCCCAACGTCGACTCCGGCCTCGTCTCCCTGGTCCGCCGCACCGAGCCGCTCGCGACCACCGCCACCCGCCGGGAGGTCTTCGCCGTCGTCGACGCGGCCTTCGCCCAGCGCCGCAAGACGCTCCGCGCGGCCCTCGCGACCTGGGCCGGCTCACCCGCCGCCGCCGAGGACGCCCTCGTCAAGGCCGGCATCTCCCCACAGGCCCGCGGCGAATCCCTCACCGTCGAGGAGTTCGCCCGCATCGCGGAGGCGAAGCAGTGACGGTGACCGTACGAGTTCCCGCCAAGGTCAACGTCCAGCTGGCGGTCGGCGCGGCCCGGCCCGACGGCTTCCACGACCTCGCCAACGTCTTCCTCGCCGTCTCCCTGTACGACGAGGTGACGGCGACGCCCGCCGAGACGCTGACGGTGACCTGCGAGGGCCCCGACGCCGACAAGGTGCCGCTGGACCGCACCAACCTCGCCGCGCGCGCCGCCGAACTGCTCGCCGCCCGGCACGGCATCTCCCCGGACGTCCACCTCCACATCGCCAAGGACATCCCCGTCGCCGGAGGCATGGCCGGCGGCAGCGCGGACGGCGCGGGCGCGCTGCTCGCCTGCGACGCGCTCTGGGGCCTGAACTCCTCCCAGGAGGACCTCCTGGAGATCTGCGCCGAACTCGGCAGCGACGTGCCGTTCAGTCTGGTCGGCGGCGCGGCGCTCGGCACCGGGCGCGGCGAGAAGCTGACGGGGCTCCCGGTCGGCGGGACCTTCCACTGGGTGTTCGCCATCGCCGACGGCGGGCTGTCGACGCCGGTGGTGTTCGGCGAGTTCGACCGCCTCGCCGAGGGCGTCGAGATCCCCGAGCCGACCGCCTCCCCGGCCCTCCTCGCCGCCCTGCGGACCGGCGACACCACCGCCCTCGCGGCCGCCCTCGCCAACGACCTCCAGGCCCCGGCGCTCTCCCTGCGCCCGTCGCTCGCCGCGACCCTGGCGGCCGGCACCGAGGCGGGCGCGCTCGCCGCGCTGGTCTCCGGCTCGGGTCCGACGACGGCGTTCCTGACGAAGGACGCGGAGGCGGCGGAGTCCGTCGCCGCCGCCCTGATCGCCTCGGGCACGTGCAGGACGGCCCGCGCGGCGACGTCACCGGCGACGGGCGCCACTGTTCTGGCGGACTGACCGCCCGCCGCGGGTACTCAGCCGCGGCTGAGTACCCGCGCCCTGTCGGTCCCGGCTCCCGCGCGGGACCGTACCCCCATGGGAAGCAGCAGAAGCCGTCTCGGCGCGCGTGAACTCGCCGCCGCCACACCGGCGACGCGGGACCGGTACGTCGACCTGCTCCGGGTCGCCTCGCTCGCGGTCGTCGTCCTCGGCCACTGGCTGATGGCGGCCGTCACCGCCGACGGGCAGGTCGGGAACCTCCTCGCCGTCGTGCCGGAGCTCCAGGTGGTGACCTGGGCGTTCCAGGTGATGCCGGTGTTCTTCTTCGTCGGCGGGTTCTCGCATGCCCTCGCCCACCGGTCGCGGCCGCAGTACGCGGCCTTCCTGCGGGCCCGGCTCCAGCGGCTGCTGCGGCCGACGATGGTGTTCGTCGGGGTGTGGGGCGCCGCCGCGCTGGTGCTCCAGCTGTCCGGCGTGGACGGCGGCCTCGCGGGGGTGGCGCTGCGGCTCGTCACGCAGCCGCTCTGGTTCATCGGGATCTACCTGGCGATGGTCGCCTTCACACCGCCGCTGATGCGGCTGCACGAGCGGTGGGGATGGGGCGCGTTCGGGGCGCTCGCGGGCGGCGCGGTCGCGGTGGACGTCCTGCGGTTCGCGGCGGACGTCCCGTACGTCGAGTTCCTCAACTTCGCGTTCGTGTGGCTGGCGGTCCACCAGCTCGGTTTCCTGCGCGCGGACGGCATGATCCGCCGTCCGGCCCTGCTGGCCGGCGCGGGCCTGGCCGGCGCGACCGCGCTCGTCGCGCTCGGGCCGTACCCGCTGTCCATGGTGGGGATGC
The DNA here is from genome assembly GCF_042743475.1 of Streptomyces sp. NPDC059534. Taxonomy (NCBI): domain Bacteria; kingdom Bacillati; phylum Actinomycetota; class Actinomycetes; order Kitasatosporales; family Streptomycetaceae; genus Streptomyces; species Streptomyces sp. NPDC059534. The sequence continues at coordinate 48,718 of NZ_JBHWAQ010000031.1, forward strand.
CCGGCGAGAAGGTGTCGAACATGGCGCCGCCGACGCTCGCCCTGCTCTGCCACGGGCTCTGGCTGGTCGGCGCGGTCGAGCTGCTGAGGGGCCCGGGCGCGCGGTTCGTCGCCCGCGCGGGGGTGTGGCGGGCGGTGGTCGCGGCGAACGGGATCGCGATGACGGCGTTCCTGTGGCACCTGACGGCGATGCTCGGGGTGTACGGGGTGATGCTCGGGTCCGGTCTCGGGCTTCCGGCTCCGGCGTCCGGTGCCTGGTGGGCGCAGGTCCCGCTCCGGTTCGCGGCGGCCGCCGTGCTCACGGCGCTGCTCGTGGCGGTCTTCCGCCGCTTCGAGGCGCCGGTCCCGGCCGCCCCGGCGACCGACACGGGCGGCCCGCTCGCCGCGCTCGGCATCACCCTCGCGCTCCTCGGCGTCCTGGGCCTCTCCCTGACGGGCTTCGCCGGGCTCCTCGACGGTCACTCGGCGACCCTGATCGCCGTCCCGGTGACGGCTCCGGCGGCCGTGGGGCTCGCGCTGGTGGGGTGGCTGGCGGTGGAGCGGGCGGGGCGGGGCCGGCGGATCGGCTGAAGGGCAGGGTTCAGTCGGCGAGGCGCTCGTCGTCGAAGTCCACGGTCACGGTCCCCGGTGGGTAGAGGTCCGCCCGGTCCGTCAGGATCAGGTCCAAGGCGGGGCGACGGGGTGCGGGCAGCGCGGTGTGGAGGGCGTGGCAGACGTCGGGCCCGCCGAAACCCCCGCGAACCATCCGCGCCACGGTGACCGACGCCACCGTGTCCAGCGGGACGACGTCGATGCCCGGCAGCGCCAGGGTCGCGTCACCCGCGCCTTCGTCCTCGGTCTCGGCCTGGAGCAGGCACAGGGCGGGCACCTGGAGGTGGCGGAACGGCGACGCCGCCGCGTTGTCGGCGACCCGCTGGAGCTTGCGGTGGCCGCGTGCGAGGGCGAGTACGGCGGAGGTGTCGAGGATGATCACGCCGCGGTGTCCCCGAGTGCCCGGCGGGCGTTCGCGGCGGCGACCTCGTAGACCTTGTCCAGCGCGTTCGGGGTCGCGTCGAACTCTGCGTCGGTGAGTGTGGAGTGCATGCGCTCACGCATGATCCGCCGGCTCTCGGCCACCTTCTCCCGCGCCTGCGCGGCGGTGAGCTGGGTCGCGGCCAGCTCGGTGACGAGCGCTCCTATCGTGGTGCCCCGCTCGCGGGCCAGTGCGGCGAGGTGATCGCGGGTGGTGTCGGGCACCTTGATGGTGGAGTCGGCCATACAGCCACGGTACACCGCTGGTACACCGGGAGTGTACCGGCGGTGGCGACGTACCCTGGGACGTCGATCGATCCCCCGTACAGGAGTCAACGTGGCCGTCAACCTGGTCAATGTCGAGGCAGTCAGCAAGGTGTACGGCACCCGTGCCCTGCTCGACGGGGTCTCGCTCGGTGTCTCCGAAGGGGACCGGATCGGGGTCGTGGGCCGCAACGGCGACGGCAAGACCACCCTGATCCGGATGCTCGCCCGGCTGGAGGAGGCGGACACCGGCCGGGTCACCCACAGCGGCGGGCTGCGCCTGGGCGTGCTCACCCAGCACGACTCGCTCGACCCGAAGGCCACCATCCGGCACGAGGTCATCGGTGTCATGGCCGATCACGAGTGGGCCGGCAGCGCGAAGATCCGCGACGTGCTCACCGGGCTCTTCGGCGGGCTGGACCTGGCGGGCTTCGAGAACGGTCTCGACACCGTCATCGGCCCGCTCTCCGGTGGCGAGCGGCGGCGGATCGCGCTCGCCAAGCTCCTCATCGAGGACCAGGACCTGATCGTCCTCGACGAGCCCACCAACCACCTCGACGTCGAGGGCATCTCCTGGCTCGCCCAGCACCTCCAGACGCGCCGCTCGGCCCTCGTCTGCGTCACCCACGACCGCTGGTTCCTCGACCAGGTCTGCACCCGCATGTGGGACGTGCAGCGCGGTGACGTCCACGAGTACGAGGGCGGCTACTCCGACTACGTCTTCGCCCGCGCCGAGCGCGATCGGATCGCCGCCACGGAGGAGACCAAGCGGCAGAACCTGATGCGCAAGGAGCTGGCCTGGCTGCGGCGCGGCGCCCCCGCCCGCACCTCCAAGCCGCGCTACCGCATCGAGGCGGCCAACGAGCTCATCGCCGACGTGCCGCCGCCGCGCGACACCAGCGAGCTGATGAAGTTCGCCAACGCGCGCCTCGGCAAGACGGTCTTCGACCTGGAGGACGTGACCGTCACCGCCGGTCCCAAGACCCTTCTGCAGCACCTGACCTGGCAGCTGGGCCCCGGTGACCGCATCGGCCTCGTCGGCGTCAACGGAGCGGGCAAGACCTCACTCCTGCGGGCGCTCGCCGACGCGGCCGTCAGCCAGGGCGAGACGCAGCCCGCCGCGGGGCGGATCGTCGTCGGCAAGACCGTCCGGCTCGCCTACCTCTCCCAGGACGTCACCGAACTCCCCGCCACGCTGCGGGTCCTGGAGGCGGTGCAGCAGATCCGCGACCGCGTCGACCTCGGCAAGGGCCGCGAGATGACGGCCGGACAGCTCTGCGAGCAGTTCGGCTTCTCCAAGGAGAAGCAGTGGACGCCGGTCGGCGACCTCTCCGGCGGCGAGCGCCGCCGGCTCCAGCTGCTGCGGCTGCTGATGGACGAGCCGAACGTCCTCTTCCTCGACGAGCCCACCAACGACCTCGACATCGAGACCCTCACCCAGCTGGAGGACCTCCTCGACGGCTGGCCGGGCTCCATGGTCGTCATCTCCCACGACCGGTTCTTCATCGAGCGCACCACCGACAAGACGCTCGCGCTGCTCGGCGACCGGACCCTGCGGATGCTGCCGCGCGGCATCGAGGAGTACCTGGAGCGGCGCCGGCGCATGATCGAGGCGGCCGTCCCGACGCCCGCCGCGGCGCCCGCGCAGGCGAAGCCCGGCGTCTCCGCGGCCGACGCGCGCGCCGCGAAGAAGGAGCTCCAGAAGGTCGAGCGGCAGCTCGACAAGGTCTCCCAGAAGGAGGCGAAGCTGCACACGCAGATCGCCGACAACGCCACCGATTTCGAGAAGGTGGCGAAGCTCGACGCGGAGCTGCGGGAACTCGTCGGGGAGCGCGAGGAATTGGAAATGCGCTGGCTCGAACTGGCCGAGGACGCATAACGAGGGCATCACAGGCCGGTCCTCCCTTGGGTACAAGGGGCGGACCGGTCGCTTTTGCGCCATCGCGTGAGTGGTAGAAAGAAAACCCGTTCACGTCAAGGGGGAAACCGCTGATGACCCAGCCGCCCAGCAACCAGCAGCCGGGGGGCTTCGGAGCCCCTCAGGACCCGAACCAGGGCCTCCCGCCCGTGCCGCCGGTCCCGCCGCAGGCGCCGCCGGTGCCGCCGACCCCGCCGCCCACCGCGCCGGGGCCGTACGGGCAGCAGCCGCAGCCCGGTTACGGGTACCCGCAGGCGCCGGGCCAGCAGCCGGGCCAGCCGGCCGCGCCGGGTCCGTACGGGCAGCAGCCGGGCCAGCCGGGTCCGTACGGACAGCCGCCGCAGCAGCAGCCGTACGGCTACCCGCAGCAGGGCCAGCCGCAGGGCCAGGGCGGCCAGCCCGGTCCGTACGGCCAGCAGGCGAGCCCCTACGGCGGTTACCCCACCCAGCCGATGTACCAGGGCGCCCCGACCCCGCCGCCCGCCTCCGGTGGCGGCGGCCTCAAGGGCCGGACCGGTGTCGTGGCCGGCGTGGCCGCCGCGGCCGTCCTGATCGCCGCGGTCACGACCTGGGCCGTGGTCTCCGGCGGGGACGACGAGAAGGACCCGATCGCCGGTCCCACCGCCACCGCGAGCACCTCCGCCGGCCCCAAGCCCACCGAGTCGGTGGACCAGGGCGACGGCTCCGGCGACGGCCGCGGCGGAAGCGACGACCTCAACGCGGACCGCAAGCCCGGCGAGGCCAAGGTCGGCTGGCTGCTCAAGAACGACGTCGACCTGCCCCGCAACGGCTCCGACGTCCACGGTCCGTGGATCGTGGGCGACACCGTCGTGAAGGCCATGTACAAGGGCGTCGACGGGTACGGCCTGAGCGACGGCAAGCGCAAGTGGCACGTCGACCTGCCGTTCGAGCTGTGCGCAGCCCCGCCGGAGCCCGCCGCCGACGGCAGCATGGTCTTCGGCTACGCCGAGAGCGCCAAGGACGGCGCCAAGTGCACCGAGCTCCAGAAGATCGACCTCAAGACCGGCAAGGCCGGCTGGAAGAAGACCGTGCCGAAGGCCACGGGCTTCTTCGCGTTCTCCGACAACACCCTGGCGATCAGCGGCAACACGGTCACCGCGGCCGGATCCAGCAGCGCGTACGGCTTCTCGCTCGCCGACGGCCGGCAGCTCTTCAAGGGCGCCACCACCGGCTGCAAGCCCGTCGCCTACGCGGGCGGCAGCAAGCTGATCGCCGCCATGGACTGCCCCTCGGGCAGCACCGGCAAGAAGGTCCAGGCGGTCGGCCAGGTCGACCCCAACACCGGCAAGCCCCGGTTCACCTTCCAGCTGGAGGCGAACTGGGAGGTCGACAAGGTCTACTCGGTCGACCCGCTGGTCGTCTCGGCCACCCAGCGCGAGCAGAAGAAGTGGAGCATCTTCGCGCTCGACGCCAACGGCAAGCTCCGCTCGCAGATCCAGGGCGGCGGCGACAAGTTCGCGCCCAGCTGCGGTGGCAGCTTCGTCATCTTCGGCAAGAACCTCCAGGGCTGCACCGGCGTCGCCGCCGACGCGAACACCTTCTACATGTCGACCGAGACCGACTACGGCAAGCCCAACGAGGTCGTCGCCTTCGACCTGAAGACCGGCAAGCCCAAGTGGCGTTCCAAGGCCCCGGGCGAGCAGTCCATGACCCCGCTGCGCATGGAGGGCGGTCAGGTCCTGCTGTACGTGGACCCGTCGTACGACAAGGGCGGCGCCGTCGCCACCCTCGCCCCGACCGGCGGCGCGCCGCAGATCCTGCTCCAGCACCCGGCGTCGACCGCCTCGATCGAGAGCAGCTTCTACAGCGCGGGTTACGCCTACGGCAGCGGCACCTTCGTGGTGGCGAGCGGGCGTGTGTCGGCGTCCAACGACAAGGACGAGATGCAGGTCAAGACGATGATGGCCTTCAGCAAGTGAGGTACACGGACCGATGACGCAGCCACCCCCGCCCCCGCCGAACCAACCCCCGGATCCCCAGGGCGGCTTCGGCGCCCCGACGCCGCAGCAGCCTGAGCCGGGTTACGGCTACCCGCAGCAGCAGCAGCAGCAGCAGCAGCCGACGGAGCCCGGCTACGGCTACCCGCAGGGCGCGCCTCCCGTGCCGCAGCCGCCGGTGCCTCCGCAGCAGCCGCCGTACGGCTACCCCACGCAGCCGCAGCAGCCGCAGCAGCCGCAGCAGTACGGCTATCCCGCCCAGCCGCAGCAGCCGCAGCCGTACGGCGGTTACCAGCAGCCGCAGCAGCCGCCGTACGGCTACCCGACGCAGCCGCAGCAGCCGCCGTACGGCTACCCGACGCAGCCGCAGCAGCCCTACGGCGGCTACCAGCAGCCGGCGCTCACCCCCTCGGCGCCGGGTGGCGGGAAGCTGTCCGCCCAGCTCCAGATCGTGATCGCGGCGGTCGTCGCCGTCGCGGTGATCATCGGCGTGGGCATCTGGTACGCCGGCTCCGGCGGCGACGGCAAGGACGACGAGGCCAAGGGCACCGGCGGCACCACGCAGGGCGCCACCGGCGGCGGCGGGAACGGCGCCGGCGGGATCGGCGGCGGCGGCAAGGAGAAGCCGCCGGCGAACACCCAGGCGAAGATGGCCTTCCAGGTCCCGCAGCCGAAGGTCCCGGACGTCACCGACGTCTCCGGCTCCTGGATCACGGACAAGGCGTACGTGAAGCCGGGCGTCAACTCGATCGTCGCCTACGACCTGGACAAGGGCACCCCGCTCTGGACGCTGCCGCTGACCGGCCAGGTCTGCGGCGCCTCCCGGCACGTCAGCGCCGACAACAAGGTGCCGATCCTCTTCGAGGCCACCAAGCGGGTCGCGCCGCGCTACTACCAGCAGTGCACCGAGATCGGCCTGGTCGACCTGAACACCGGCAAGCTGGTGTGGTCCACCTCGATCACCGGCGGCTCCGCCGGCGACCAGAAGGCCCGGTTCAGCGAGGTCACGCTCAGCGGCACGACCGTCGCGGCCGGCGGCACCGACGGAGGCGCCGCCTTCGACCTCGCCAACGGCAACCCGCGGTGGAAGCCGCAGGTCAACGACGAGAACTGCTACGACATGGGGTACGGCGGCGGCGCGGGTCTGGTCGCGGTCCGCAAGTGCGGTCCGTACAGCAGCCAGTACGTGCTGGTCCAGAACCTCAACCCGACCACGGGCGCCCCGGTCTCGCAGTACAAGATGCCGACCGGTGTGAAGTACGCGTCGGTCGTCTCCACCAAGCCGCTGGTCGTCGCGGCCGACGTCGGCGAGACCGCCGGCGACGGCAGCGGCATCTCGGACTTCTTCTCCCTCGACGAGAAGACCGGCAAGCTCAAGGCGAAGATCACCGCGGACGCCGACCAGTACGCGGCCCGCTGCCGCTCGACCCGGGTCGAGGCGTGCTCGCAGGCGCTCGTCGGCAACGGCCGGCTGTACGTGCCGACCGAGGAGCACGAGGGCAGCTCCGGGGAGTACGGCGACGAGACCAACGAGGTCATCGCCTTCGACCTGACCACCGGGCGCACGGTGCCGGAGAAGGCCGACGCGGGGGACAAGTACACCCTGGTCCCGCTGCGCATGGACGGCGGCAACCTCATCGCCTACAAGGCCCCGCCCTACGACAAGGGCGGCCAGATCGTCTCGATCGACGGCGGCACGATGAAGTCGACGGTCCTCCTGGAGAACCCGGCGGACAAGTCGGTCCGGGACGCCGAGACGAGCTTCAGCCTCAACGGCGCCGAACTCGCCTACGAGGGAGGCCGGTTCTTCCTCTCGGAGACCCTGGTGAGCAAGGCCCGCGAGGGCGACGACCGGAACTACCTGATCGTCTCCTTCGCCGCCGGGCACTGACGGCCCGTACGACCCGAGTGGGCCCCTCCGGACGTCCGGAGGGGCCCACCGGCGTTTCCGGCGCCCGCGCGGCACCGCGCTTCCGCGTCACCTGGTCGGGGGACATACGGGCGGCCTGGCGGCGCATGTCGGCGGTTGGGGCGGCACGGGGCGGGGGAGCGTGTAGCTTGCCGGGTCTGGCGTGCCGGGGGGTCCGGCAGGCCCGGAGGATGGGGGATGACCGGGATGGGCGTACGCCTCGTGGTGGTCGACGACCACCGCCTGCTGGCGGAGGCGCTCGCCTCGGCGCTGAAGCTGCGCGGGCACCGGGTGCTCGCGGCGGGCGCGCCGGTGGCGGGGGCGGCGGAACTGGTGGTGAGCCGCGCGCCGGAGGTCTGTCTGCTCGGCACCGCCGCCCCGGCCGCGCCGGGCGCCTTCGACGTGGTCGTACGGATCAAGCGGGAGCGGCCCCAGGTGGCGGTCGTGGTGCTCGGGCCGGTCCCGTCGCCGCGCGGCATCGCGGCGGCGTTCGCGGCGGGCGCCGCGGGGTACGTCCGGCACGACGAGCGCATCGAGGGTGTCGAGCGCGCGCTGGTGAAGGCCAGGGCGGGGGAGACGGCGGTGGCGCCGGGGCTGCTCCAGGGCGCCTTCGCGGAGCTGCTCCACCCGTCCGCGCAGCCGGACGACGAGGCGCAGCGGCTGCTGCGGATGCTGACCCAGCGGGAGGTGGAGGTCCTCGTCCGGGTGGCGGAGGGGGAGGACACCCGGCTGATCGCGGCGGGGATGGGGATCGCGTCGAGCACGGCGCGGACGCATGTGCAGCGGGTCCTGATGAAGCTGGGGGTCGGTTCGCGGCTGGAGGCGGCGGCCCTCGCGGCCCGCACGGGGTTGCTGGACCGGGCGGTGCCGGGGCAGCGCGGCCCCTCCTGAGATGACGGCCGACGGGCCCCGCGATGCGGGGTCCGGGCTTCGCCATTGACGGTGATGTTTGAATGTGATTCTTTGTGCGTGGTTCTGTTTGATCCCGCCCGGAGGGCACCCCCGTGAAGAAGACCGTCACCGCACTCGCCGACGGGCGCGAGCTGATCTACTACGACACCCGCGACGACACGGTCCGCACCGCCGTCGACCCGCGCCCGCTCACCCCCGTCGTCTCCCGCTCCGAGATCCGGTACGACGAGCTCACCGGCGACCCCGTCGCCGTCGCCTCGCACCGGCAGGCCCGCACCTACCACCCGCCGGCCGACGCCTGTCCGCTCTGCCCCGCCCGCGAGGGACACGACAGCGAGATCCCGGAGAGCGGCTACGAGGTGGTGGTCTTCGAGAACCGCTTCCCCTCCCTCTCCGGCGGCGTCGGCCGCTGCGAGGTCGTCTGCTTCACCGACGACCACGCGGTCTCCTTCGCCGACCTCACCGAGGAGCGGGCCCGGCTCGTCCTCGACGCCTGGACCGACCGGACCGCCGCGCTCTCCGCCCTGCCCGGCGTCGAGCAGGTCTACTGCTTCGAGAACCGCGGCCGGGAGATCGGCGTCACCCTGCCCCACGCGCACGGCCAGATCTACGCCTTCCCCTACGTCTCCCCCCGGACCGCCGCCATGCGCCGCCGGACCGACGAGCACCGGGCGGCGACCGGCCGGAACCTCTTCGACGACGTCGTCGCCCGCGAGCGGGCCGACGGCGAGCGGGTGGTCCTGGAGACCGAGCACTGGATCGCCTTCGTCCCGTACGCCGCCCACTGGCCGTACGAGGTGCACCTGTACCCCAAGAGCCGGGTCCCGGACCTGCTCGCCCTCGACGAGGCCGCCCGCACAGAGTGCGCACAGGTCTACCTGGAACTCTTGAGGCGCTTCGACCGGCTCTTCGGCCCGGACGAGCCGCCGACGCCCTACATCGCCGCCTGGCACCAGGCGCCGTTCACGGACGAGCGGCGCGAGGACTTCGGACTGCACCTGGAGCTTTTCACCGTCCGACGGGCCTCTGGCAAGCTGAAGTTCCTCGCGGGCACCGAGTCCGGCATGGGCGCGTTCATGAACGACGTACGGCCGGAAGACGCGGCCCGACGACTCCGAGAGGTGGCGAGCGCATGACCACGACCGCGAAGAGGTACCTGGTGACGGGAGGGGCCGGCTACGTCGGCAGCGTCGTCGCCGCCCACCTCCTGGAACGGGGCCACCGGGTCACCGTCCTGGACGACCTGTCCACCGGCTTCGCCGAAGGCGTCCCGGACGGCGCCGAGTTCATCGAGGGCCGCATCCAGGACGCGGCACGATGGCTCGACGCCTCCTACGACGGCGTCCTGCACTTCGCCGCCTTCTCCCAGGTCGGCGAGTCCGTCGCCAAGCCCGAGAAGTACTGGGAGAACAACGTCGGCGGCACCATGGCCCTGCTCGCGGCCATGCGCGCGGCCGGGGTGCGCCGGCTCGTCTTCTCCTCCACCGCCGCGACCTACGGCGAGCCGGAGACCGTGCCGATCACCGAGTCCGCGCCGACCTCGCCCACCAGCCCGTACGGGGCGAGCAAGCTGGCCGTCGACCACATGATCGGCGGCGAGTGCGCCGCCCACGGCCTGGCCGCCGTCTCGCTGCGCTACTTCAACGTCGCCGGGGCGTACGGCTCGCTGGGCGAGCGCCACCAGCCCGAGTCCCACCTCATCCCGCTCGTGCTCCAGGTCGCCCTGGGCGAGCGCGAGGCCGTCTCCGTGTACGGCGAGGACTACCCGACCCCGGACGGCACCTGCGTCCGCGACTACATCCACGTCGCCGACCTCGCCGAGGCCCACCTCCTGGCGCTCGACGCCATGACCGCGGGCGACCACCTGATCTGCAACCTCGGCAACGGCAACGGCTTCTCCGTCCGCGAGGTCGTCGAGACCGTCCGCGAGGTCACCGGCCACCCGGTCCCCGAGATCACCGCCGCGCGCCGGCCCGGCGACCCGGCCGTCCTGGTCGCCGCCGCCGACACCGCCCGCGAGCGGCTCGGCTGGACGCCGTCCCGTCCGGACCTGGCGGCCGTCGTCGCCGACGCCTGGGCCTTCGCCCGCAAGCAGCGGGAAGGAGCACGCGCGTGAGCGTCGCCGCCGACTTCGAGGCGCTGTACGGCGCCGCGCCCGACGGTGTCTGGGCCGCCCCCGGGCGGGTCAACCTCATCGGGGAGTACACCGACTTCAACGACGGCTTCGTGCTGCCGCTCGCGCTGCCGCACACCACCGTCGCCGCCGTCTCCCGCCGTGACGACGGCGTCCTGCGGGTGCACTCCGCCGACGTCGACGGCGGGATCGTGCAGCTGGCGGTCGACGCCCTGGAGCCGCTCTCCGGCGGCGGCTGGGCGGCCTACCCGGCCGGTGTGGTCTGGGCGCTGCGGGAGGCCGGCCACCCGGTCGCGGGAGCGGACGTGCACCTCACGTCCACCGTGCCGACCGGCGCCGGGCTCTCCTCCTCGGCGGCCCTGGAGGTCGTCACGGCGCTCGCCCTGAACGACCTGTTCGGCCTCGGGCTCTCCCGCCCCGAGCTCGCCCGGATCGCCCAGCGCGCCGAGAACGCCTTCGTCGGCGTTCCCTGCGGGGTCATGGACCAGATGGCCGCCGCGTGCTCCGAGGAGGGCCACGCCCTCCATCTGGACACCCGGGACCTCTCGTACCGTCAGGTCCCCTTCGACCTGGCCGGCGAGGGGCTCCGGCTGCTCGTCGTCGACACCCGCGTGAAGCACGCGCTCGGGGACGGCGCGTACGCCGAGAGGCGCGCCGGGTGTGAAGCGGGTGCGCGGGCGCTCGGTGTGAAGGCCCTGCGCGACGTGAGCGCCGCACACCTACCCGAATCCCTCGCACGCCTGAGCGACGAGACGGTTCTGCGCTACGTCCGGCACGTCGTCTCGGACAACGCCCGAGTGGAACGCGTGATCGACCTCCTCGACGCCGGCGACACCCGCGCCGTCGGCCCCGTCCTCACCGAGGGCCACGCCTCCCTCCGCGACGACCTGCGGGTCTCCTGCCCGGAACTCGACCTCGTGGTCGAGACGGCGAACGCCGCCGGAGCGCTCGGCGCCCGGATGACCGGCGGCGGCTTCGGCGGCTCGGCCGTCGTCCTCGTCGACACCGACCGGGCGGAGGCGGTCGCCGCCGCCGTCGTCCGGGCCTTCGCCGACGCCGGCCACGCGGCCCCCGGGATCTTCCCGGCCGTCCCCGCGGCGGGCGCGCGCCGCCTCTGAACCCGCCCCGCGACCGTACGACTTCGCACAGTTCCGCCAAACGGCCCCCACCGGCACGCCCCGCCCCTACTCTGTTGGGCAGCGCCGGTGGGGGCCGGCGCTGTTCAGGGGTCGAGACCCGTCGGGTACGGCGCCGGCAGCGGGGTAAATGTCAACGCACGGCGGCGGCCGGGCGACCGACGGACCCGCCTCCGGCGCCGTACCCGCGCCGGTCCGTTCCTCGACGCATGGGGGTGTCCGTGGCACGTATCCGGGTCCTGGTGGTGGACGACCACCGAATCTTCGCCGAGTCGCTGGCCGCCGCCCTCGCGGCGGAGCCCGACGTCGACGTCGCCGCCGCGGGCAGCGGCCCGGCCGCCCTGCGCTGCCTGGACCGCGGGGTCGCGGAGGGCCGCAGGTTCGACGTGCTGCTCGTCGACGCCGAACTGGGCGCGGGGCCCACGGCGGCGGCCCGCACGGGCCCCGACGGCCCCGAGGCCGCGGTCGACGGGATCTCCCTGGTCGCGGGCGTGCGCCGGACCCAGCCCGCCGTCCGCACCGTCGTCCTGGCGGAGAAGGACGACCCCCACCGGGCCGCGCTCGCCCTCCAGGCCGGGGCCTGCGGCTGGGTCGCCAAGGACTGCTCGCTCCAGCGGCTGCTCGCGGTGGTCCGGGGGGTGCTGCGGGACGAGACGCATCTGCCGCCCGCGCTGCTCACGGGTGTCCTGCGGGAGCTGACGGCGGCCCGCAAGCACCGGACGGACAGCGAGCGGCTGGTGGAGTCGCTGACCCCGCGTGAGCGGGAGGTGCTGCGCTGCATGGTGGCGGGTCTGGGCCGCAAGGCGGTCGCGGAGCGGCTCTTCCTCTCCCCGCACACCGTCCGTACGCACATGCAGAACGTGCTGGGGAAGCTGGGCGTGCACTCGACGCTGGCGGCGGTGGCGCTGGCCCGCCGGGCGGGCGTCGGTCCCGCCGAGCCGACTCCGGTCCTAGCCGGGGACGTTGTCGAACGGGGCGGTCAGCCGGCGTAGCAGCGCGGCGAGTTCGCCGCGCTGGGCGCGGGAGAGCTGGGCGAGGATGGCGCGCTCCTGGGCGAGCAGCCCGGCGAGCGCCTCGTCGGCGCGGTCGCGACCCTCGGGGGTGAGCCTTACCAGGACCCCGCGGCGGTCGCTGGGGTCGGGCAGCCGCTCGACCAGGCCCTTCTTGGTGAGCCGGTCGATGCGGTTGGTCATGGTGCCGGAGGTGACCAGGGTCTGGGTCAGGAGCTGGCCGGGGGAGAGCTGGTAGGGCGCGCCGGCCCGGCGGAGCGAGGTGAGGACGTCGAACTCCCAGGGCTCCAGCTGGTGCTCGGAGAAGGCGAGCCGACGGGCGCGGTCGAGGTGCCGGGCGAGCCGCGAGACGCGGCTGAGCACCTCGAGCGGTTCCACGTCGAGGTCGGGGCGCTCGCGGCGCCATGCAGCGACCAGTCGGTCGACCTCGTCCTCCATGACGATCAGTGTAGAGGGTCTGTTGACATAAAGTCTCTTGGGTTCGAGTTTCTCGATATCGAGTATCTTGAAATCAAGATATATTTCCCTGGACTACGGGGAAGGGACCCGGCCGGAACTACGTTCCGCTTCGGCAACACGTGCCAGCAAGGGGGCTTCGAACATGCATTCCGTGGAATCCGCCGCACCAACCTGGGATCCGCAGCAGTACCTCCGTCACTCCGGCCACCGCACCCGGCCGTTCCTCGACCTGCTCGCCCGAATACCGCACCTGCCGGCCCAGGACCGGCCCGCCCGCATCGCCGACCTCGGCTGCGGCCCCGGCAACGTGACGGCCCTCCTCGCCGACCGGTGGGCCGACGCGCACATCACCGGCTTCGACCTCTCGCCGGACATGCTGGAGCGCGCCGACAAGGACTGGGCGGGCACCACCCGCGGCGGCGGCTGGCTCGACTTCCGGCCCGCCGACGCCGCCCACTGGACCCCCGCCGAGCCCTACGACCTGATCGTCTCCAACGCGGCCCTCCAGTGGGTGCCCAACCACCCCGAGTCCTTCGCCTCCTGGATCGACGGACTCCACCCCGGCGGCACCCTCGCCTTCCAGGTCCCCGGCAACTTCACCTCGCCCAGCCACGCCCTCCTCGGCGAGCTCTGCGACACCCCCGAGTGGCGCGACCGCCTCGGCGACCAGGGCCGCCGCTTCGTCCACATCCTCGACCCGGCCGAGTACCTCACCCGGCTCACCGACCTCGGCTGCGAGACCGACGTCTGGGAGACCACCTACAGCCAGCTCCTCCAGGGCGAGGACCCCGTCCTCGACTGGGTCAAGGGAACGGCCCTGCGGCCCGTCCTCACCACCCTCGGCGACGACCACGACGCGATCGACGCCTTCCTCGGCCAGTACCGCGACCTCCTGCGCGAGGCGTACCCGCCCGGCCCGCACGGCACCGTCTTCCCCTTCCGGCGCGTCTTCGCCGTCGCGCGCAGGAAGGCGTGAGCACCGGAACACCCGAAAACGCGGGCGCCCCCCCCCCGCCCACCCCGGGGGGGCGGCCCCCGACGTAGCCCCGACCGGCCCGGGTGGGGCCAGAAACGGTAGATAAAAAAAAAAAAAAA
>NZ_JBHWAQ010000031.1:62532-101443 GCF_042743475.1 Streptomyces sp. NPDC059534
GGAACCTTTTCCCCCTCCCGGCGCTTCTCCGCGGGCGCGCGCTGTATGGGTTGAGCCCCGAAACACCCTAAACGGCGGGCGCCCCCCACCGGAACTCCGGTGCGGGGCGCCCGCGTACGAGGCCGGTACGGCCCGGTGACGGCCTAGTACATGGCGTTGTAGATCTGGTAGCCGTAGCCGATCTTCACACGCGGCGCGAAGTACGTGCCGGCCGCTCCGCCGTCGAAGCGGTACAGGTCGCCGTTGGACGTCACGCCGACGAAGTCGGCCTTGCCGTCACCGGTGAGGTCACCCGTGGCGACCAGCTTGCCGTACGCCTGGAAGCCGTCGCCCAGCTTGATCCCGCCCTTGAACGGGGCGCCCGCCTGGCCCGTGCCCGGGTACAGGTACAGCGCGCCGCCCGCGGTGCGGGCCAGCAGGTCGTTCAGACCGTCGTTGGTGTAGTCGCCCGCACCGAAGATCCAGTTGTACGCCTGCCAGCCGCCGCCCACCAGGACGCGGTGGGAGAACGACGCGCCGCTGACCGACGTCCGGTACAGGTACAGCTTGCCGGAGCGGTCACGGGCCAGCAGGTCGCCCGAGCCGTCGCCGTTCAGGTCGCCGGGGCCCGCGAACATGTTGTAGACGCCCCAGCCGGCGCCCGCGTCCCGGCCCTCCACGTAGAGGTGGTCGTCCCACAGCTCCACGACGTCCGACTCGCCGTTCGGGTCGAACGAGGAGGCGTTGGTGATGTTCGCCCCGGCCCAGCCGCCGACCTCGCTGACCGCCTGACGGGCGCTGAGCTTGCCGTTGTTGAGCGCGTAGTACCAGTAGAGCGTGCCCGCCTTGTCGCGGGCGAGGAGCTCCTCCTTGCCCGCCGCGGGGATGTTGCCCGCGCCGCCGAACTGCGAGGCACGCGACCAGTAGCCCGCCTGGTACACCGGGTACCGGCCGGAGAAGGTGCCGTGGCCGCTGCCGTCGTACCGGTTCAGCGTGCCGTCCTTCGCCCGCGCGAGCAGGTCGGGGTGGCCGTCGCCGGTCAGGTCGTCCGCGCCCAGGATCTGGTTGAACTGCTGCCAGCCCGTACCGGCCGACGTCGGCGGCTTGAACGGCTTCGCCGGGTCGCCGGTGCTGCCGTAGTACTTCAGCTCGCCGGCGGGCGTACGGGCGACGAGGTCGCCCCGGGCGTCGCCGTCGTGGTCACCGAGACCGACGAGCTGGTCGTAGACCTGCCAGCCGCCCCCGATCCGCGTCCGGCTCTGGAACGGCGCGGCCGTGTTGCCGGTCGCCAGGTACACGTACAGGTCGCCGGCCGGGGTGCGGGCCAGCAGGTCCGGCCGGCCGTCGCCGCTCACGTCACCGGGCGAGAACACCTTGTTGTAGATGTTCCAGCCCAGCCCCGACCAGCTGCGGTTCCCGCCGAGGGAGATGTCGACGTTGGTGAACAGCTCCAGCCGGCCGAGCACCGACAGGGTCAGCACCTCCGGCCGCTTGTACCCGTCCACGTCCTGGTCGCCGACCGGAATGACGTCCTTGGCGAACTCGCCGGAGCCGCCGATGCGCAGGAACTCCTGGGTGTCGACGAAGCCCGAGAGCGAGATCGAGCCGTCGAGCTCCCGGTAGATCAGGTCGCTCCGGCCGTCGCTGTCGAAGTCGCCGCGGGGCACGGTGCCGTCGGTGTCGACGGCCGTGGTCCCGGCGTCGGCCAGCGCACCGGCCGACGGGGCCTTCCCGGCGGCCGACCGCTCGGCGGCCGGCCGTTCCTTGTCCACACCCGGCCGCGGCGCCGGGGAACCGGCGGAGGCGGGCGTCGCGAGCAGCATGCCCGCGGAGACGACGAGAGCGGTGGCGGCCGCGAGGCGCCGCGCACGGGAGAACTGCGGAGAAAGCAAGAAGATCCCCCCCAGGGATCAGGTGTCCACGGAACCCGGACGCGGGGGGTTCGCGCGGCGCCGGACGGCGTCAGGGCGCGCTCGGAAGCACGCGAGACGGCATCGCCCGGCGGTCGGAACACCCCCCCCCCGGATGTTGAACACGATTCTACTCACCGGTGCCCGGTACACCAGGGAATTGACCGGGGAATCAGACCGTCCGTGCGGTTTAGCCACCGGGGGGGCCGGTTGCCCGCCGGGCGGCCGGTCACCCGCCGGGCGGCCGGGCCCGTGGTGCCCGGCCGCCCGCTCGGCGGCCCCGTCAGTTCTTGCGGTGCCCTATCAGCCGCGGCTTCTGCTCCAGCCCGTCCAGACCGTGCCACGCCAGGTTCACCAGGTGCGCCGCGACCTCCGCCTTCTTCGGCTTGCGGACGTCCAGCCACCACTGGCCCGTCAGCGCCACACTGCCCACCAGCGCCTGGGCGTACAGCGGCGCCAGCTTCGGATCGAAGCCGCGGGCCTTGAACTCCAGGCCCAGGATGTCCTCCACCTGCGTGGCGATGTCACTGATCAACGAGGCGAACGTGCCCGTCGACTGCGCCACCGGGGAGTCCCGTACGAGAATCCGGAAACCGTCCGTGTAGTTCTCGATGTAGTCGAGGAGCGCGAACGCCGCCTGCTCCAGGAGCTCCCGCGGATGCCCGGCCGTCAGCGCGCCCGTCACCCCGTCGAGGAGCTGGCGCATCTCCCGGTCGACGACGACCGCGTACAGCCCCTCCTTGCCCCCGAAGTGCTCGTACACCACCGGCTTGGACACCCCGGCCTTCGCCGCGATCTCCTCCACCGACGTGCCCTCGAACCCCTTCTCGGCGAAGAGCGTCCGGCCGATGTCGAGCAACTGCTCCCGGCGCTCCGCGCCCGTCATCCGCACTCGGCGCCCCCGCCGGGGCTTCTGCTCTGCGCTGCTGCTGCCGGTACCGCCGGTCCTGCCCTCGATCGCCACGTCTTCCATCATGCCGCGTCTGCGGAGACACTCTGGCGGCGGGCTTCGATGCGGGACTTGGCCGGCCAGCGCACATCCGACGCCCAGCCCAGCAGCTCGAACCAGCGGATCAGCCGCGCGCTGGAGTCGACCTGGCCCCGCAGCACCCCGTGCCGCGCCGACGTCGGGTCCGCGTGGTGCAGGTTGTGCCAGGACTCGCCGCACGACAGCACCGCCAGCCACCACACGTTGCCCGAGCGGTCACGCGACTTGAACGGACGCTTCCCCACCGCGTGACAGATCGAGTTGATCGACCACGTCACGTGGTGCAGCAGCGACACCCGCACCAGGGAACCCCAGAAGAACGCCGTGAACGCGCCCCACCACGACCACGTCACCAGACCGCCGACCAGCGGCGGGATCGCCAGCGACAGCACCGTCCACAGCACGAACTGGCGGGAGATCGCCCGGATCGCCGGGTCCTTGATCAGATCGGGCGCGTACTTGTGCTGCGGCGTCCGCTCCTCGTCGAACATCCAGCCGATGTGCGCCCACCACAGGCCCTTCATCAGCGCCGGAACCGTCTCGCCGAACCGCCACGGCGAATGCGGGTCGCCCTCGGCGTCCGAGAACTTGTGGTGCTTGCGGTGGTCCGCCACCCAGCGCACCAGCGGACCCTCCACCGCCAGCGACCCCATGATCGCGAGCGCGATCCGCAGCGGCCGCTTCGCCTTGAACGCGCCGTGCGTGAAGTAGCGGTGGAAACCGATCGTGATGCCGTGGCAGCCGACGAAGTACATGACGACCATCAGTCCCAGGTCCAGCCAGCTCACCCCCCAGCCCCACGCCAGCGGCACCGCCGCGAGCAGCGCCACGAACGGCACCGTGATGAAGAGCAGCAGCGCGACCTGCTCGGTCGAACCCTTGCGATCGCCGCCGAGCGTGGCGTAGGGCAGGGCAGCGGTGCCGTCGGACGTCTCGGGCGCCGAGGTCACCTCGGGGCTCATGGTCATGGATGTCCCCTGGGGGTGAGGGTGAAGGTGGGGGAAAGAGCGGGAAAATACCCGAAAGTACGGGAAGACAAAGCCGTGGCTACGCCTCCGTAACCTACGGCGTCGTAAGTATGGCAGCGCCGTGGCGCGCGGCAAGAGGGCACAAGAAGGGGCCTGGCCGCCGACCACAATGTGGACACCTATCCTGGGTGCGTCGGACAGCGCGGTCCGCAAGCCTCCAGAACCCTCCAGACGTGCTGAAACACTGCAAGGAGCCGCACCTGTGAGCAGTGCCGACCAGACCCCCACCGCCAGCACCGAGCTGCGCGCCGACATCCGCCGACTGGGCGACCTGCTGGGCGAGACCCTCGTCCGCCAGGAGGGCCACGAGCTCCTCGACCTCGTCGAGAAGGTCCGCAGCCTCACCCGCGAGGACGGCGAGGCCGCGGCCGAGCTGCTGCGCGGCGTCGAGCTGGAGACCGCCGCCAAGCTCGTACGCGCCTTCTCCACCTACTTCCACCTGGCGAACGTCACCGAGCAGGTCCACCGCGGCCGCGAGATGCGCGAGAAGCGCGCCGCCGAGGGCGGCCTCCTCGCCCGCACCGCCGACATGCTCAAGGACGGCGACCCCGACCACGTACGCGAGACGGTCAAGAACCTCAACGTACGGCCCGTCTTCACCGCGCACCCCACCGAGGCCGCCCGCCGCTCGGTCCTCAACAAGCTGCGCCGCATCGCCGCCCTCCTGGAGACCCCGGTCATCGACGCCGACCGGCGCCGCCACGACCTGCGGCTCGCCGAGAACATCGACCTCATCTGGCAGACCGACGAACTCCGGGTCGTCCGCCCCGAGCCCGCCGACGAGGCCCGCAACGCCATCTACTACCTCGACGAGCTGCACGCCAACGCCGTCGGCGACGTCCTGGAGGACCTCGCCGCCGAGCTGGAGCGCGTCGGCGTCGAGCTGCCCTCCGGCACCCGCCCGCTCACCTTCGGCACCTGGATCGGCGGCGACCGCGACGGCAACCCCAACGTCACCCCCCAGGTGACCTGGGACGTCCTGATCCTCCAGCACGAGCACGGCATCACCGACGCCCTCGAACTCGTCGACTTCCTGCGCGGACTGCTCTCCAACTCCATCCGCTACACCGGAGCCACCCAGGAACTCCTGGACTCCCTCCAGCGCGACCTGGAACTCCTCCCGGAGATCAGCCCCCGCTACAAGCGCCTCAACGCCGAGGAGCCCTACCGCCTCAAGGCCACCTGCATCCGGCAGAAGCTCGTCAACACCCGCGAGCGCCTCGCCCAGGGCTACCCGCACCAGGACGGCCGCGACTACCTCGGCACCGCCGAACTGATCCGCGACCTCACCCTCATCCAGACCTCCCTGCGCGAGCACCGCGGCGGCCTCTTCGCCGACGGCCGGATGGACCGCACCATCCGCACCCTCTCCGCCTTCGGCCTCCAGCTCGCCACCATGGACGTCCGCGAGCACGCCGACGCCCACCACCACACCCTCGGCCAGCTCTTCGACCGCCTCGGCGAGGAGTCCTGGCGGTACGCCGACATGCCGCGCGACTACCGGCAGAAGCTCCTCGCCAAGGAGCTCCGCTCGCGCCGCCCGCTCGCCCCGACCCCGGCCCCGCTGGACGCCGCCGGCGAGAAGACCCTCGGCGTCTTCCACACCATCAAGGAAGCCTTCGAGCGCTTCGGCCCCGAGGTCATCGAGTCGTACATCATCTCGATGTGCCAGGGCGCCGACGACGTCTTCGCCGCCGCCGTCCTCGCCCGCGAGGCCGGCCTCCTCGACCTGCACGGCGGCTGGGCCAAGATCGGCATCGTGCCGCTCCTGGAGACCACCGACGAGCTCAAGGCCGCCGACGTCATCCTCAACGACATGCTGGCCGACCCCTCCTACCGGCGCCTCGTCTCGCTCCGCGGCGACGTCCAGGAGGTCATGCTCGGCTACTCGGACTCCTCCAAGTTCGGCGGCATCACCACCTCCCAGTGGGAGATCCACCGCGCCCAGCGGCGGCTCCGCGACGTCGCCCACCGCTACGGCGTCCGGCTGCGCCTCTTCCACGGCCGCGGCGGCACCGTCGGCCGCGGCGGCGGCCCCTCGCACGACGCGATCCTCGCCCAGCCCTGGGGCACCCTGGAGGGCGAGATCAAGGTGACCGAGCAGGGCGAGGTCATCTCCGACAAGTACCTGATCCCGTCCCTCGCCCGCGAGAACCTCGAACTGACCGTCGCGGCCACCCTGCAGGCATCCGCCCTGCACACCGCCCCGCGCCAGTCCGACGAGGCCCTCGCCCGCTGGGACGCGGCCATGGACACCGTCTCGGACGCCGCCCACACCGCGTACCGCAAGCTCGTCGAGGACCCCGACCTGCCCTCGTACTTCTTCGCGGCCACCCCCGTCGACCAGCTCGCCGACCTCCACCTCGGCTCGCGCCCCTCCCGCCGCCCCGACTCGGGCGCCGGACTCGACGGACTGCGGGCCATCCCGTGGGTGTTCGGCTGGACGCAGTCCCGCCAGATCGTCCCCGGCTGGTTCGGCGTCGGCTCCGGCCTCAAGGCCCTGCGCGAGGCCGGCCTCGACGCGGTCCTCGGCGAGATGTACGAGCGGTGGGGCTTCTTCCGCAACTTCCTCTCCAACGTCGAGATGACGCTGGCGAAGACGGACCTGCGGATCGCCCGCCACTACGTCGACACCCTGGTCCCCGACGACCTCAAGCACGTCTTCGACACCATCGAGGCCGAGCACGCGCTGACCGTCGCCGAGGTCCTCAAGGTCACCGGCGGCGCGACGCTCCTCGACTCCAACCCGGTCCTCCAGCAGACGTTCGCCATCCGTGACGCCTACCTCGACCCGATCTCCTACCTCCAGGTCGCCCTGATCGCCCGCCAGCGCGCGGCCGCCGAGCGCGGCGAGGACCCGGACCCGCTGCTCGCGCGGGCCCTCCTCCTCACGGTGAACGGCGTCGCGGCGGGCCTCCGCAACACCGGCTGACACCCGCCCCGGACACGACGGTGCCCCCGTGGAGACCTCCACGGGGGCACCGTCGTGACGGGGTACGTCAGTTCTGCTGGGCCTTGCGGCGACGGGTCACCAGGACCGCGCCGGCGGCCGCGAGGGCCAGGGCCGCGGCGGCGATGATGCCGACGGGGGCGCTGGAGCCGGTCTCGGCGAGGTTGCCCTCGCCCTTGGTGTCCGAACCACCCGTGGTGGAGCCACCGGTGGCGGTCTCACCCGTGGTCGAGCCGCCCGTGGCGGTCGTCTCACCCGTGGTGGAGCCACCCGTGGTGGTCTCACCCGTGGCCGAGCCGCCCGTGGTGGTCTCACCCGTGGTGGTCTCACCGGTCGTGGTCTCACCCGTGGTGGTCTCGCCGGTGGTGGTCCCACCCGTGGTGGTCTCGCCGGTGGTCTCACCGGTCGTGGTCCCACCCGTGGTCGTCTCGCCGGTGGCGCCGCCGTTGGTGGTCTCGCCGGTCGTCGTCTCGCCGGTCGAACCGCCGTTGGTGGTCTCGCCGGTGGTGCCGCCGGTCTCGGTCGCCAGGCAGGTGTGGGACAGGTTGAACCAGCCCTGCTTGACCGCGCCCGTGACCTCGGCGACGGCCGACGTCAGCTTCGCGCCCGGCGCGGACGCCACGTACGCGTGGTCGTCCTTCGGCGGACCGAAGGAGGTGATGACGATCGGCGCGCCGTTGTCGAAGGTCACCGTCAGCTTGGTGAACTCGACACCCTTGCCGGGAATGACGAAGTGCCAGCCGTCCTTGTCGGCCGGAACCGTCGGGCAGTCCCCGTCGTGGCCGGCCTCGGAGGCGGCGATCGGGGTGGGCTGGTGGAGCGGCAGCGTGAACGGCTTCGGGCTGTCCGACGCGAAAGCGGCGGGAGCCAGAGTCACGGAGCCCGCCATGGCCGCGACAAGAGCGGCTGCGGGTATGAGGGAGCGTCGCATGTGCAGTCGTCCATCTGTGGAATGAGGGATGCCGTGGGAGGTGGCTGAGGCAGCCTATCCATCTCTTTAAGTCGGCTTTAAGCCAGAGGCCCATAACGATTGCGCCAGGAACCAGGCGGAAAACGGTCAGAGCGCCAGGAACGCCGCCACCAGCAGCGCCCCGCCGGCCCCCGCCACCGACCACGCCGTCCGCGGCAGCCGCAGACCACCGCCGATCAGCGGCGCCGCGAGCAGCAGCGCGCCGCCCAGCGGCAGCCACGCGTGCAGACCGCCGCCCCAGCCCGTCCGGACGCCCTCGTCCGTGCCCGGCTTCACCACCACCGGGATCGTCTCGCCCTTCTCCGCCGCCACCGACCGCGTGATCGTCAGCGTCCGCCGGGTCGACGAAGGGTCCTCCGGGGCGAAGGTGCCGCTGCACGTCTCGTCCGTGCAGCCGGTCACCGTCAGCGTCCCGTGCTCGCGGCCCTTCGCGAGCAGGACGTGCTGGGCCGAGTTCCACGAGGCCCACCCGCCCGCGACGACGAGGAGCAGGGTGACCAGGGCCATGGCGGCGTTACGGACGTGCGTCATGACCCGCGATCGTACAGTCGTACGCTCCGACCGCCAGGGCCTAGGAGTTGTACGCGGACTGCGCCCGCTCCAGGCCCTCCGCGACCAGGCACTCCACCGAGTCCGCCGCCCGGTCCACGAACCAGTCGAGATCCTTGCGCTCCGTCGAGGAGAAGTCCTTCAGGACGAAGTCCGCGACCTGCATCCGGCCCGGCGGACGCCCGATCCCGCACCGCACCCGGTGGTACTCCGCGCCCATCGCCTTCGTCATCGACTTCAGGCCGTTGTGCCCGTTGTCGCCGCCGCCGAGCTTCAGCCGCAGCACCCCGTAGTCGATGTCCAGCTCGTCGTGGACGGCCACGACGCGCGCCGTCGGCACCTTGTAGAAGTCCCGCAGCGCCGTCACCGGGCCGCCGGACAGGTTCATGTACGACATCGGCTTCGCCAGGATCACCCGGCGGTTCTCCGGCCCGGGAGGCCCCATCCGGCCCTCCACGACCTGCGCCTGCGCCTTCTGCGCGCGCTTGAACGAACCGCGGATCCGCTCCGCGAGCAGGTCCACGACCATGAAGCCGATGTTGTGGCGGTTGGCCGCGTACTCGGGCCCCGGGTTGCCGAGGCCGACGATCAGCCAGGGCGCGTTGGCGTCGTCCGTCATGTGCGTCAGGTCTCCTCGTATCCGTACACGCGCGTCCGTACAAGCGAAACGGGGTGACGGGCCGTACGGCCCGTCACCCCGTCACGTCAGGCAGAGCCTACGGCTCAGACCTCGGTGGTCTCGGCGACCTCGGCCTCGGCGGCCGGCTCCTCGGCCTGCGCGGCCAGGACCTGCAGGACCACGGCGTCGCCGTCGGTCACGAGGGAGGAACCCTTCGGGAGGACGATGTCCTTGGCGAGGACGGAGGCACCGGCCTCCAGGCCCTCGACGGAGACCGTGATGGCCTCGGGGAGGTGGGTGGCCTCGGCCTCGACGGAGAGGGTGCCGAGCACGTGCTCCAGCAGGTTGCCGCCGGCGGCGAGCTCACCCTCGGCCTGCACGGGGATCTCGACGGTGACCTTCTCGCCGCGCTTGACGAGGAGCAGGTCGACGTGGACCAGGAAGCCCTTGATGGCGTCACGCTGGACGGCCTTCGGGATCGCCAGCTCGTTCTTGCCGTCGATGTCCAGGGAGAGCAGGACGTTCGGCGTACGGAGCGCCAGGGCCAGGTCGTGGGCCGGGAGGGTGATGTGCGCCGGCTCCGAGCCGTGGCCGTAGACGACGGCGGGAACCTGGGCGTTGCGGCGGATCGAACGGGCGGCGCCCTTGCCGAACTCGGTACGGACGGCAGCGGCGAGCTTGACCTCGGACATGGTGCACTCCTCGTGGAAAGGTGACGAAAGAAGAGTCACCCGGCCACGACTGGCGATGGCCTGCTACGAAGAGCGCGTCGATAACGGACCGCCGTGACCCCATGGGGTACGGCCTCCCTCGCCGAGCAACTACGGCAGTCTACCGGCCCCCCGGCCTCCCACCAATTCGATCACCCCGGGCCCCGGGCCCGGAACACGGCGGAGGGCCGCTCCCCCGAACGGGGAAGCGGCCCTCCGCGGGACTCCGTGGCTCAGTGCTCCTCGAAGAGGCTCGTCACCGAACCGTCCTCGAACACCTCGCGCACCGCGCGCGCGATCGTCGGCGCGATCGACAGCACGGTGATCTTGTCCAGCTCCAGGGCGCCCGGCACCGGCAGCGTGTCCGTGAAGACGAACTCGCTCACCTTGGAGTTCTTCAGACGGTCGGCGGCCGGACCCGACAGGATGCCGTGCGTGGCCGTCACGATGACGTCCTCGGCGCCGTGCGCGAACAGGGCGTCCGCGGCCGCGCAGATCGTGCCGCCGGTGTCGACCATGTCGTCCACCAGGACACAGACGCGGCCCTTCACGTCACCGACGACCTCGTGCACGGTGACCTGGTTGGCGACGTCCTTGTCACGGCGCTTGTGCACGATCGCCAGCGGCGCGTCCAGACGGTCGCACCAGCGGTCGGCGACCCGCACGCGGCCCGCGTCCGGGGAGACGATCGTCAGCTTGGCGCGGTCGACCTTCGCACCCACGTAGTCCGCGAGGACCGGGAGGGCGGACAGGTGGTCCACCGGGCCGTCGAAGAAGCCCTGGATCTGGTCGGTGTGCAGGTCCACCGTCAGGATGCGGTCCGCACCCGCCGTCTTCAGCAGGTCCGCCACCAGACGCGCCGAGATCGGCTCGCGGCCGCGGTGCTTCTTGTCCTGACGGGCGTAGCCGTACGACGGGATGATCACGGTGATGCTCCGGGCCGAGGCCCGCTTGAGAGCATCGATCATGATCAACTGCTCCATGATCCACTTGTTGATCGGAGCCGTGTGGCTCTGGATCAGGAAGCAGTCCGCGCCGCGGGCCGACTCCTGGAAGCGGACGTAGATCTCACCGTTGGCGAAGTCGAACGCCTTGGTGGGAACGAGACCGACGCCCAGCTGGTGCGCGACCTCCTCGGCCAGCTCGGGGTGGGCGCGGCCGGAGAAGAGCATGAGCTTCTTCTCGCCGGTCGTCTTGATCCCGGTCACAGCACTGTCTCCTCAGACGTGTTCCCTGGCCGCGATCCCGCGCCTGTCGAGCGCATGTGCGAACCAGCCGAATTTGTGTGCACGTATCACGGTACGCCGAGTTCGACGTACCCGTTTCCGGTCAGCTTTCGCCGTCGGACTCCTCCGAGGCGGCCTGAGCGGCCTGCGCGGCAGCACTGCCGGGCCGCTTCCGGGCCACCCAACCCTCGATATTCCGCTGCTGGCCACGGGCGACCGCCAGCGAACCCGCCGGCACGTCCTTCGTGATCACGGACCCCGCGGCGGTGTAGGCACCGTCCCCGATGGTGATGGGAGCCACAAACATGTTGTCCGAACCCGTACGGCAGTGAGAGCCGATCGTGGTGTGGTGCTTCGCCTCGCCGTCGTAGTTCACGAAGACGCTCGCCGCGCCGATGTTCGTGAACTCGCCGATCGTCGCGTCACCCACGTACGACAGGTGGGGCACCTTCGTGCCCTCGCCGATCGTCGCGTTCTTCATCTCCACGTACGTGCCGGCCTTGGACTTCTTGCCGAGGTTCGTCCCCGGACGCAGGTACGCGAACGGGCCCACGGAAGCGCTCTCGCCGATCACGGCCGAATAGGCGACCGTGTTGTCCACCCGGGCGCCCCTGCCGACCGTCGTGTCCGTCAGGCGCGTGTTCGGGCCGACCTCGGCGTCCTCGCCGATGTGCGTCGCGCCCAGCAGCTGCGTACCCGGCAGGATCACCGCGTCCGCCTCGAACGTCACGGTCACGTCCACGAAGACGCTCGCCGGATCCACCACGGTCACACCGGCGAGCATCGCCCGCTCGACCAGCCGCCGGTTCAGCAGGGCACGCGCCTCGGCGAGCTGCACCCGGTTGTTGATCCCGAGGATCTCGCGGTGGTCGCCGGCGACGGAGGCGCCCACCCGGTGGCCGGCCTCGCGCAGGATCGACAGCACGTCGGTGAGGTACTCCTCGCCCTGGCTGTTGTCGGTCCGCACCTGGCCGAGGGCCTCGGCGAGCAGCAGCCCGTCGAACGCGAACACACCCGAGTTGATCTCCCGGATCGCGCGCTGCTCGTCGGACGCGTCCTTGTGCTCGACGATCTCCGTCACGGCGCCGGAGGCGTCCCGCACGATCCGGCCGTACCCGGTGGAGTCCGGGACCTCGGCGGTCAGCACCGTCACCGCGTTGCCGTCCGCGGCGTGCGTGGCCGCGAGCGCCCGCAGCGTCTCACCGGACAGCAGGGGAGTGTCACCGCACACGACCACCACGGTCCCGTCCGGCGTCTTCCCCAGCTCCTCCAGCGCCATCCGCACCGCGTGCCCGGTGCCGTTCTGCTCCTCCTGGACGGCGGTGCGGGTCCCCGCGTAGTGCTCCTCCAGGTGGCCCTTCACCTTCTCCCGGGCGTGCCCGACGACCACGACGAGGTGCTCGGGCTCCAGCTCACGGGCGGCGGACACGACATGCCCCACGAGCGACCGTCCGGCGATCTCGTGCAGGACCTTGGGAGTCTTCGACTTCATGCGGGTGCCCTCACCCGCTGCGAGGACGACGACGGCTGCCGGGCGGTTGGCGCTCACGGGAATGCCCTTCGGCTTTGGGTGGTGGACCCACGAAGGATACCGGGGGGCAAGCACGCGGACATGAGCGCGGGTCCTGACCAGGTGTGGTCAGGACCCGCGTGGTGTGGCTCCCCTGCCAGGACTCGAACCCGGACATAGGACTCCAAAGGTCCCAGTGCTGCCGATTACACCACAGGGGATAGTTTTTAGGGCTAAAACGGACATCTCGTCAGTCCTGTGCCCTGGCGGCCTCCACTATGCCGTACCAGGCACCCTCCATGCGACGGTAAAGCTCCGCGCTCCTCGCCACGTAGACGACGAGGCACCCCCGATAGCCCTCGGAGACGTTCTTCCGGCTGGTCCGAGGGGTGTGGCGCTTGAGCGTGGCCCTCCGGAACGTCGCACGGTCGACCCCGGCCAGCTCCGCCCAGAACCTCTCCGCCTCCGCGACATCGGCGCTCTCGTGGATGCTCACGCGGAAGCGCAGACGGTCACGGGTGACCCCCAGGAGATCCAGCCACCGCAGATAGACGGCGACGACGTTCGGGTCGCTGTTGACGAACTGAAGGGACTCGCGACGGCAGTACGTCTTGTCCTTGGTTCCCTCGGCCCAGTAGAGCGCGACTCCGGCGACGAACAGCTCCCGGTCCGACAGGGCCCCGACGGACTCCTTGGCCAGACGCTTCGTCTCCTGCCGCTCCTCGTCCCGTGCCGCGCGAAGCCGGGCGAGGCCGGCGTTCATCCGGGCCAGGCGTTCCTCTTCGGTGTAACGGGGTGCCGGCTTCGGCAGGTCGCGTACCCACAGCGAGATCGAGCTCTTCGAGCAGTCCAGCTCGGTCTGGATCCGGTCGTAGGTCCAGCCCTGGAGGCGGAGCTCGCGGGCGCGGGCGCGGAGGTCGTCCTTCGCGTTCGGTCGTTTCGTCCGGCCTGCCTTCGGGGGGACCGCGGGGTCGGCGTGCCGGCTCGTTTCGGCTGTCACGCGAACACCGTCGTCCGGAATGCGGACGTTCGGGTCGAATGTGTGGGCGATTCATTAGTTCGGGGGACAGGTGTGCGGGAGGTTGACGGTGGGGGGTGGGGGGTGGGGGAGCGCCCGTAGGGTGGTGGGTATGACCACAACGGGGGCGGAACGGGGCGCTGTGGGCGTCGGGGGTCGGTGGTGGTGGTGGGGGAGACGGCGGAGCGCCGTGCTCGACGTGGGGCTGGCCGTGGTGTCCGCGCTGGAGTGCGCGGTGGAGGGGGTCTGGTTCGCGGAGAAGGCCGGGGTGCCGGTGCCCGCTGGGGTGGTGTTCGGGCTGATGGTGGGGTCCGTGCTGCTCGTGCGGCGGCGGTGGCCCATCGTGGTCGTGCTGGTGTCGATCGCCGTGGCGCCCGCCGAGATGGGCTTCCTGATGGGGATCGTCGGGCTGTACTCGCTCGCCGCCTCCGAGGTGCCGCGCCGGATCACGGCCGTGCTGGCGGGGATGTCGACGCTGGCCGTGTTCGTCGTGACCGTGGTGCGGCTGCGGCAGGACGTGGCGCAGGTCGACGACGGCACGCAGGACTTCGACCCGAGTGGCTGGTACGTGCCGGTCGTGTCGCTGTTCATGACGCTCGGGCTCAACGCGCCGCCGGTCCTCTTCGGCCTGTACATAGGGGCGCGGCGCCGGCTCATGGAGAGTCTGCGGGAGCGGGCGGACAGTCTGGAGCAGGAGTTGTCGCTGCTGGCCGACCGGGCGGAGCAGCGGGCGCAGTGGGCGCGTCAGGAGGAGCGGACGCGGATCGCGCGGGAGATGCACGACGTGGTGGCGCACCGGGTGTCGCTGATGGTGGTGCACGCGGCGGCGCTGCAGGCGGTCGCGTTGAAGGACCCGCAGAAGGCCGTGAAGAACGCGGCGCTCGTGGGCGACATGGGCCGGCAGGCGCTGACCGAGCTGCGGGAGATGCTGGGCGTGCTCCGGGAGGGGGCCGCTCCGGTGGCTCCCGCGGTGGTGCCGTTGGCCGCGGTCGGCCGGGCGGCGGCCGCGGCGGCGGAGGCGGCTGCCGAGGACGGGCCGTGTCTGGACGCCCTGGAGGCGTTGTGCGAGCAGTCGCGGCTGGCGGGTGCGGTGGTGGAGCTGCTGGTCGTGGGGGAGGCGCGGGCGTATCCGCCGGAGGTGGAGCGGACGGCGTACCGGGTGGTGCAGGAGGCGCTGACCAACGTCCACAAGCACGCGGTGGGTGCCGCGGTCGTGGTCCGGTTGGCCCACCGGGAGGCCGAGGTCGCGATGCAGGTGGAGAACGGTCCTTGTCCGTCGGACGCGGCCGTCGCCGACGTGCGGCTGCCGAGTGGCGGGAACGGGCTCGTCGGCATGCGGGAGCGGGTGCTGCGGCTGGGCGGCGTCTTCGTCTCGGGGGTGACGGACGCCGGGGGGTTCCGGGTGTCGGCGGTCCTGCCGGTGGGCGAGGCGGAGGCGCTGTAGGAGCCCGGTCGCACCTGGTGGCCGGGTCGCGGATGGTGGTCCGGTGGTGCCGGCTCGCACCCGGTGGCCCGGTGGCCCGGTGGCCCGGTGGCCCGGTGGCCCGGTGGTGCCGGGTGGCGCCCGGTGGTGGCCGGGCGTCTCAGGGGGTGGTGAGGCGGGTGGGGTGGGCGCCGGTGATCAGGGTGGAGAGGGCGGCGTCGATGTCCTTGCCGAGGTACCAGTCGCCGGCGTGGTCGAGGCTGTAGACGCGGCCTTCGGCGTCCATGGCGAGGACGGCCTGGTGGTCACCCTCCTCGCCGAGCGGCGCGATCTCGGTGTCGAGGGCGCGGCCGAGGTCGGCGAGGGTGCGGGAGAGGTGGAGTCCGGCGAGCGGGTCGAAGCGGACGGTCGCGGGCGCTATCTGCCGGCCGTGGCCGGGCGCGGTGATCCGCAGGCCGCCGAACTCGGCCCAGGCTTCGACGGCGGCCGGGAAGACGCTGTGCCGGTGTCCGGCGGGGGAGACGTGGGCGCGCAGGGCGTCGGCCCATTCCTCGGCGAGCTTGATGTCCCAGCGGCCGGGCTGCCAGCCGGCTTCGCGGAGGGCGGCGTCGACGTTCACCGGGAAGCGGGTGGTGCTGAGGTGGTCGGGCATGGGGGCGGTCAGCCGTTCTCGACAGGCGTGGTGGGGTCGACGGCGCGGACGCCGAAGTGGGCGAGCATCGCCGTGCAGGAACGGCAGGGTGCGGCGTAGCTGCCGTGGAGCGGGTCGCCGTCCTCCCGGATCCGCCGGGCGGTGAGTTTGGCCTGCTTGAGGGAGCGGCGGGCCTCGCCGTGGGTGAGTGGCTTGCGCTGGGCGCGCTTGGAGCGGGCGTTCTCCGCGGCGGTGAGGTGGCGGGAGAGCAGGATCGCCTCCGGACATCGGCCGGTGAAGCGTTCCCGCTGGCTGCTGGTGAGGGTGTCCAGGAAGTCCTGGACGAGGGCGTGCAGGGCGGGGGGCCGGTCGCCGCGGCCCGCGGTGCACGTGAGGGTCTCGCCGCGCACGGACAGGGCTGCGCCGACGGTGGGGAGGATGCCGTCGCGACGGTGACGCAGTATCGGCGCGCGCGTGGCCTCGGCGCTGCTGCTCCAGTTGAGGCGTGGGTCACCCTGTGTGGGCGTTGTTGCTGTGTGCATGGTGCTGGTCTTCCCCTCCTGCAATCCCCCGAGTTGCGTGGACAGCCTGCCAAATAGGGAGCCATATGGGGAAGCTGGGGCGCCGAAACGCCGCTTCGGTGTGTCGGAATCATGGTGCGACTGTCATGGCGTCGTGACAGTTGGTCACCGTCGGGCCGGGCCGTTCGGGGTCTTGTGGCAGCGCATAGGCTGTGCGGGATCAGTCGGTAGTAGCAGTCAGCGACGCCAGTGCAGGGGGCAACCGCCATGACGACAGGTCGGCTCGGGCACACCGCGCCACCGAACGCGGCCTACGCCGGGCAGGTCGTGCACTTCCCGGACCCGGTCCGTGCCTCCCGTCACCCCCGAGGGGTGCGGGTGGACGAGCACGGCCACCCGGACTTCTCGCCGTACGCGCGCGCGGCGGCGGAGATCGCCGACCCGCCGGAGGGTTTCGGCGTCGACGAGCTGCGGCTCACGGACTATGTGTCGGCGAACGCGGCGATGGCGGCGACCGGGCACGAGCTGTGGGACACGATCCCGTCGGTGGCGACGCCGCACGGCTGGACCTGGCACCACGTGGCGCGCAGTCGCCGGATGGAGCTGGTGCCGGTCGAGGTGAAGGCGCTGCTGCGCCATCACGGCGGGGTGGCGACGGCCGCCGTCGACCAGTCGAAGCGCGGCACGCGGCCGCTGCAGGAGACCCGGCCGGTGCACTTCGGGCTGCCCAAGGCGCTGGTGTCGGTGTCGGAGCAGCAGCTCCAGGGTGTCGAGGAGGACCTCGGTTACCGGCTGCCGGGGGCGTACCGCTCCTTCCTGAAGGCGGCGGGCGGCTGCGCCCCGGTGGGCACGGCGCTCGACGCGGAGCTCGGGCTCCTGGTCGACCAGCCGTTCTTCACGGTTCGGGAGGAGGCGGGTGTCAACGACCTCGTCTACGTCAACAAGTGTCTGCGCGATCACCTGACGAAGGACTACCTGGGCGTCGCTTTCGTCCAGGGCGGTCTGGTCGCGGTGAAGGTGCGGGGCCAGGCGGTCGGTTCGGTGTGGTTCTGTGCCTACGACGACGCGCGGGACTCGGGCGAGGTCGCGGCGGGCTGGTCGGTGGCCGAGCGGGCGGAGCGGCTTCTGCTGCCCTGTGGTGCGGACTTCGACGCGTTTCTGCAGCGGCTCGCGGGTAATCCGCCGGAGCTGGAGACGGTGGCGAACCTGATGGTGGACGGTGGCTTCGCGCGTGCCGTGCCCGTGGTCCCGGTAGGGGAGTGAGCTGGCTGTGGTGACGTTCGCGCAGGCGCAGGAGCGCGCCGAGGAGTGGATCAACGGCGATCTGCCGTCGTACCAGCACCGCGAGGTGCGGGTACGGGAGTTCGAGCTGGGGTTCGTGGTGTGGGCGGAGGACCGCGAGGGCGGTCCGACGTCGGACGGCGGGCGTCAGCGGCTGGTGATCGCGCGGGACAGCGGCGAGGCGACACTGTGGCCCGGGCTGCCGGTGGGCGAGGTGATCCGGCGGTACGAGGAGGAGTACGGGGCCGCCGACGACGTTCCCGCCCAGGCGGCCGTGCCCGCCGCCCGTATCGATCTCAACCAGACGTCGTTCCTGCTGAGCCCGCCCGAGTGGCTCCAGGACGCGGCGGACAAGATCGGGCTGCCGAAGGGCCCCAACGCCTCTCAGGAGTCCGGTGGTTCCTCGGCTCCGTCGGACGACGTCTCGGAGGCGGTGGGCGCGGGTGACGCGGTCTCCTCCGCCTCGGTGGCGTCGTCGGGCGCGGAGGGCAGCGACGGTGCCGGGATCGGGATCGGGATCGGGTCCGGGATCGGGACCGCCTCCGGGTCCGGGGCCGCGGAGTACGAGCCGACGGCGATGGACGGGGTGCCGGCGGGGACGCCGGCGGCTTCGACGGCCGGGCCTTCGGGCGCTGCGGCCGCGGTGACTCCTGGGGCTGTTTCGACGCCTGTGGCTCCCGTTGCGCCCGTTGTGCCTGTTGCTCCTGCAGTGCCTGCGGCTCCTGTCGTCCCTGCGGCTCAGGAGGCGCCCGTCGCGCCCGTCGCGCCTCCGGCGCCGCCCGCTCCCGTGCCCGCGCCTGCTCCGGCGCCCGCTCCCGCCCCTGTTCCCGCGCCCGTGAGCAGTCCCTGGGTGGACGCGAACGCGAGCTCCGGGGGTGCGGACGGGGCGGTGCCGTTGCCCGCGACCGTGTTCGCGCCGCCGCTGACGGGGACGGACGACGAGGACACTCCGCTGCCGGTGGTGGGTGCCGACGCGCCGACCGCGCTGATGAAGGGCGGCAGCGCGCTGCCGCCGACGGCCATCGCGCCCCGGCTGGAACCGTCCGGGCCGCGGCCGGCGGCCGCTCCGGCGGGTCCGGGTCCCCAGGCGCAGGTCCAGGCCCCGGCCGCTCCCGTGCCGCCGGTGCCGCCGCAGGGCGGGCCCGGTGCGCCGCCGCCTCCGCCGCCCGCGCCGTCGGTGCCGGGTGCCGGGGACATCTCGGACGCCGCGACCAGCAAGGCGACGCCGCCGCCGAAGGCCGGTGGGCGCGGTCCGACGCCGCCTCCGCCGCCGGGTGTGCCGGGGACGCCGGGGGCGTCGTCGGGTGCGGGGGCGTACATCCCCACGCAGCTGGTGTCGCAGCTCGGGCCGGAGGGGCTCCAGCCGCCCGGTCCGCCCGGTCCGCCGCCCGCCCCGGCGGCGCCGACGCCGCCGCAGCCCGTGCACCACGCGGCGACGATGCTGGCGCACCCGAACCAGGGCGGTCCCGGCGCGCCCCCGCCGCCTCCGCCGCCGCCGGGCGTACCCGGTACCCCGCCGGGCGGGATCGCGCACGCCGCGACGATGCTGGCGCACCCCGGTCCCGGTGGGCCGGGCACGCCGCCGCCCCCGCCCGCCCCGGCGCCGCCGGTGCACGGGCACACGCCGCCGCCCGCGGCCGTGCCTCCGGCGTACGGCTACCCGCAGCAGGCGGGTCAGCCGACGGTCGGTCCCGGCTACCAGGCGGTGCTGCGCTACCGGGCTCCGGACGGGTCCGAGGCGCAGATCATCCGACGTTCGGCGCCCGGCACCCCGCACCCCGAGTGGCAGATCCTGCACGAGCTGCGCGCGATGAACGTGCCGCCGCAGCAGGTGCTGGAGCTGCACACGGAGCTGGAGTCCTGTGAGCTGCCGGGCGGTTACTGCGCGCGGATGATCCGGGAGACGTGGCCGCAGGCGCGGATCACCAGCATCGCCCCGTACGGCCGTGATCACGCGGGCCGTCAGCAGGGCATGCGGCAACTCCTGACCCATCAGGGCGAGTTGCACCAGGTCGCGGACGGCCCGGCGCGGCCCGCCCCGGTGCGGGCGCCGCTGCCGCAGGTGCAGCCGGCGCCGCCGGTTCCCCCGGAGGCGATCGCGCAGGAGCTGGCCGGGGCGTTCGGTCCCGGCGTCCTCCGCTTCGACCAGCGCGCGGTGTCCCGGCAGGGTGTGCCGGAGCTGGTGGCGCGCACCCTGGTGTGGGCGGGGCTCCCGGCGGACTTCGGTCCGTTCTTCTGGGCGCAGCCGGCCGTGCCGGTGGTGCCGACGCTCGCGGAGCTGGCGGCGCAGCGGCAGGTGCCGGCGGCGCCGGACGCGAGCTCGTACCTGGTGCTCGGTTCGGACTTCGGGCGGGCGATCTGCGTCCAGTACGGGACCGCGCACATCGTGGCGGTGCCGGTGGAGGCCGGTCCGGGCGGGCAGTCGGTGCCGCCGCAGTTCGTGAACACCGGGCTGCCGGAGTTCACGCGCTCGATGGCGCTGCTCGGCCGGATGTGGCGGCTGCGGTTCGGGCTCAACCCGGAGCAGGCGGGTCGCTGGACGGTCGATTTCCAGGCGCAGTTGGCGATGCTGGACCCGGCGGCGCTGTCGTCGCCGGAGAACTGGTGGTCGGTGCTCCTGGAGCAGATGTGGGACGGGCTCCTGTAAGGGACACCACGGGAGAAGTTGAACGGAATGTGATGAAAGGCGCTCGACGTGTATGCACGTTGGGCGCCTTTTGTCCGTTCTGATGGCGCATCCTTGACGTTTGAGGCCATACGGGAAGGGGCGTCAGGGATGGGATTCGCTGTCGGACGGGGCCGGGGCTACCGCCCGGAGCAGGTCGACCGGTACGTCGCCGCGCTCTCCGAGGAGCGCGACGGTGCCTGGGAGCGGGCAGCGCGGCTCACCGTACTCGCGAAGGAGAAGGAGGCGGAGGCCACCCGGCTGCGCGCCGCCGTCGAGTCGCTGGCGCCGCAGCGGTACGAGTCCCTCGGCGACCGGGCACGCAGGATCCTGGAGCTGGCCGAGCAGGAGGACGAGACGCTCGTCCGCACCGCCGAGGCCGAGGCGCAGGCCCTCGCGGAAGCCGCCGAGGCGGCGGGCGCGGAGGCGGCCGAGGCGGCCCGGGCGTACGCGGAGGGCGTCCGGACCGCGACCGAATCGGCGGCCCGCGCCCGTCTGGAGGCCGCCGGGGAGCAGGCCGCGGAACTGGCCGCCGACGCCCGCCGCGACACCGACGAACAGCGGTCCGCGGCGCGCGAGGCGTTCGAGGAGACCGAGCGCCGGGCCGCGGAGCTCCTGGCGGAGCAGCGCGCCGAGCAGACGGCCGTACGGGACGAGGCGGACCGCACGGCGGAGGGCCGGGCGGCCGACCTGGACGCCCGCCACGAGGAACTGGTCGCCTACGCGGAGGAGCGCCTCGCCGAGGCCCAGCGGGCCCTCTCGGAGACCGAGGAGCAGGCCCGGCACGGCCAGGAGGACGCCGAGGCCCGCGCGGAGGACGTCCTCGCCGAGGCCCGGCTGAAGGCGGAGCGCGTCGAGCGCGCGACCGAGCGGGTCCTGCGGGAGCACGACGAGGCCCGCGACGAGATCCACTCCCACATGGAACACATCCGCAGCTCCCTCGCGGCCCTCACCGGCCGCGCGACACTCCGGGCGGAGCCGGCCGTGCCGGAGGGGACGGCGGACGACCGGAACGGCGAGGAGAGCGACGAACGGCCCGGCGGCGCCCGGACCGACGGACAGCCCGGCGGAGACTCCGGCGAGAAGCCGGGCGAAGAGGCCGGCGGGCAACCCGGCTGACAGTCCGGCGATCATCCCGGCCGACAGCCTGGCTGGCATCCCGGCGAACAGCCTCGCGAACAACCCGGCCGACAACCCGGCCGACAACCCGGCCGACAACCCGGCCGACAGCCCGGCCGACAGCCCGGCCAACAACCCCGCGACCGGCGAGACTTGACGGACTCCGGGGATTCCGGCGGCTTCGGCGGCGCCCAGTAGGCTCCCCGGTCATGCGGATGAAACTGACGGCGGTCACGCTCGACTGCGCCGATCCCATGGCCCTGGCCGCGTTCTATCACCGGGCCACCGGGCTGCCGCTCAGTGAGCGGTCCGACGACGAGTTCGCGGGCCTGCGCGGTGCGGACGGCCTGTTCCTCGGCTTCCAGCGGGTCGACGGCTACCGTCCGCCGTCGTGGCCCGGCCAGGACGTCCCGCAGCAGCTGCACCTCGACTTCGACGTCGACGACCTGGACGAGGCCGCGGCCCGGCTCGTGGAGTGGGGCGCGACCGTACCGGAGCGGCAGCCCCGCCCCGACCGGTGGCGGGTCGTCCTGGATCCGGCGGGGCACCCGTTCTGCCTGTCGGTCCCGCGCGCGCCCGGGGATGCCTGAACGGACGCCCGAGCCGCGCCCCGGGGGCTCTAGGGGTGTCCCGCCGCCCCCCGCGCGGTCCGTTCGAGCAGGGCGAGGCCGAGTTCGCTCGCCCGGTAGTACACCTCGCGCCGGTACCGGTGCCCGGTCACCAGGCCGGCGTCCCGGAGCACGGCGAGGTGCTGCGAGACGGCGCCGGGGCTCAGGCCGGTCTGCCGGGCGAGCGACGTGGTGGTGGTCGGGGTGCTCGTACGGTCCAGGAGCCCCGCTCTGCTGCGCCCGAGGAGCCGCGCCAGGCCGTCCCCCGGCTCCGCGTGCCGCTCCCACAGGGTTCCGGTGCCGCGGGCGGGATAGACGAGGCACGGCGGGACGCCGTCCCGCCCGGGGATCAGGACGCACCGGGCCGTGAAGGCGCCGGGCGCGAGGGTGATCCCGCCGCCGTCCAGGGTGAGGGCCCCGGCGGGCAGGCCGGGTGAGGCGAGCCGGTCGTCGGCCCAGCGCAGGCTCGGGTGGAGGTGGGCGAAGACCTCCTGGATGCCGTCCTCGGCGAGCTGCCGGGTGCGGTAGGCGAGGTCGGCCTCCAGGACGGCCCGGATCCGGGGCCAGTGCGGGCGCACCCCGGCCCGCCACCAGGCGAGTACGGCCTCCGCGCGTTCCGGCGGCCCGGTGAGGGCGGCGAGCTCCTCCTCGATCTCGGCGAGCGGGCAGCGCGGGGGAGGGGCGAGGGCCTCCAGCTCCGGCAGGTGGGCGAGCAGTGCGGTGCGCTCCCCGCCGACGGTCAACGCGCTTTTGATCCAGGGGAGATGGAGGGCGTGGCGGCCCGGGTCGGTGGTGGCCCGCAGGGCGGCGAGCGTCTCCCGGAGCGGCGACACGGCGAACCTGAGCTGGGCCAGGTCGTCGACCCCGAAACGTATCTCCCCCACTCCGGCTCCTCCCCATGAGCTTTTCGCCCAGGCTAAAACAATGGCCCGCTCCGGAGGCGGGTGATGGTGTTCGCCGACATGAGCACCTCCCTCACCCCGCCCCTCGCGCCTCCCCGCCCCCGGCTGCTCCGGCTGCCGGACTTCCGCCGGCTGTGGATCGGCGACACCGTGAGCCAGGCCGGTACGGCCGTCACCGTCCTGGCCCTTCCCCTGGTGGCGATCGGCCCGCTCCACGCGTCCCCCTTCGAGGCGGGGCTCCTGGTGATGTGCGAGTACCTGGGCTTCCTGCTGCTCGGGCTGCCCGCCGGGGCCTGGGTGGACCGGATGCGCCGCCGCCGGGTGATGATCGCGGGGGATCTCGGCCGGGCCGTACTCCTCGCCACCCTCCCGCTCGCCGCGTGGCTGCACGTGCTGACCCTCGGGCAGGTGTACGCGGTGGCGTTCGGGCTGTCCGTGTGCACGGCCTTCTTCGACATCGCCTACCAGAGTCATCTGCCCGAACTGGTCGACGAGGAGCGGCTGGTGGAGGCGAACGTGGCCCTCGAAGCCTCCCGTACCGTCACGGCGGCCGGCGGTCCCGGCGCGGGCGGCGCGCTCGTCGCGGCGCTGACGGCGCCCGTGGCGCTCGCGGTCGACGCGGTCAGCTTCCTCGCCTCCGCCCTCCTGCTCTCCCGCATCCGCCGCCCCGACCCCCGGCCCGAGCCGCGCCCGGGGGTCCGGCTGCGGGACGAGATCGCCGAAGGGCTGCGGTTCGTCTTCCGCGACCGGCTGCTCCGGGCGCTCACCCTCACCGCCGCGATCTCCAACCTCTGCGGCACCCTCGGCACCTCGATGCTCCTCGTCCTGCTCGC
This sequence comes from Streptomyces sp. NPDC059534, assembly GCF_042743475.1. Classification (NCBI taxonomy): domain Bacteria; kingdom Bacillati; phylum Actinomycetota; class Actinomycetes; order Kitasatosporales; family Streptomycetaceae; genus Streptomyces; species Streptomyces sp. NPDC059534. Next base: position 85,973 of record NZ_JBHWAQ010000031.1, read on the forward strand.
GGGGGAGCTGGGCCTGTCGCCGTTCCTGTGCGGCCTGGTCTTCACCGCCGAGGCGCTCGGCGGCTTCCTCGGCAGCCTCCTCACCACCCGGATCGCCGCCCGCCTCGGCCAGGGGCGCGCGATGTGCGCCTCCGTGCTCGTCAGCGGGGTGCTCTGGCTGCTCGCGCTGCCGTTCTTCCAGGCCGACTGGCGGTACGCGGTGGCCTGCGTGCTCCAGGGCCTCGGCTGGACCGCCTTCATGACCTTCAAGATCGGCTCGGTCTCGCTCCGCCAGCGCCGCACCCCGGCCCCGCTCCTCGGCCGGGTCACCGCGACCTTCCGTTTCGTCGTGTGGGGCTGCATGCCGCTGGGCGCCCTCGCGGGCGGCCTCCTCGGCCGGTACGCGGGCGTACGGACGGCGCTGTGGGCCGGGGCGCTGGGGGAACTGCTCGCGGTGGTACCGCTGTTGCTGTCGGCGAGGGGGCGGCAGGAGGGGTGAGAGGGGGGCCCGTTAGCCTCCTTCCTCCAGGGAGGGAACCCGTACATGAACCACGCACGTACCCGCGGCCGCCGTCTCGCGGCCGCCGCCGTCACCATCGTCCTCGCCGCCACGGGCGGCACACTCACCGCGCTCCCGGCCGCGGCCGCGCCCGCCGCCGAGCAGGAGAACCCGCAGCAGACCACTGTGGCGTTCCCGCTCGACGCGGACGTCGTCGGCGCGGGGCCCGGCGGCTTCCTGTCGAAGACCCGCGGCAGCACGCCCGAGTTCCGCTGGACCCGGTACGACGGGTCGTCGACCGTGCTGCCCGGCGCCTACGCCGTCGGCGGCGGCTCGGACCTCGTCGTCACCGGCGACAAGTCCCTCGCGTACACCAGCCGGCGGCTGACGGTCCACGACCTGTCGACGCCCGCGACGGCGCCGGTCGAGGTCGATCTGGACGCACTCGGCGGCTACCACCTCACGGGCCTGGCCGGCAGCACCCTGCTCCTCACGCGGGAGGAGGGCGATCACTGGACGCAGTACGCCGGCACGATCGACGGCGGCGCGCTCACGGTGCGCAGGCTGCTCGGGGGGCCCGGGTTCGACTGCTACGCGGGCGAGGAGGGCTGGTCCGACACCGGTTCCGCGGTCTACGACTGCTGGATCGGCACCACCGCCACGCCCTCCAAGGTCGTCGTCGACCTCGCGTCGGGGAACACGCCCGTGTACCTCCAGGACGAGAACGAGTACGCCCAGCAGGGCGCGATCTCGGCCACCCACGTGGCCTGGCGCGAGATGCGGCTCTCGGGGGACGGGATCGTCGCCCACCGCCGTGGCTCCTCCGGCGGCGAACGCTGGATCCCGTCGGACGACATCCGCGACCCGCTGTACCTGGTCGGCGGCTGGCTGGCGACCGGCCAGAAGGCCCACATCGGCGCGTCCACCTACGTCGACGGCGCGGCGAACCCGATGAAGCGGCCGTTCACCGTCCAGTCGATCGACACGGGTGAGAAGGTCCAGCTCCTCACCGCGTTCTCCTCCGCCGTCGCCGGTCCCGGCGGCAGCCTCCTGGTGCGCGGTGGCACCGCCGAGCGGGGCGAGGGCCTCTACCGGATCTCGCCGGGCGCCGACGGGGGCCGGCCGCAGGTCGAACTCGTCGCGTCGACGCGGCAGTCGACCGTCGTCACCCTCACCGGGTCGACGACCCCGACCACGCTGACCGGCGAGGAGGTCGCGCGCGGGGTCGACTTCGGCTGGGACCTGTCCCGTGGGGACAGCAAGGTGTGGCTGACGCTGACCCATGTGCGCAGCCGGCAGACGGTGTACCAGGGGTGGTCCGTCCCGAACGGGACCGCCCCGGGGATGCCGCGCCGGATCAGCTGGCACTGGGACGGCAAGGACCTGGAGGGTGCGGACTGGGGGAGCCCCGCCCGCAACGGCGCGTACGAGTGGAAGCTCACTGCCCGCCCGGACGAGGGCATCGGCCCCGAGCTCGTCTCCACGGGCCGGTTCACCGTGACCCGGCCCGCCGCGCCGCACGACTACGACGACGACGGCACGGCCGACCTCCTCGTCCGCGACTCCGGCGGTGTGGTGTGGCGCTTCGGCACCCGGCCCACGGCGCCCGGCGGGTCCCTCGCGGACACCGGCGGCTCGCGGGTCGGCGCCGGCTGGCAGATCTACGACCGTCTGCAGTCCGTCGGGGACGTGGCGGGCACCGACGGCGCGCCCGACGTGATCGCCCGGGACAAGAGCGGTGTCCTCTGGCTCTACCAGGGCACCGGCGACCGGCACAAGCCGCTGACGGGCCGTACGAGGATCGGCGGCGGCTGGCAGGTCTACGACCAGCTGGCGGGCGGCGGCGACCTGACGGGCGACGGCCGCCCCGACCTGGTCGCCACCGACAAGGCCGGCGTGATGTTCCTGTACAAGGGCACGGGGAACGCCTCCGCGCCGTTCGCCGCCGGCAAGCGGCTCGGCGCGGGCTGGGGCGTCTACAACCAGCTGACCGCCACGGGGAACATCGCGGGCGCCCCGGCCGGGGACCTCCTCGCCCGGGACAGGGCCGGCGTCCTCTGGATGTACCTCGGCAAGGGCGACGGCACCTTCGCGAACCGGATTCGGGTCGGCGCGGGCTGGGGGGCCTTCACCGGGCTCACCGCCGTCGGTGACGCCAATGGAGACGGCCGCGCGGACCTGGTCGCCTCCAACGGCGCCGAGACCTTCTACGCGGGTACGGGCAGCTGGTCCGCCCCGTTCAAGAAGGGCGCGTACGTGTCCCTGACCCAGGACACGTACTACAACTCCGCGTTCTAGTACCGCGAGCGCCTCTCCGGGGGGCCGTCCGGGCTGTGCAGCCGGCCGGCCCCCCGGGGAGCCTTCGCGGGGGTCCAGGGCCGGACCGGCGGTGCGTGGGGCTAGACCGGCGGTGCCCAAGGGGCGGACAGCAGGTCGGCGACGCTGCGCCGGTCGCGGTTCTCCGGCGGCTCCCCGGCCGCCTTCCCCAGCGCGACCATGGAGACGATCGCCCATCCCGGGTTCGGGCGCAGTTCCCCGGTGAGGCCCTCCAGGTCGAAGGCCCGGAACTGGTGGGCCGCCAGTCCCATCGCCTGGGCCTGGACGGTCATGTGGGCGATGGCCTGGCCGAGGTCGTAGTCCGCGAACTCGGAGTAGAGCAGCTCGGTGTCGTCGACGTGGCGGCGCGCCAGCGTGACGACGAGCAGCCCCGCGTCCGTCGCCCACCGGGCCGAGCTCGGCGCGAGGTGGTGGACCACCCGCTTGTGCTCCGGTTCGCCGGGCTGGCTCGTGAAGAAGCCCCACGGCTGGGAGTTGCCGGCCGAGGGCGCCCACCGCGCGGCTTCGAGGAGCAGGCCCAGGGCATGGTCGTCGACGGCGGCCGACGGGTCGAACCCGTAGGGGCTGAACCGTTCCGCCAGCAGGGGATGCAGGCCGCCGGGCAGCTCCTGGTCGCGTCGCATGTTCCGGTCCAACCGGCCTTCGTCCGGGCGTATTCCGACCGGGCGCGGCCGGTCGCCGTGCGCGTCAGTCGCCGTGCGTGTCAGCCGTCGTGCGGAGTCGGTCGTCGTGCGGGGTCCCGTCCTCCAGGACGGGGAAGCGGCGCGGGGCCAGGGTGAGGAGGACCAGGAGGGCGAGGACCGCCGCGCCGGCGGCGCCCACGAAGACGTAGTCCACGGCCGCGTCGACCGCGCGCCGTAGGTGGTCCATGGCCTCGGCCGTGAGGGAGGCGGGCTCGTCGAGGGCGCGGGCGAGGGTGTCGAGGTCGCCGTCGGTGCCGAGGCGGCCGGCGAGGACGGCGTTGGCGAGGGCGCCGAAGAGGGCGGCGCCGACGCTCTGGCCGACCTGGCGGCAGAAGAGGACGGAGGCGGTGGTGGTGCCGCGTTCCTCGTAGGGGACGGTCGACTGGACGCCGACGATCAGGGGCAGCTGGAAGAGGCCGAGGGCTGCGCCGAGCAGCAGCATGAGGAGCGCGGGCTGCCAGGGTTCGCCGGGGAACGGCAGGAGTGGGAAGGCGAGCAGGACGAGGAGCGCGCCGGAGATGCCGAGGATCGCGGTGAGGCGGAAGCCGATGCGGGTGTAGACGCGGTTGGCGAACGCGGCGGAGACGGGCCAGCTGAGGGTCATCACCGAGAGGACGAACCCGGCGGCGATCGGCCCGAGGCCGAGGACGGACTGGGCGTACGTCGGCAGGAACACGGTCGGGGCGACCATGAGCAGGCCGAGGGCGCCGAGGGCGAGGTTGACGGCGGATATCGTGCGGCGGCGCCAGACCCAGCCGGGGATGATCGGCTCGGCGGCACGCCGTTCGACGGCGACGGTCACGGCGGCGAGGGCGGCGGCCCCGCCGAGGAGGCCGAGGGAGGGCGCGGAGAGCCAGGGCCAGGCGACGCCGCCCTGGACGAGCGCGGTGAGGAGCAGCGCTCCGGTCGCGAAGATGGCGAGCGCCCCCGCCCAGTCGATCCGCACCCGTTCGCGGGGGGTGGCACGGGCCGGTTCGACGAGGTGGCGGCCGATCAGCCAGAGGGCGACCAGGCCGACCGGCAGGTTGACGAGGAAGATCCAGCGCCAGTCGGCGTAGCCGGCGAGGAGGCCGCCCGCCGCCGGTCCGGCGACCGAGCACGCGGCCCACACGGAGGACAGCTTCGCCTGGATCTTGGGGCGTTCCTTCAGGGGGTACAGGTCGGCGGCGATGGTCTGGATCGTGCCCTGGAGGGCGCCGCCGCCGAAGCCCTGGACGACGCGGAACGCGATGAGCGACGCCATGTTCCAGGCGCCGGCGCACAGCAGTGAACCGGCGACGAACAGCACGACGCCGGTGATGAGGACCGGCTTGCGGCCGAAGGTGTCGCTGAGCTTCCCGTACACGGGCAGGGTGACGGTGACGGCGAGCAGGTACCCGGAGAAGAGCCAGGAGAAGGCGGACAGTCCGCCGAGGTCGCCGACGATCTGGGGGACGGCGGTGGACACGATCGTCCCGTCGATGGCGGCCAGCCCCATGGTGATCATGAGCGCGGCGACGACGGGTCCGCGGCGCGCGGCGGTGGGGGAGGGCGCGGGTGCCGGATCGGCTCCGGCCCGGGTCGTCGACGGTTCCGTCACCGCGCACCATTCCTTTCTTCGTACACCTAAATGTGCGCGGACAGGGTCTCACTCGGACCACGGGTGGAGGAACCCCTAGGGGCTTCTCCCCCATAGGGCCCAGGGGCCGTTCGTCCCGGCGGAGGAGGAGAAGTGCCGTTCCCGCTTCTTAACTTGAACTTACAAACCAAGCCATCGCTCCAAGGAGAAAATCGTGACTTCGGCTGTGACCATCCCCAGGCACGGGGGTACTGGAGGGCGGACGGCCGTCGCCGCGCGGGCGCGTCAGGTCGTGAAGGCGTACGGCTCGGGGGAGACCCGGGTCGTGGCGCTGGACTCCGTCGACGTGGACATCGCCCGCGGCCAGTTCACCGCGATCATGGGACCCTCGGGTTCCGGCAAGTCGACCCTGATGCACTGCCTCGCCGGCCTCGACACCGTCACCAGCGGCCAGATCCACCTCGACGAGACCGAGATCACCGGCCTCAAGGACAAGAAGCTGACGCGGCTGCGCCGCGACCGGATCGGGTTCATCTTCCAGGCGTTCAACCTGCTGCCGACCCTCAGCGCCATCGAGAACATCACCCTGCCGATGGACATCGCGGGGCGGAAGCCGGACGCCGAGTGGCTGCGGCGGGTCGTCGACACCGTCGGCCTCTCCGACCGTCTCAAGCACCGGCCGAACGAGCTGTCCGGCGGCCAGCAGCAGCGCGTGGCCGTGGCCCGCGCGCTCGCCGCCCGGCCGGAGATCATCTTCGGGGACGAGCCGACCGGCAACCTGGACTCGCGCGCCGGCGCCGAGGTCCTCGGCTTCCTGCGGACGTCGGTGGACGAGCTGGGGCAGACGATCGTCATGGTCACCCACGACCCGGTCGCCGCCTCCTACGCGGACCGGGTCCTCTACCTCGCCGACGGACGGATCGTGGACGAGATGGAGCGGCCCACCGCCGACGCCGTACTCGACCGCATGAAGGACTTCGACGCACGCGGGCGGACGTCATGACCGTCCTCAAGACCTCGCTGCGCAACTTCTTCGCGCACAAGGGGCGGATGGCGCTCTCGGCCGTCGCCGTCCTCCTCTCCGTCGCGTTCGTCAGCGGCACCCTGGTGTTCACCGACACCATGAACACGACGTTCGACAAGCTCTTCGCGTCGACCGCCTCCGACGTCACCGTCAACCCGAAGGGCGCGTCGGTCAGCGACGAGTCCCCGACCGGCCGCCCCGCATCCCTCCCGGCCTCGCTCGTCGAGCAGGTCAGGAAGGCCGAGGGGGTCGAGACCGTGCAGGGCGCGGTCGCCTCCACCAGCATCACCGTCGTCGACGGGAACAACAAGAACGTCGGGCCGACCGGCGGCGCGCCGACCATCGCCGTCAACTGGACGCCCAACGAGCTCCGTTCGGTGGAGATCGTCTCCGGTCACGAACCGCGCGGCCCCACCGACGTGGTCGTCGACGGCGCCACCGCCGAGAAGCACCACCTGAAGATCGGCGACCCGTTGCGGACCATCGCCGTCACCGGCGACTTCACCGCGAAGATCTCCGGCATCGTCGACTTCAAGGTCACCAACCCGGGCGCCACCGTCGTCTACTTCGACACCGCCACCGCGCAGCGGGAACTCCTCGGCAAGGAAGGTCTGTTCACCCAGATCGCGGCCGAGGCCAAGCCCGGTGTCAGCGACGACGCGCTCAAGGCGGACATCGCCGCCGCCGTCGGCGACGGCTACACGCTGCAGACCGCCGCCGAGGCCGCCGACGAGGGCCGCGAGGACGTCGCCGGCTTCCTCGACGTCATGAAGTACGCGATGCTCGGCTTCGCCGGGATCGCCTTCCTCGTCGGCATCTTCCTCATCGTCAACACCTTCTCCATGCTGGTCGCCCAGCGCACCCGCGAGATCGGCCTCATGCGGGCCATCGGCTCCAGCCGCAAGCAGGTCAACCGCTCCGTCCTCGTCGAGGCCGTGCTCCTCGGCGTCGTCGGCTCGGTCGCCGGTGTCGCGGCGGGCGTCGGTCTCGCCGTCGGCCTGATGAAGCTGATGTCCGCGGTGGGCATGGAGCTCTCCACCCGCGACCTGACCGTGAAGTGGACGACCCCGGCCGTCGGCCTCGCCCTCGGCGTCGTCGTCACCGTCCTCGCCGCGTACATCCCGGCCCGCCGGGCCGGCAAGGTCTCCCCGATGGCCGCCCTGCGCGACGCGGGCACCCCCGCCGACGGCAAGGCCGGCCGGGTGCGGGGCGGAATCGGACTCGCCCTCACCGCCGCCGGAGCGGCGGCCCTGTGGACCTCGACCCGCGCGGCGGAGGCCGGACCCGGCTCCCTGTGGCTCGGCCTCGGCGTCGTCCTGTCCCTGCTCGGCTTCGTCGTCGTCGGCCCGCTCCTCGCGAGCGGCGTGGTCCGCGCCCTCGGCGTCGTCGTCCTGCGGGTCTTCGGCCCGGTCGGCCGGATGGCCGAACGCAACGCCCTGCGCAACCCGCGCCGCACCGGCGCCACCGCCGCCGCCCTGATGATCGGCCTCGCGCTCGTCGCCTGCCTGTCGGTGGTCGGCTCCTCGATGGTCGCCTCGGCCACCGAGGAACTGGACCGCTCCGTCGGCGCCGACTTCATCGTCCAGTCCGGCACCGGGCAGCCGATCGTGCCGCAGGCGCAGGCCGCCCTGGAGAAGATCCCGGGCCTGGACCACGTCACCGAGTACCACTGGGTCGACGCGAAGGTCACCGACCCGCGCGGCAAGGTCACCACGGCCAGCCTGGCCGCCACCGACCCGACGTACGTGAAGGACCTGCGCCGCGAGACCACCGCCGGCACCCTCACGGACGCCTACGGCAAGGGCGCGATGTCCGTCGGCAGCGACTACGCCACCGAGCACGGCGTGAAGGTCGGCGACGTCCTGACCGTCGCCTTCACCGGCGGCGAGACGACGAAGCTGAGGATCGCGGCGATCACCCTGGACAAGGGCAACATCGACAACGGCGTCATGTACACCGACGTCACCACCCTCACCCGCCACGTCCCCGCCGACAAGGTCCCGAGCAGCCTGCTCATCCTCGCCAGCGCGAAGGACGGCCAGGAGGCCCAGGCGTACGAGGCCGTCAAGGACGCGCTCGCGCCCTACCCGCAGTACAAGGCGAGCAACCAGGCCGACTACAAGGAAGAGCTGAAGGACCAGGTCGGTCAGCTCCTGAACATCGTGTACGGGCTCCTCGCCCTGGCGATCGTCGTCGCCGTCCTCGGCGTCGTGAACACCCTCGCCCTGTCGGTGGTCGAGCGGACCCGCGAGATCGGCCTCATGCGCGCCATCGGCCTCTCCCGCCGCCAGCTGCGCCGCATGATCCGCCTGGAGTCCGTGGTCATCGCCCTCTTCGGCGCCCTCCTCGGCCTCGGCCTCGGCATGGGCTGGGGCACGGCGGCCCAGAAGCTGCTCGCCCTGGAGGGCATGGGCGTCCTGGAGATCCCCTGGCCGACGATCCTCACGGTGTTCGTCGGATCGGCCTTCGTGGGCCTCTTCGCGGCCCTCGTCCCGGCCTTCCGGGCGGGCCGGATGAACGTCCTGAACGCGATCGCGAGCGAGTAGCGGTCCCCGCGCGCGACGGTACGGCCCCGGTGGAGCTCCACCGGGGCCGCCCGTGTTTCGGAAGCGACGGCCGGTGCACCGTCGTACGCTGGACACCCCGGCCCGTTCGACGTGTCGGGCTGTTCGCGTTGCCCGCCTCCGTCACCCCCCGGGATGGATAGCTTCATGAGCCTGCACGGTCTGCTCGATGTCGTCGTCAAGGACGCGGCTCTCGCCGAGGCGGTGAAGGCCGCCGCCGACGGGAACCGTCCGCATGTGGACCTGGTGGGTCCGGCCGCCGCGCGCCCGTTCGCGCTGGCCGCGCTGGCCCGGGACTCGGGCCGGCCGGTGCTCGCCGTGACCGCGACAGGGCGGGAGGCGGAGGACCTGGCCGCCGCGCTGCGCTCGCTGCTCGACCCGGACACGGTGGCGGAGTACCCGTCGTGGGAGACCCTGCCGCACGAGCGGCTCTCGCCCCGCTCGGACACCGTCGGCCGCCGCCTCGCCGTGCTGCGCCGGCTCGCCCACCCCCGGGAGGACGACCCGGCGGCCGGCCCGGTCAGCGTGGTCGTCGCGCCCATTCGCTCCGTGCTCCAGCCGCAGGTCAAGGGCCTGGGCGACCTGGAGCCCGTGGCGCTGCGGAGCGGCGGCACGGCGGATCTGAACACGGTCGTGGAGGGGCTGGCGGCGGCCGCGTACTCCCGGGTGGAGCTGGTCGAGAAGCGCGGCGAGTTCGCCGTGCGCGGCGGCATCCTGGACGTCTTCCCGCCGACCGAGGAACACCCGCTCCGGATCGAGTTCTGGGGCGACGACATCGAGGAGATCCGCTACTTCAAGGTGGCGGACCAGCGCTCCCTGGAGGTCGCCGAGCACGGCCTGTGGGCGCCGCCCTGCCGGGAGCTGCTGCTGACCGACGACGTCCGCACGCGGGCCCGGGAGCTGGCCGAGGAGCACCCGGAGCTCGGCGAGCTGCTGAACAAGATCGCCGAGGGCATCGCGGTCGAGGGCATGGAGTCCCTCGCCCCGGTCCTCGTCGACGACATGGAGCTGCTGCTCGACGTGCTGCCCAAGGGCGCCATGACCGTGGTCTGCGACCCCGAGCGGGTCCGTACCCGGGCGGCGGACCTGGTGGCGACCTCGCAGGAGTTCCTCCAGGCGTCCTGGGCGGCGACCGCCGGCGGCGGCGAGGCCCCGATCGACGTGGGCGCGGCCTCTCTGTGGGGGATCGCGGACGTCCGGGACCGGGCGCGCGAGCTGGACATCGCCTGGTGGTCGGTGTCGCCGTTCGCGGCGGACGAGGTCGTGTCGGGGGACACCCTGGTCCTCGGCATGCACGCCCCGGAGTCGTACCGCGGCGACACCGCCCGCGCGCTCGCCGACACCAAGGGCTGGCTGGCCGACGGCTGGCGCACGGTCTACGTGACGGAGGCCCACGGCCCCGCGTCCCGCACGGTGGAGGTCCTCGGCGGCGAGGGCATCGCCGCCCGCCTCGACGCGGACCTCGCCGAGATCTCCCCGTCCGTCGTGCACGTGTCGACCGGCTCCATCGACTACGGCTTCGTGGACCCGGCCCTCAAGCTGGCCGTCCTCACCGAGACCGACCTGTCGGGGCAGAAGGCGGCCGGCAAGGACGGCCAGCGGATGCCGGCCAAGCGCCGCAAGACGATCGACCCGCTGACCCTGGAGGTCGGCGACTACATCGTCCACGAGCAGCACGGCGTCGGCCGGTACGTGGAGATGGTCCAGCGGACCGTGCAGGGCGCCACCCGCGAGTACCTCCTCGTCGAGTACGCCCCCGCCAAGCGCGGCCAGCCCGGCGACCGGCTCTACATCCCCACCGACCAGCTGGAGCAGGTCACCAAGTACGTGGGCGGCGAGGCGCCGACCCTGCACCGGCTCGGCGGCGCCGACTGGACCAAGACGAAGGCGCGCGCGAAGAAGGCCGTCAAGGAGATCGCCGCCGACCTGATCAAGCTGTACTCGGCGCGGATGGCGGCCCCCGGCCACGCCTTCGGCCCGGACACCCCCTGGCAGCGCGAGCTGGAGGACGCCTTCCCGTACGCGGAGACGCCCGACCAGCTGTCCACCATCGCCGAGGTCAAGGAGGACATGGAGAAGACCGTCCCCATGGACCGTCTGATCTGCGGCGACGTCGGCTACGGCAAGACGGAGATCGCGGTCCGCGCGGCCTTCAAGGCCGTCCAGGACGGCAAGCAGGTCGCCGTCCTCGTCCCGACGACGCTGCTCGTGCAGCAGCACTTCGGCACCTTCAGCGAGCGCTACTCCCAGTTCCCGGTGAAGGTGCGGGCGCTGAGCCGGTTCCAGACGGAGACCGAGTCGAAGGCGACGCTGGAAGGGCTGCGGGAGGGTTCGGTCGACATCGTCATCGGCACCCACCGCCTCTTCTCCTCCGAGACGAAGTTCAAGGACCTGGGCCTGGTCGTCGTCGACGAGGAGCAGCGCTTCGGCGTCGAGCACAAGGAGCAGCTGAAGAAGCTCCGCGCCAACGTCGACGTGCTGACCATGTCGGCCACCCCCATCCCCCGTACGCTCGAGATGGCGGTCACCGGCATCCGCGAGATGTCGACGATCACCACCCCGCCGGAGGAGCGGCACCCGGTCCTCACCTTCGTCGGCCCGTACGAGGAGAAGCAGATCGGCGCGGCCGTCCGCCGCGAACTCCTGCGCGAGGGCCAGGTCTTCTACATCCACAACCGGGTCGACTCCATCGACCGGGCCGCGGCCCGGCTGCGCGAGATCGTCCCCGAGGCGCGGATCGCGACCGCGCACGGCCAGATGTCGGAGACCGCGCTCGAACAGGTCGTGGTCGACTTCTGGGAGAAGAAGTTCGACGTCCTCGTCTCCACCACGATCGTGGAGTCCGGCATCGACATCTCCAACGCCAACACCCTCATCGTCGAGCGCGGCGACAACTTCGGCCTCTCGCAGCTCCACCAGCTGCGCGGCCGCGTCGGCCGTGGCCGCGAGCGCGGTTACGCGTACTTCCTGTACCCGCCGGAGAAGCCGCTCACCGAGACCGCGCACGAGCGGCTCGCGACGATCGCCCAGCACACCGAGATGGGCGCCGGCATGTACGTGGCCATGAAGGACCTGGAGATCCGCGGCGCGGGCAACCTCCTCGGCGGCGAACAGTCGGGCCACATCGCGGGCGTCGGCTTCGACCTGTACGTCCGCATGGTCGGCGAGGCGGTCGCGGACTACCGGGCGCAGATGGAGGGCGGGGCGGAGGAGGAAGCCCCCCTGGAGGTCAAGATCGAGCTGCCGGTCGACGCCCACATGCCGCACGACTACGCCCCCGGTGAGCGGCTGCGTCTCCAGGCGTACCGGTCCATCGCCTCCGCCAACTCGGAGGAGGACATCAGGGCCGTCCGCGAGGAGCTCACCGACCGCTACGGCAAGCTGCCCGAGCCCGTCGAGAACCTGCTCCTGGTGGCCGGCCTGCGGATGCTGGCCCGCGCCTGCGGAGTCGGCGAGATCGTCCTCCAGGGCCCCAACATCCGCTTCGCCCCGGTCGAGTTGCGCGAGTCCCAGGAACTGCGCCTCAAGCGCCTCTACCCGCGCACGGTCATCAAGCCCGCCGTCCACCAGATCCTCGTGCCCCGCCCGACCACGGGCAAGATCGGCGGCAAGCCGGTCGTGGGCCGCGAGCTCCTCGCCTGGACGGGGGAGTTCCTCACGACGATCCTCGGTTCCTGACGCGTCGGCCTCCCCCCCCGTCCGGCAGCAGCGCCTGCCCGCCGGACGGGGCCGTACGCCTCCGGTGGCGGGGTCCGGGCGGGGCTACAGCGCGTCGAGGTCCAGGGCTTCGGCCATGGCGCGGTAGCCGGCGTCGCCGGGGTGGAGGTGGTCGCCGGAGTCGTACGCGGGGAGCATGCGGTCGGGGTCGGCCGGGTCGGCGAGGGCGCGGTCGAAGTCGGCGACCGCGTCGTAGGCGCCCGAGGTGCGGACCCAGTGGTTGAAGGCGTCGCGTCCGGCCTCGACGGCCGGGGTGTCGTAGCGGGAGTTCTTCACGGGGGTGAGGGTCGCGCCGATCACCCTGAGGCCGCGGGCGCGGGCCTGGTCGATCAGGGTGAGGTGGGCGGCGATCAGCCGGTCGACGGAGACCTCGGGGGTGGCGGTGGCGGGCGGGTTCACCTCGCTCGCGCCGAGGTCGTTGATGCCTTCGAGGATGACGACGGTACGGACGCCGGGTTCGGTGAGGACGTCCTCGCGGAAGCGGGTGAGGGCCTTCTCGCCGGCCCAGTCGGTGTCGTTGACGACCTGGTTGCCGCTGATCCCGTGGTTGAGGACGGCACGGGGGGTCCCGGCGGCGGCGAGGCGCTCGGCGAGCTCGTCGGGGTAGCGGTCGTCCGCGTCCCTGGTGGAGCCGGCGCCGTCGGTGATCGAGTCGCCGAAGGTGACGACGCCGCCCCGGTGCAGGGCCTCGCGGCCGCCGGAGACCTCGACGCCGGACAGGTAGTACCAGGAGCCGCTGGTCTCGTCGAAGGCCGCGCCGGACTCGTCGGCGCTGTGGTCGCCGCTCGCGCGGTAGCTGGTGGCGGCGGCGGTGCGGTGGAAGGTGGCGGGGCCGGTCCTCTCCGCCAGGTAGAGGGTGACGGTGAGCGAGGCGAGGGCCTCGACGGGGAGGTCCGCGGCGTCGCTGTGCAGGGTGCCGCCGGGTGGGACCGTCACGGACGGCCGGCCGCCGAAGCGGAGGGTGCGGACGGAGCCGGGCTCGACGGCGCCGCCCCCGGACGCGGCGGTGCGGGCGACGGTGGCGCCGGTGATGTGCAGCGGGGTGGTGCCGTAGCGGTTGCCGAGTTCGACGCGGGCCCGGTCGCCGCCGGCCGTGAGGCGGACGGTCTGGCGCAGTGTGTGGTCCGCGAAGCCCTGTCCCGACCAGGCGACGTCGAGCGGCCGCTGCGGCGAGGCCGCCCAGGCACCGCGCCAGAGGGAGAGGGCCGGTGCGCCGGGGACGAGGGGCACGGTGCCGTGCAGGGCGGGGGTCGGGCTCCCCGGCCGGGTGTCCGCGGCGCCGCACGAGGTGAGGGCCGCCGTGACGGACACGGCGAGGAGGCCGGCGGCCGTGCGCCCGAGACGAACGTGCATCGTCATCCGTTCATCCGTGCCGGCCCTCCGCTCGGGGCTCGGTGTCGAACATCAGGCCGGTCAACGTCCGGAACACCTCGCCCGGTTCCCGGTCTCCCACCGCCCCGTCCAGGTTGTGGGTGAGCAGCAGGGTCGCGAAGCCGTGGGCGAGCGACCAGGCGGCGATGCCGACGGTACGCGCGCCGGGGGCGTCGCGCACGGTGTCCGCGGGAGGTTCTCCGGCCGCGCCGGGGCCGGCCGGGTCCGGCGCCGCCGTGCCCGGGGGCAGGGCCGCGACGCCGGCGCGGAGTTCGGCGGAGGCGCGTTCCCGGGCGGCGAGGAGGTCGGGGTCGTCGGCGCGCAGCAGCTCCGGCTGGAACATGACGGTGAAGTGCGCGGGGTGGGCGACCGCGAACCGTACGTACCGCACGCCGCGTTCGCGCAGCTCGGGCGCGTCGGCGAGGGCGTCGGCGAGCAGCTCGTACCCCTGGGCGGCGATGGCCGTGAGGAGCCCGGTGCGGTCCTTGAAGTGGTGGGCGGGGGCGGCGTGGGAGACCCCGGCGCGGCGGGCGAGGTCGCGCAGGCTCAGCGCCGCGGGGCCCTCGGCGGCGATGACGTCGAGGGCGGCGGCGAGGACGGCCTGCCGCAGGTCGCCGTGGTGGTAGCTGTTCCGGCTCGTCATGGGAGCAGCCTAGCCCGTATCTAGGCATTGACAAGTTTCGGGACCGGGAGCAATCTAGTCAGTGACAAGTCGATGGGTGCGAGGAAACGAGGAGACCGTGGAATCCGGACGCGTACGTCAGATGTGGCACCTGCTCGAACCCCTGCACGCCCTCGTGTACTACGCCCCCGAGGCGTTCGACGAGGCGGCCGCCCTCGGCTACGACACCACCGAGCGCTGGCCCTCCTACTTCGCCTGGCGGGCCGCGCCCCTCGGCGCCCCCGGCGCGGCCCGGGTGACGTCCGCCTTCTACAGCTTCAGCCCGGCGATGGTCGCCCGGTACGTCCCCGCCGCCTGGGAGACCGCCGTCCCGGCCGAGGTGCTCGCCGCACGACTGCGGGCCGTCGACCGCACCTACCGGGCCGTCCTCGGCGAGGACGCCGTCGCGGACCCCGGGCTCGCCGAGGCCGCCGCCCTCGCCCGCCGCGCCGCCGAGGCCGTCGTGCCGCTGGGCCTGGCGGGACGCCCGCTCGCCGCCGCCAACGCCGGCCTGCCCTGGCCCGACGCCCCGCACCTCGTCCTCTGGCAGGCCGCGACGGTCCTGCGCGAGCACCGCGGCGACGGACACCTCGCCGCCCTCCTCGCCGCCGGACTCGACCCGGTCGAGGCGCTCGTTTCCTTCGCGGCCATCGGCGCCGCCCCCGAGCCCGTCTTCGAGAGCCGCGGCTGGTCCGCGGCCGAGTGGTCGGCCGCACGCGCGCGCCTGGCCGGCCGCGGGCTCCTCGACGCGTCCGGCGCCGTCACCGAGGCCGGCCGCGCCCTGCGCGCCGAGGTCGAGCGGCGCACGGACGAACTGGCCGCCGCCCCCTGGGCCGCCCTCGGCCCCGAGGACACCGCCCGGCTCGCCGACCTGCTCGGCGGCCCCTGGCTGGCCGCGATCGGCTCCGGCCTGCTCCCCTCCGAGAACACCCTGGGCATCGGCAAGCTCTGAGCCACCGTCGGTGGACCCCGGGGGGGGGGGGGCGCCGCCCCGGGGCCCGGCCCCCCGGGGCGGGGCCGCCCCCGGGTAGCAGGTGGTGTTAGCCAACAAGAGTAAACAACACCCCCCCGGCCCACG
>NZ_JBHWAQ010000031.1:101453-103199 GCF_042743475.1 Streptomyces sp. NPDC059534
GGCCCGATCGGCAGGACGCCGCCTAGGATGCCGAGGTGTTCACACAACGGACGTATCGCACCCGCCGAAGGACCCTGGCCGCCACGGCGCTCGTCGCCGCCGCGCTCGTCACCACCGCCTGCTCGCCCGGCACCGGCACCCCGGAGCCCGGCGGCGGCTCGGGCGGCAGGCCCGCCGCGCGCGGCACGGCGCTGGCGGCCGTGGACACCCTCACCGTCAAGGGCCGTGCCCCCAGGACCGGTTACGAGCGGGAGAAGTTCGGCCGTGCCTGGGTGGACGTCGACGGCAACGGCTGCGGCACCCGCGACGACATACTCAAGCGCGACCTGACCGGGGTCCGCTTCACCGACGGCCGCTGCAAGGTCGCCTCCGGCACCCTCGCCGAGGACCCGTACACGGGCGCCGCCATCTCCTACGCGCGGGGCCGCAGCAAGGTCGACATCGACCATGTCGTCGCGCTCTCCGACGCCTGGCAGAAGGGCGCGCAGAAGTGGGACGGGGAGACCCGGCGCCGCTTCGCCAACGACCCGCTCAACCTCCTCGCCGTCGACGCGTCCACGAACCGCCGCAAGTCCGACGGCGACGCGGCGACCTGGCTGCCGCCGAACAGGGCCTACCGCTGCGACTACGTGGCCCGGCAGATCGCGGTGAAGAAGAAGTACGGGGTGTGGGTGACGAAGGGGGAGCGGGACGCGATGAAGCGGGTCCTGGCCGCCTGCCCGCAGCAGAAACTTCCGTGACGCGGAGCCCGGCCGGGAATTCCTGTCGGGAAATCCCGCGCCGGAACCGGCGGAAAACTCGGTTGGTGTAAGAGGCAGCGATCCCTATCCTGCCTGCATGGACCTCAACATATCGACCCTCGCCGAACGCCCCGAACTGGAAGGGCCGATGTGGGGCATGGCCGACCTCTGGCCCGAGTTCATGATGTACGACCCGGTCGGCTGGGCGAACATCGGACGGATCGTGCGCGAACTGCCGGAGTTCGTCCTGGTGGCCACCGACACCGACGGCAAGGTCGTCGCCCGGGGCTTCAGCGTTCCCTTCCGTCTCGACACGGACGGCCGTCGCGAACTGCCCGCGCGCGGCTGGGACGAGGTGCTGCTCTGGGCCTTCTCCGACCTGAAGCACGGCCGGGAGGCCGACACCGTCAGCGCGATCGAGATCACGGTCGACACGACCGCGCTGGGCCGGGGCGTCTCGCACCGGATGCTGGCCGCCATGCGGGACAACGCCGCCGCGCGCGGCTTCGCCGAAGTCGTCGCACCGGTCCGCCCCAACGGCAAGCACCTGGAGTCCGGGACCTCGATCCACGAGTACGCCTTCCGCACGCGGGAGAGCGACGGCCTGCCGCACGACCCATGGCTCCGCGTCCACGTCCGCGCGGGCGGCCGGATCGAGTCGGTGGCCGCGGCCTCGATGACGGTCTCCGGCTCCGTCGAGCAGTGGCGCAAGTGGACGGGTCTGCCCTTCGACGCGGACGGCCCGGTCGAGGTCGAGGGCGCGCTCGTCCCGGTCCACTGCCAGGCCACCCGCGGCTACGCCGTCTACGTCGAGCCCAACGTGTGGGTGCGCCACCGTCTCTGACGCACGCACGCACGCATGCACACGCACGCGCGTGGGGCGGGGCCGGGCCCCCGGGGGGGGCCCCCCCCCCGCCCGCGGGCGGGGCGGGGCAGGCGGGGGTCACGACGGGCCTTGGGGGCGGGGGCCTCGCGCCGCACGCCGCGCCCGTGAGGGGGACAGGGA
>NZ_JBHWAQ010000032.1:0-393 GCF_042743475.1 Streptomyces sp. NPDC059534
GTCGGCCCCCCGCTCGCCGCCCCGCGCGCCCCGGTCGGCCCCTCGGCCGGCGCCGCGGTCGCCGCCCCGCCCGCCGTTCCTGTCCGCGGCCCGGTCCGCGACCCGTCCGTGCCCGCCCGCCCGGTCGTCGGCGGAGCGGCCCGCGTCCTGGGGTTCGCTCCGGGAGTCGCCGTCGTCCTGGTCGCTCACTCCGGCTCACCCGCCCGCGCGCTCCTGCGGATGCCGTTCAGATCGCCGTGGACCGTGTTGCCGTGGACGTCGAGCAGGTCTCCCCCGACGTGGTACGTCCGGTTCCCGCCTCCGGTCCGGGGCGGTGGGGGGGGCCCCCCCCGCCGGCCACCACCCCGCCCGCGTACCACCCCCCCGCCGCGCATAACCACCCGCGGCCCCCCC
>NZ_JBHWAQ010000032.1:403-84573 GCF_042743475.1 Streptomyces sp. NPDC059534
CCCGGCCCCGGGGCGGGGGGTTTGGGCGGCCCCCCGCCCTGGCCCCAACGCCGGTCCGTGAACCCCCCGCCGGCGCCCGTTCCCCCTCGGGCGCCGGCTCCCCCTCGGACGCCGGGCCCCCGTCGGACCCGACGAGCGGCGGCGCGGTCCTGCGCGGTACGTGGAACCAGGCGGCCTCGTCGGTCTCCTTGGACCGGATGCGGGACTTCCGGTAGTGGTCGGGCTCCACGTACCGGCCGCCGAGGACGACGACGTTCTCGTACAGCCAGTCGGAGACCACGACGAGCAGGTCGACCTCGGGTGCCTCCGTCATGATCCGCTTGGCCGGGGGGCTGTCGCAGAGCCGGGCGGCGAGGTCCACCGCCCGTCCGACGAGGCCGTGCCGGTCCTGGACGACGAGGCCGGCGTTCATGCCGATCCGCAGCCGCAGCCGCCGGCTGCGGCCCGCGTTGTGCTCGCGCAGGCTCTCGTAGAGGGTGTCGATCCACCGCCCGACCATGAGGGTCGGCGGCATGTCGGGGCGCAGGGCGGCGAGGATGCCGTCGCCCCGGTCCTCCTGGTGGAAGGTGCCGGGCTCGACTCCGACGGAGCTGTACGCCTCGTCGAAGGCGTCGTACATCGCGGCGCGGTGCAGCTCCTTCTCCGCCATGTCCATGGCCCCGGAACCACAGATGTCGCCGAAGACGACGAACCGGTGGATGCCGCCCTCCACCCCGCTCGCTCCCGCACTGCTCACTCGGACTCCCTGTGTGATGCGTCGTGCCGCTTGATGCCGTGGTGCAGTGGTGCCGTCGTGCCGCTTGACGCCTTGGTGCCGTCGGTTCCTCGTCGGTGGCGCTCGTCCGCCTTCGCCGGCGTTTCCGTGCCGGTGGCGCAGGTCCAGAGTGGTCGCCTTCCGCGACCGGCGATGTAGCCGTTTACACATCCGGCGGAGATTCGTCCGCCCGTTCCGCGCGGGGGCGCGCGCGCCCCTCGGCGAGCAGCACCAGGACCCGCATGTCGATGACGACGACGGTGCGGTTCGCGGTCCGGACGACGTCCTGCTCGCGCAGCAGGCGCAGCGCCTTCGCGACCGCCTCCCGGGTGGCTCCGATGGCCGCCGCCAGGTCGTGCTGGGGCAGCGGCAGTTCGAGCACGGTGCCGGCGTCGGCGCGCCTCCCCGCACGCTCGGCCAGTTCGACGAGCCGGGCGGCGAGGCGCTGGAGGACGGTCTCGGAGGCGAGCGCGCGGCGTTCGACGTCGGCGCTGCGGAGCCGGGTGGCGAGCTGCCGCATGATCAGCGAGGTGGCGTGCGGCCGGGCGGCGAGGAAGCGCCGGAACCGGTCGCCCGAGACGGCCACCGCCTCGACCGCGCCGAGCGCGGTGACACTGGCGCTGCGCGGGCGCAGGTCGACGGCGGCGAGGTCGCCGACGACCTCGCCGGCGCCGCGCAGGGCGAGGATGAGCCGCGAGCCGCGCTCGGTGCCGACGGAGACGACGGACCAGCCGGAGAGCAGGGCGAGGACGTAGGCGCTGGTGTCCCGTTCACGGATCATCACCTCCCCGGGTTCGTAGACGCGGCGGGCGCCCTCGGCGAGCAGCGCCCGCCGGTCGGCCGCGGGGAGGGCGTGGAGGAAGGAGCGGTCCTGGCCGAAGAGACTCATGGCCCGTTCACCCCCCGTACCGTCCGCCCGCCCTCGGCGGAAGACCGCCCGCCGGTGGTCGACCGGCTTTATTCGTGCGCTTGTTCCCACCCCATGTGACCACCTCCGTCACAGAGTTGACGCTGCGTCACCTCATGGGGTGAAGAACGCTAGAGGGTGCGGAAGAAACACGTCAACGAGCACGAGGGGCGCAGGGGAGCGCCGTCGCCGGCGTCCCTGCGCCCCCCCGTGGGCGGCGGAAGGGCGGCTTCGCGAAGCCTTGGTGAAGGCTTCGCGAAACCGCCCCGGAACATTCCCTTCGGCGTCGTCTCGCGACGCTGTCGCGCGGCGGCGTCAGAGCCTCGGGTCGACCGGCTCCGATTCCAGCGCGAGGACCGCGAAGACGGCCTCGTGGACCCGCCAGAGCGGTTCCCCGTCGGCCAGCCGGTCGAGCGCCTCCAGGCCGAGGGCGTACTCGCGCAGCGCCAGCGACCGCTTGTGGCCCAGGAAGCGCTGACGCAGCCGCTCCAGGTTCTCCGGCCGGGTGTACTCGGGGCCGTAGATGATCCGCAGGTACTCGCGGCCGCGCACCTTGACGCCCGGCTGGCCGAGCCGGCCCTTGGCGTCGCGGACGAGCGCCGCCAGCGGCTTGACGACCATGCCCTCGCCGCCGGCTCCGGTCAGCTCCAGCCACCAGTCGGTGCCGGCCCTGACCGATGCCTCGTCGCCGGTGTCGACGACGAGCCGGCGGGTGACCTGGAGCAGCCCGGTCGGATCGTGCTCCACCAGCCGGTCGAGCAGGGCCAGCTGCTCGTCGTGCGGCACGGCGGCGAGCGAGCGCCCGCGTGCGGCCAGGAGCTGGAAGGGCGCGAACCGCACCCCGTCCAGTCCCTCGGTCGGCCAGCAGTACCTGCGGTACGCCTCGGTGAACGCCGCCGCGTCCCCCACCCGCTCCCGCTGCCTGGCGAGCAGCCCGTCGATCCCCTCGACCCCGCGCGCCACCGCCTGTTCGAGGGCACCGACCACACCGGGGAGGACGGCGCCGGAGGCCGCGCCGACCGCCGCGTACTGCGCGCGCAGCAGCCCGGCGGACTTGAGCGACCACGGCATCAGTTCGCCGTCGAGCAGCAGCCAGTCGGTGTCGAGCTCCTCCCAGAGGCCGGCGGCGCCGATCGCGGTCCGCAGCCGGCCGAGCACCTCCTCGGTGACGGCGGTGTCGTCGAAGAAGGGCCGTCCGGTACGGGTGTGCAGCGCGCCGGTCACCCCGGTGACACCGAAGCGCTCGCGGGCCGCCTCCTCGTCGCGGCAGACCAGGGCCACGGCCCGGGAGCCCATGTGCTTCTCCTCGCACACGACCCGCTCGACGCCGTCCGCCCGGTACTGGGCGAACGCCTCGGCCGGGTGCTCCAGGTACCCCTCGGTGCGCGAGGTGGCGGTCGGCGCCATCGTCGGCGGCAGGTAGGCCAGCAGCCGGGGGTCGACCGCGAAGCGGCTCATGACCTCCAGGGCCGCCGCCGCGTTCTCCTCCCGCACGGCGACGTTGCCGAGCTGCCGGGTCTCCACGATCCGCCGGCCGTGCACGTCGGCCAGGTCCAGGGGGCGTCCCTGGTGGCCGCCGGGCGCGTCCGTGGCGAGCGGCCGGGCCGGCTCGTACCAGACCCGCTCGGCCGGTACGTCGACGAGCTCGCGCTCCGGCCAGCGCAGCGCGGTCATCTTCCCGCCGAAGACGGCGCCGGTGTCGAGGCAGAGGGTGTTGTTGACCCACGAGGTGTTCGGCACGGGGGTGTGGCCGTACACGACGGTGGCCCGGCCCCGGTACTCCTCCGCCCACGGGTACCGCACGGGCAGCCCGAACTCGTCGGTCTCGCCGGTGGTGTCCCCGTACAGCGCGTGCGAGCGGACCCGGCCCGAGGTGCGGCCGTGGTACTTCTCCGGCAGACCCGCGTGACAGACGACGAGGTTGCCGCCGTCGAGGACGTAGTGGCTGACGAGCCCTTCGATGAAGTCGGCGACCTGGGCCCGGAACGCGTCGCTCTCCCCGGCCAGCTGCTCGATGGTCTCGGCGAGTCCGTGCGTCTCCTGGACCTTCCGTCCCTTCAGCCAGCGGCCGAGCTTGTTCTCGTGGTTCCCGGGGACGCACAGGGCGTCGCCCGAGGCGACCATCCCCATCACCCGGCGCAGGACGCCCGGCGAGTCGGGGCCCCGGTCGACGAGGTCGCCGACGAAGACGGCCGTGCGCCCCTCGGGGTGGTGGCCGTCGACGTACCCCAGCTTGGCGAGCAGGGTCTCCAGCTCGGAGCTGCAGCCGTGGACGTCGCCGATGACGTCGAAGGGGCCGGTGAGGTGGCGCAGGTCGTTGAAGCGGCGCTCCAGGACGATCCCGGCCTCCTCCACCTCCTCGGCGGAACGCAGCACGTGGACCTTGCGGAAGCCCTCGCGCTCCAGTCCGCGCAGCGAGCGGCGCAGCTCGCGGCGGTGGCGCTGGATGACGTGCGCGGGCATGTCCGCCCGGTCGGGGCGGCCGGCGTTCCGGCTGCGGCACACCTCCTCGGGCAGGTCGAGGACGATCGCGATGGGCAGCACGTCGTGCGTCCTGGCCAGCTGTACGAGCTGCCGCCGGGCCTCCTGCTGCACGTTGGTGGCGTCGACGACGGTCAGCCGTCCCGCCTCCAGACGCTTGCCCACGATGTAGTGGAGGACGTCGAAGGCGTCCCTGCTCGCGGACTGGTCGTTCTCGTCGTCGGCGACGAGTCCCCGGCAGAAGTCGGACGAGACGACCTCGGTGGGCTTGAAGTGACGCCGGGCGAACGTGGACTTGCCGGAGCCGGTCGCGCCGACGAGCACGACGAGCGACAGGTCGGTGACGTGCAGGGTGCGGGTCATGCCGTGACCTCCTTCAAGGTCTCGTCGGTGCGGGTGAAGACGGCCATCTGGGTGGGCGGTCCGACCTCGGGGTCGTCGGGGCCGACGGGGGTGAACCCGACGTCGTACCCGTACCGCCCGGCGACCTCGGCCGCCCAGCTCCGGAACTCCTCGCGGGTCCATTCGAAACGGTGGTCGCCGTGGCGGACATGCCCGGCCGGCAGCGACTCCCAGCGCACGTTGTACTCGACGTTCGGCGTGGTCACCAGGACCGTCCGGGGCCGCGCCGAGCCGAACACCGCGTACTCCAGGGCCGGCAGCCGCGGCAGGTCCAGATGCTCGACGACCTCGCTGAGCACGGCCGCGTCATAGCCGGTCAGCCGCTTGTCGGTGTACGCCAGGGAGCCCTGGAACAGCTTCACCCGGGCGGCCTGCCGCTCCCCCATCCGGTCGAGCCGCAGCCGTCGCGCGGCGACGGTCAGGGCCCGGACGGACACGTCGACGCCGACGATCTCGGTGTACCGGGCGTCCTTGAGCAGGGCCTGCACCAGCTGCCCCTGCCCGCAGCCGAGATCGAGCACCCGGGCCGCTCCGGCGGCGCCCAGCGCGGCGAGGATCGCCTCGCGCCGCTGCTCGGCGAGCGGCACCGGCCGCTCCTCCGTGTCCGTGGTCTCGTCGACGGCGTTGTCGACGTCCTCGACGTCGACCTCCTCGGCCTCGGCGAGCCGCACCAGTTCGAGCCGCTCCGTCGCCTCACGGGTCAGGGACCAGCGGCGGGAGAGGTAGCGGGCGGTGATCAGCTGCCGCTCGGGGTGGGCGGCCAGCCAGCCGTCACCGGCGCGCAGCAGCTTGTCGACCTCGTCGGGCGTGACCCAGTAGTGCTTGGCGTCGTCGAGGACGGGCAGCAGCACGTACAGGTGGTTGAGGGCGTCCGCGAGCCGCAGCTCGCCCTCCAGGACCAGCCGCACGTACCGGGAGTCGCCCCACTCGGGGAACTCCGTGTCCAGGGCCACCGGCTCGGCGTCCACCGTCTCCCAGCCGAGCGGCCCGAACAGCGCCCGCACCAGTTCGGCGCCGCCCCGCGCGGGCAGCACGGGCACCTCGACGCGCAGCGGCAGCGGCGCGGCGGCCCGCTCGGGCATCGTCTTGCAGACGCCGTGCAGCGCCGTCGCGAAGACCTTCGCGAGCGCGACGGCCAGCAGCGAGGACGCCGCGTAGGGCCGGTCGTTCACGTATTGCGCGAGCGAGGAGTCCGGGGCGCCGCCCCGGCCCTTGCCCTTGCCGCGGCGCACCAGCGCCACGGGGTCCACCTCCAGGAGGAGTGCCGCCGTGCACCGCTCGGTGCTCGCCTCGGGATAGAGGACGTGCACGGTGCCGTGCGAAGTCGTGAACGACTGCGCCCGCTCGGGATGCTTGTGCAGCAGAAAGCCGAGATCGGTCGCGGGTCGCTCCGGGTTGCCGGTCGTACTGATCGTCAGGAACACACTTCCGAGTATGGTTCGCCCGTCCCCCCGCCGACCAGGCATTTTCCGCGGCCCCGGCCCGGGCGCACACCTCAGAGCGGCCGACCCCCGGAGCCCGGGAACCCCCCGCCGTCCCCGGGATGCCCCGTATCCCCGGTGCCCCCGGTGCCCCTGGCATGCCCGGCATGGCCGGTGTCCCCGGTGTCCCCGGACAGGGCCGCCGCGAGGGCGGTGATCGTGGCGGGCCCCACGCGGCAGCAGCCGCCGACGAGCCGGGCGCCGGACGCGGCCCAGGCGGTGGCCGCGGCCGGGTCGAGGGCGGGGTCGCCGCGCCAGCCGCGCGCGCGGGCGTCCCACCGCTCCCCGCTGTTGGGGTAGACCACGACCGGTCCCCCGGTCACGGCCACGGCGAGCTCCACGGCGCCCCCCGCCCCGGCCGGGTCGCAGCAGTTCACGCCGACCGCCACGACCTGGTCGTTGCCGGCGGCGACCGCGAAAGCCTCCGCCAGGTCCTGCCCGGCCCGGGTCCGCCCGCCCTCGACCGTGTACGAGAGCCACACCGGAACCCCGCACCCCTCGGCCGCCCGCAGCAGCGCCTCCGCCTCCGTCACGTCCGGAACCGTCTCCAGCGCCAGCACGTCCGGCGCCGCCGCCGCGAGGGCCTCGATCCGCGGCCGGTGGAACGCCTCCAGCTCCCGCACGGACAGCCCGTACCGTCCCCGGTACTCGCTCCCGTCCGCCAGCATCGCCCCGTACGGTCCGACGGACGCCGCGACCCAGACCTCCTCCCCGGCGCGGTCCGCCGCCGCCCGGGCGAGCTCCACGCTCCGGGCCATCAGCCCCGCCGCCGCCCGGCCCGCGCCCCGCCGGGCGAAGCCCTCGAAGGTGGCCTGGTAGCTGGAGGTGATGAGCACCCGGGCACCGGCCCGTACGTACGCCACGTGCGCCGCCTCGATCTGCTCGGGGCCGTCGGCGAGGAGCCGCGCGGACCAGAGCGCGTCCGAGAGGTCGCAGCCCTGCGCCTCCAGCTGGTTGGACAGACCGCCGTCGAGGACGACCGTCCCCGCCCGGAGGGCCTCGGCGAGCGTGCGGACCGGTTTCACCGGATCACCCCGCTCGTCCCAGCTGCGACTGGACCCGCGCGGAGATCAGCTCCAGGTGGTCCAGGTCGTCCAGGTCCAGGACCTGGAGGTAGACCCGGGAGGAACCGATCGCCGCGTACCGCCCGAGCTTGTCGACGACCTCGGCTGGCGAGCCCGCGAGGCCGTTCGCCCTGAGCTCGTCCACGTCCCGCCCGATCGCCGCGGCCCGGCGCGCCACCTCGGCGTCGTCCTTGCCGACGCAGACGACCAGCGCGTTGGAGTACACCAGGTCGTCGGCCGCCCGCCCGGCCGCCTCCGCGGCGGCCCGGACCCGGCCGAACTGCAGCGCGCTCTCCTCCAACGAGGCGAAGGGGATGTTGAACTCGTCGGCGTACTGCGCGGCCAGCCGCGGCGTACGGCTCACGCCGTGCCCGCCGATCAGCACCGGGATCCTGTCCTGGGCGGGCTTGGGCAGTGCCGGGGAGTCGGTGAGCCGGTAGTACTCCCCCGCGTAGTCGAAGGTCTTCCCGACCTCGGTCCCCCACAGCCCCGTCACGATCGCCAGCTGCTCCTCCAGCCGGCCGAACCTCTCCTTCGGGAACGGAATGCCGTACGCCCGGTGCTCCTCCTCGAACCAGCCCGCCCCGAGGCCCAGTTCGACCCTGCCGCCGGACATCCGGTCGACCTGGGCGACCTGGATGGCGAGGACCCCGGGAAGCCGGAAGGTCCCCGCGGTCATCAGCGTGCCCAGCCGGATCCTCTTCGTCTCCCGGGCCAGGCCCGCCAGGGTGATCCAGGCGTCCGTGGGGCCGGGCAGCCCGTCGCCGGACCCCATGCCGAGATAGTGGTCGGAGCGGAAGAAGGCATCGAACCCCAGGTCCTCGGTGGCCCGGGCCACGCCGAGGAGGGTGTCGTAGTCGGCTCCCTGCTGGGGTTCGGTGAAGATGCGAAGATCCATACCTCCATCCTGCACCGTCGGGTGCGTGTCAACCTCTCCGTCACCCCGCCGTCCGCACCGGCACGGGCGGGTGAATATCCGACCCCCTGGCGGGGCGCGTCCGCCCTGGCCAGTGACCGGGGCCCGGCACCCGTCGTTGGCTCGGGCGGAGCCGGACCGCCCGGCCCTCGTGCCGGCGGCCGCTGCCGGTGCGTCGCTCTCTCTCGCGGCCCCGTCCTCGGCGGTGGGGTCCGGGTCGAGGAGGCCGCCATGTCCCAGGAAGCCGCGCCGAAGCGGGCCGTTCCCGAGCAGCCGGTACCGCAGTCCGTGCCCGAGCAGAAGACCGCCGGCGCCCCCAAGGGTCTGCTCCAGCAGATGGAGGAGCTCATGGCGGCGCTCTCCGCCGACCTCTCCCAGCTCGACGCCGACCTGCAGTCCACAGCCGACCGCCACGAGCCCGACCAGCACGAGTCCGGCCAGAGCGAGTCCCACCAGCACGGGTCCGACCAGCGCGGACACGACCGCTAGGCCCTCCGTCGCCCTCCGCGTCCCGGCCGTCGGCCGGGCGCCGTTCACGTCGGGCCCCGTCCGGGGCCCGCGCGACCGCGGGCCGGGTCGGGCGGGCGGGCCCGCTCCCCGTCCCGCACCGCGAGGCGCCGGAGCATCCCGCGGACCCGGTCGCTCGACTCGTCGGCGGCGTCGATGGCCTCGATGCACTGCCAGTAGAGCCCTTCCTCGTCGGTGGCGCAGGCCACCCCGACGAGCGCGATCCCCACCTCGCCGAGTAAGGCCCCCAGCGCGGTCAACGTCCCGCGCGGGTCGCCCACTTCGGTCAGCTGGGCCGCCCGGGGGCCGCCGGCGCCCCACACCGGGTACTCCCCGATCTCGCTCAGCCCCCGCGCGTCACCCCTCAGTTCCAGCGGTCCGCAGAGGGCGAGATGACTCCCTATCGCCTGGGCGAGGGCCTGGGCCTGCCATGCCTCCGCCACGATGTCCTGTGCCGTTCCGCTCTCCGCCAGCGCGCGCCGGCCGAGCGTGATGAGTCGCTCCGCGTCCATCAACGCAGCCCCCGTTCGTACGACTTACTACCCACTCCATCCACTACCCAGCGTGAGGCCGCCTGAGCCGCTCCACCAGGGGAATTCGGAAATCTGTGGACAGGAAGCTCGACGGGGAGAAGGCGATCACTCCGAAGAGTGACGATCCTCGTCCGTATCTCCGGTCCGGCCCCCTTCCTGACCCCCTTCGCGGCCTCCTCCGCCCCGTCTCCGGACGGGAAAACGGACCTCGTTGCGGTCGATCTTGGCCGCCAGGGCCTCCAAGGGGTCGACCCCGAGCACCGCGCAGAACTGGAGAAGGTAGGCGAGGACGTCCGCCACCTCGTCGGAGACGCGGTGCGCCGACTCGGGGTCGTCCATCACCCGCTCCGCCTGCTCGGGCGTCAACCACTGGAAGATCTCCAGGAGTTCGGCAGCCTCCACACTGAGCGCCGCCACCAGGTTCTTGGGCGTGTGGTAGGGCTGCCAGTCGCGTGCGGCCGCGAACTCGACCAGCCTGCGCTGCAGTCCCGCCACGTCGTCGTTGTCCGTCATCCGGTCAGGTCTACCACCGTCACCCCGGGCGTATGCCGGGCCTCCCCCGCCGCCCGCTCGCCGACCGTCCCGGCGACCCGGATGTGTCCGTCCGCGGCGATGCCCACCGCGAGCCGGAGCAGTTCGCCCACCTGCCGGCCGTCGAGGTCGCGGTCCAGGCCGTCGGCGAGCAGTGTCAGGCCCTGCATGGCGTCGGGGACTTCCGCGAGCCGGTCCATCGCCAGCACGCCGGGGCCGGTGAGCAGGGTGAGCGCGAGCGCCAGATAGCGCAGTTCGCCGCCGCCGAGCCGGCCCAGCGGCGTCGCGGGCCGGCTGCCCCGTTCGAGGAACGCCCGTACCGTTCCCTCCGGCAGCTCCTGCACGCCGAGTCCGGTGACGGGGCCGGCGCAGCCGGCACCCGCGACGGCCGCGAGGCGGTGGTGCCGGCGGGGGCAGTCGGTGTGGGTGCGGTGCAGGACCTCGGCGAGGTTGCCGCAGCCGCGCCGAAGCCGCCCCTCGCCCGGCGGTACGGGAGCCCGCATCCGCTCGGGCCGCGGGTCGCAGGCGAAGGCGGACCTCAGCCCGATGACCACCTGCTCGGCGGCGGCCAGCACTTCCAGCTGCCCGGCGGTCTTGCCCGCGACGCGCAGCGGCAGCAGGGCCGTGCCGAGCAGGTCGTCGGGGAGTGGCGCGCGCGTCACGGGGGTGGCCCCCGCCGTGTGCCATGCGGCCTGCACGGTGCTGCGGCCGGGGTCGCGCAACGCGGTGGCCAGCAGGGTGCGGCCCCGGCCGGTGAGCCGTTCGCCGACGATCCTCAGCCGGGGCTCGGCCTGGACGGCGAGGTCCAGATGGACGGGGCCCTCCGGCCCGTCGACCGTGCACCCGATCCGGAAGCCGCGCCGGCCCTGGGCGTCGGGCCGGGCCCGCTCGGGGACGCAGTCGGCCGCGTCGGGGAACACCTCGTCCAGCGGGTCGCCCGCGCCGAGCCTCGCCAGCGCCTCGTACGCCCGCAGGGTGGTCGTCTTCCCGCTGCCGCTGGGCCCGGCGAAGAGCGTGACCGGCCCGAGCGGGTGCACGGCCCCGCGGTGTCCCGCGAACGCGGACAGGCGCAGCTCGGTGACGGCGGGCCGGGCGACGGTCCGCCCGGCCCCCGCCCCGCCGCCGGACGGGCCCCGCGCCTCGGGGACGGAGACACGCGGCCCGGAGGACCGTCCGGCGCGGGAAGGACGTCCGGAGCCGGAGAGGCGCCCGGCAGGTGAAGGACGTCCCGCGTCGGCCGGGGCCGGTTCCGGGGGAACGGCGTCCGGGGCGACGCCTTCCGGCAGGACGACGTCCAGGGGGACGCCTTCCGGCAGGACGACGTCCAGGGGGACGCCTTCCGGCAAGACGGCGTCCAGAGGGACGACTTCCGGCAGGACGCCTTGCCGCGGGACGACTTCCGGGGAAGCGGCGTCCGGGCGGGCGGAGGAGTCGGCGCCGGAGCGTGCGACGCCGGAGGGGCGTGCGTCTGACGTGCGGGCGAGCGTGGAGCCGCCGGTGAGGTCCATGCCCGGACCGTACGCAGGCCGTTCCCTGACGAACCGTTACGGCGAGATGACCTTCCTACGATCGGGGGACGCCGGCGGTCCGGCCGCCCACGACCTCCTCCTCGTCCTCGCCCTCCGCGCCCTCGACCTCCGTGCCGGCCGGGGCGAGAAGGAAGACGTTCCGGTCCACGCGGTGCATCCCGCTGCCGAGCCCGAAGACCACGCCGCTGCTGAAGTCGAGGATCCGCTTGGCGACCTCGGTGTCGGCGCTCGTCAGATCGAGGAGCACCGGGATCTGGGCGACGAGGTATTCGGCGACCTCGCGGGCGTCGGCGAACACCTGCACGCGGAGCACCACCATGCGGCGCTGCTCGACGGACTCGTACTGCTCGGGGATCGTGCGGTGGTCGACCCTGGACGGCCATTCGTCACGTCCGCGCAGGGGCACGACCTGCGCCAGGCCCTCCCACTGCTCGTCGGTGACGTCGTACCTCTCGTACCTACTCATGGACCCATCCTCCCGCTCCTCACCCGTTCGGCCCAACAACGACACGAGGTCGTGACCGGGCCGTGGCCGACGCGGACCGGAAGTCACCCGGTCGGCCCACGCCGTGGGAGGAGGCGGGACGACGTCCTCGTAAGTCAACTCAGCGCGTCAACCGTGCGGACCGGCCGTCAGGCGAAGCTCTTGGCCAGCCGGCGCAGGCCCTCCCGGATCTCGTCCGCCGAGTGGGTGGTGAACGACAGGCGCATCGCGCCCGGATCCGGCTCGCCGCAGAAGAAGGGCGCGCCCGGCACGTACGCCACCTCGTGGCCGACGGCGGTCTTCAGGAGCGCGGTGGCGTCGTGCCCCGCGGGCAGGGTCGCCCAGATGAACATGCCGCCCTCCGGGCGGTTCCAGCGGGTGCCCGCGGGGAGCGCGGCCGGGAGGCCGTCGAGCATCGCGTCCCGGCGCTCCCGGTAGGCGGCCCGCATGACGGCGACGTGCGCGTCGAGGTCGCTGTCGCGCAGATAACGGGCCGCCGCGGCCTGGTCGATGGTCGAGGTGTGCAGGTCGGCGGCCTGCTTGGCGATCACGCAGGCGCGGCGCAGCCCGGCGGGGGCGCGGAGGAAGCCGAGCCGCAGGCCGGGGGCCATGACCTTGGAGAAGGAGCCGAGCAGGACGGTGCGGTCGGCGGCCGCCGGGTCGGCGGCGATCCAGGGGACGCGCTCGCCGTCGTACCGCAGCTCGCCGTACGGGTCGTCCTCCACGATCCAGAAGCCGTGGCGTGCCGCGGCCTCGGCCACGGCGGTGCGGCGCTCGGCGGGGAGCGTACGGCCGGTGGGGTTCTGGAAGGTGGGGACGAGGTAGAGCAGGGTGGGCTTCTCGCGTGCCGCGATCTCGTCCAGGGCGGCCGGGTCGAGGCCGTGCTCGTCGGTGGGCACGGGGACGATCCGGGCTCCCGCGAAGCCGAAGGTCTGCAGGGCCGCGAGATAGCAGGGGTCCTCGACGAGTACGACGGCGCCGGGCTCGACGAGGGCCGTGGTCAGGAGCGTGAGGGCCTGCTGCGAGCCGGTGGTGACGAGCAGGTCGTCGGCGTCCGTGGCCAGTTCGCGGGCGGTCAGCCGCGCGGCGACGGCCGTACGCAGCTCGGGGTCTCCCTCGGTCGTCGAGTACTGGAGCGCGTGCTGCGGCTGCTCGGCCAGGACCCGGTCGTACGCCGCCCTGATCCCCGCGACGTCGAACAGCTCGGGGGCGGGCAGGCCCCCGGCGAAGGAGATCACCTCGGGCCGCGCGGTGAGCGCCAGGATCTCCCGTACCGGCGACGCCCCCACACCGGCCAGCCGGGCGGCGGTCGCGGGAGGGGGGACGAATGCGGCGCCGGCGTCGTTCGCGGGCGTCGGGGCGGCAGGAAGCATGGCCTCAGCATATAGATACGCCCAAGGCTGTCCAGGGGTCCGATTCGCCCTGAGCCAGCGGGAGTTGAAGGCCCGACCCCGGCCCGACTCCGGCCCGCCGCCGTCTAGCGGGCGGCGGCGTCGCGGGCGAGCGCTCCGGCGGTTCCGGCGCGCGGTTCGCCGGTTCGGGCGAGCGTTCCGGCGGTTCGAGCGCGTGGTTCGCCGGGGTGGGCGAGGGGTTCGTCGCGGGCGTCGGCCCAGAGGGAGCGGACGTGGCCGAGGTGGCGGCGCATGCAGTCCTCGGCGCCGCGCGCGTCGCCGGCGGCCATCAGGTCGAGGAGTTCGAGGTGTTCCTCGGCGGAGGTGACCAGCTTGCCGGCCTCGTCGAGGCCGGTCAGCCCGTAGAGGCGGGAGCGCTTGCGCAGTTCGCCCACGGTCTCGACGAGGCGGTCGTTGCCGGAGAGGGCGAGCAGGGCGAGGTGGAAGCGGCGGTCCGCCTCCAGATAGCCGATGAGGTCGTGCTCCCGGGCGCGGGAGACGATCTCCTCGGCGACGGGGCGGAGCGCCTCCAGCCGCGCCCGGTCGGCGGTCTCGGCGATGCGGCCGATGGTGGGCACCTCGATGAGGGTGCGCAGTTCGGTGTACTGGTCGAGGTCCCGCTCGCTGACCTCGGTGATGCGGAAGCCCTTGTTGCGCACCGGCTCGACCAGGCCCTCCCGGGCCAGGTCGAGCATCGCCTCGCGGACGGGGGTCGCGGACACGCCGAGGTCGGCGGCGAGTCCGGGCGCCGAATAGACCTGGCCCGGCCGCAGTTCGCCGGCGATGAGGGCCGCGCGCAGGGCGTGCCCGACCTGGTCGCGGAGCCGTTCCTGCGCCCGGACCAGGCCGTACTGCTTCAGGTCACCCATCGTGCGTCCTCCGAGAAGTCACGGAGGAGCATCGTACAATGTCACGTTTCTCCATCTGGGGTCCGGGAGTTCCGGCCGCCCGGGCGTCAGAGCAGGAACCCGGCCGGGAAGGGGTCGTCCGGGTCGAGGAAGTACTGCGCGGTCCCGGTGATCCAGGCCCGGCCGGTGACGGTCGGGATGACGGCGGGCAGCCCGCCCACGACGGTCTCGCCGACGATCCGTCCGGTGAACTCGGTGCCGATGAAGGACTCGTTGACGAAGTCGGTGTGCGGGGCGAGCAGCCCCCTGGCGTGCAGCTGGGCCAGCCGCGCGCTGGTACCCGTACCGCACGGGGAGCGGTCGAACCAGCCGGGATGGATGGCCATGGCATGGCGCGAGCGGGTCGCGTCGGAGCCGGGCGCGGCCAGGTAGACGTGCTTGACCCCCGCGATGGCGGGGTCCTCGGGGTGGACGGGCCGGTCGGGTCCGGCGTTGATCGCGTCCATGACGGCGAGACCGGCGGCGAGCAGCTCGTCCTTGTGCGCGCGGCCGAACGGCAGGCCCAGGGCGTCGAGGTCGACGAAGGCGTAGAAGTTGCCGCCGAAGGCGAGGTCGTAGGTGACGGTGCCGTGGCCCGGGACCTCGGCCTTGAGGTCGAGCCCGACGGAGAAGGAGGGCACGTTGGTCAGCGTGACGGCCTTCGCGGCACCGTCGGCCACGTGGACGTCGACGCTGACGAGCCCCGCCGGGGTGTCGAGGCGGACGGTGGTGACCGGCTCGACGACCGGCACCATGCCCGTCTCGACGAGGACGGTCGCCACCCCGATCGTGCCGTGTCCGCACATCGGCAGCAGGCCGGAGACCTCGATGTAGAGGACGCCGTAGTCGGCGTCGGGGCGGGTGGGCGGCTGGAGGATCGCGCCGCTCATCGCCGCGTGGCCGCGCGGCTCGTACATGAGGAGGGTGCGGAGGTGGTCCATGTGCTCGATGAAGTGCAGCCGGCGCTCGGCCATCGTGGCTCCGGGGATCACGCCGACGCCGCCCGTGATCACACGGGTGGGCATGCCCTCGGTATGGGAGTCCACCGCGTGGTAGACGTGACGGGTGCGCATGGGGTCGTCCTTTCGGGGCGGACGGGCGGACAGGGGCGGACGAACGGGCGGGTACGGCGGGTACGGGCAGGTACGGGCGGGTACGGGCAGTTACGGACGGACAGGCCGTGACAGGCGGACGGGCGGCGGCAGGCGGCCAGGCGGCAGGCGGGCTCGGGCGAAAGGCGGGCCGGCGCCTACGCGTGCCCCTCCGCGAGCACCTTCTCCGTGGCGGCGCGGACGACGGCCGCCTGCTCGGGTGCCAGCGGGTGGCGCGGCGGCCGGGTGGCGCCGCCGGGGCGGCCGGCGAGGTCCATGGAGAGCTTGATGGCCTGGACGAACTCGGTCTTGGAGTCCCAGCGGAGCAGCGGGTGCAGGGACCTGTAGAGGGGGAGGGCTACGTCGAGGTCTCCGGCGACGGCGGCGCGGTAGAGCGTGGCGCAGCTGCGCGGGAGTGCGTTGGGGTAGCCGGCGATCCAGCCGACCGCGCCGGCGAGGGCGAGTTCGAGGAGGACGTCGTCGGCGCCGACGAGCAGGTCGAGGCCCGGGGTGAGTTCGGCGATCTCGTAGGCGCGGCGGACGTCTCCGCTGAACTCCTTGACGGCGACGATGCTGCCGTCGGCGTACAGGCTCGCCAGGAGTCCGGGGGTGAGGTCGACCTTGGTGTCGATCGGGTTGTTGTAGGCGACGACGGGGAGGCCGGCGGCGGCGACCTCGGCGTAGTGGTCGCGTACGGCCCGCTCGTCGGCGCGGTAGGCGTTGGGCGGCAGGAGGAGGACCGATCCGGCGCCGGCCTCGGCGGCCTGCTCGGCCCAGCGGCGGGACTCGGCGCTGCCGTAGGCGGCGACGCCGGGCATGACGCGGGCCCCGTCCCCAGCCGCTTCGACGGCGGTGCGGACGACCTGGGCGCGCTCCTCGTCGGTGAGGGTCTGGTACTCGCCGAGGGAGCCGTTCGGGACGACCCCGTCGCAGCCTTCGGCGATCAGCCAGGCCACGTGCCGCGCGTAGGCGTCGTGATCGACGGTGCCGTCGCCGCGCAGGGGCAGGGCGGTGGCGACCATGATCCCGTGCCACGGGCGGGCGCGGTGCACGGGGGCTTGCTCGTGGGCCATGGGTGGACTCCGAACTCCTTGTATGGTGTGTGACATTTTATTGATGGACGGGCAGGCCACAAGCCCTTCACCCCCACCTCCTTCTGACCCGGCATCAGCTCGCACCCCCGAAGACCCTCCCCCGAGGCGCCGTGCGGGGCGGGTCGCCCCCGGAGATCCCGGCCCCGGGGCCACCCTGCATCATCGAACGCATGCTCGTCGCGTTCGTATCCGTATGTGCCCTGGCCATGGTGCTGATCTGCGCCGTCGTCCGGCCCTTCCGCCTGCCCGAGGCGGCCTTCGCCGTGCCCGCCGCCGGGGCCGTCCTGGCGGTGGGCGCGGTCACGCCCGCGGCCGTGCGCGAGGAGGCGGAGCGACTGGGTCCGGTCATCGGCTTCCTGGCGGCCGTGCTCGTCCTCGCCAAGCTCTGCGACGACGAGGGGCTCTTCCACGCCTGCGGCTCCTGGATGGCACGGCGGGCCCGCCGGCGCCCGCAGCGGCTGCTCGGGGCGGTCTTCGCGCTCGCCTCGCTGATCACCGCCGCGCTCAGCCTGGACGCGACGGTCGTCCTGCTGACCCCGGTGGTCTTCGCGACCACCGCCCGCATGGGAGCCCGCCCGGGACCTCATGTGTACGCCGGCGCGCACCTGTCCAACACCGCGTCGCTGCTCCTGCCCGTCTCGAATCTGACCAACCTGCTCGCCTTCACGGCCGCCGGCGTCGGCTTCACCCGGTTCGCGCTGCTGATGCTGCTCCCCTGGCTCGCCGCCATCGCGGTCGAGTACGCGGTCTTCCGGCGCTTCTTCGCCCGCGACCTCGCCGCCCCGGCCGAACCCGTCGACCCGCCGGAGCCCGCGCCGTTCCCGTTCTTCGCCCTGGGGACCGTGGCCGCGACGCTCGCGGGGTTCGGCGTGGCCTCGGCCGTCGGCCTGGACCCGGCCTGGGCGGCCGCGGCGGGTGCCGCCGTGCTGGCCGTGCACGCGCTGGCGCACCGTCGCACCACCCCGCGGGCGCTCGTCCGCTCGGCGTCGCTGCCCTTCCTCGCGTTCGTCCTCGGGCTCGGCGTCGTGGTCCGGGCGGTCGTCGACAACGGCCTCGGCACCGCGCTCGCGCACGTCCTTCCCGACGGCACCTCGCTCCCCGCCCTGCTCGGCACCGCCGCGCTCGCCGCCGTCCTGGCGAACCTGATCAACAACCTGCCCGCCACGCTGGCCCTGGTCCCACTGGCGGCCGCCTCCGGTCCGGGCCCGGTGCTCGCGGTCCTGCTCGGCGTGAACATCGGCCCCAACCTCACGTACGCCGGTTCCCTCGCCACCCTCCTCTGGCGCCGGGTCGCCCAGGACCACGGTCACCCCGTGGCCCTCGGCGAGTTCACCCGGCTCGGGCTGCTGACGGTCCCCGCCGCCCTCGTCGCCTCGACGGTGGCCCTGTGGGCCTCCCTGCTGCTGACGGGCGGGTGACCGGCGGCCGCTCGCTCCGCCCGCCGCGACACGGCCGCCCCTTCCGCCCCGGGAACCCCTCGGCCCGCTGTTACGTTCTACAAGTCCGTAGAAGTAACCGACGTCGGGAGTACTCATGGCCCTGTGGGACCGCATCCGGGAATCCGCATCGACGATGCAGACCCAGCTGGTGGCGAAGAAGAACGACCTGAAGAGCGGCGCGTTCCGGGACGCGAGCATGGCCATGTGCGCCCTGGTCGCCGCCGCCGACGGCACGATCGACCCCGCCGAGCGCCGCCGGGTCGCCCAGCTCATCGCGAGCAACGAGGTCCTGCAGAACTTCGACGCGCTCGACCTCCAGCGCCGGTTCGACGACAACCTGAACAAGCTCACCGCCGACTTCGACTTCGGCAAGGTCAGCGTGCTCCAGGAGATCGCCAAGGCGAAGAAGAAGCCCGCCGAGGCCCGCGCCGTCGTCCAGATCGGCATCGTCATCGGCGGCGCCGACGGCGACTTCGACAAGACCGAGCAGGCCGTGGTGCGCGAGGCGTGCTTCACGCTCGACCTGCCGCCCCACGAGTTCGACCTCTGAGACACCCCCGCCCGCGGCCCGAGCCCGCCGCGCCGGTCAGACCGGCGCGGCGGTCGCGTGCAGGACGAGGAACAGGGTCACGGCCGAGTTCGCCGAGGACAGCGCCGACACGGTCACGCCGAACGCGGCGCCCCACGCCGCCAGTCCGACCGCGGTGAACACCGGCGGCCACGCCCCGCCCACCGGGGCGGGCCGCATCAGCGCCGCGACCCGCCGGGGCACCGGCCCCGCGCCCGCCACCGCGGGCAGCGTCGCCGCGGGCGCCCCCGGGGCCAGCAGCGCGGCCCTGCCGATCGCCCGCGCCACCGTACGCCTGCTGCCGACCTCGGCGGCCGCCTCCTCGTCCGCCCACCGCTCGGCCGTGTACGCGACGGCGGTACGCAGCGGGCGCAGGAACGGGTTGGCGCGCGCGGCGAGATGCACCGTCAGCAGATGCCGGTGGTGGTGCCCGGCCAGATGCGCCCGCTCATGGGCGAACAGCGCCCGGCGCTCGGCGGACGAGAGCCCGGCGAGCATCCCCGTACTCACGACGACCCGGCCGCGCCGCCCGCCGGTACGGCCCCGCCGGGTGGAGTCGCCGCCCGGGAGCGCGTACGCGTACGGCGTCCGGTCCGGCAGTACCGCGACGGACGTCGTGGGCAGCCCGCCGAGCGCGCCGGCGGCACGGCGGCGGGCCCGCAGCTGACGCCAGGCCGCGCCGCCGCACGAGACGAGGACGGCCAGGAGGGCCGGGATGGCGGCCCGGCCCGCGACCTCGTCGTAGGGGACGGCGGCGCGGACGTCGGGATCGGACCAGCCGTCCGGAAGCGGGTTGCCCGGCAGTTGGGCGGTGCCCACGATCACGAGCAGGCCGAGGCAGAGCGTGCTGCACACGGCGGAGACGCCGGCGAGGACGGCGAGCAGGCGCGTCGCCGTACGGGGATCGAGCCGCTGCTCGGCGAGGCGGGCGACCGGCCACGCGGTCAGCGGAAGGACCAGGGGAAGGAAGACGAAGACTCCCATGGCGGCTAGCCTTCCTCCTCCTCGGCGTCCCTGGAGAGCAGTTCACGCAGGAGTCGCTCGTCGTTCGGCGAGAGTGCGGTGACGAAGCTGGCGAGGACCGCCTGGCGGTCCGTCTCCGCGTCCAGCACCCTGCGCATCCGCAGGGCGGCCAGCCCGGCCTCGTCGGCGACGGCCGTCCACCGGAAGGAGCGGCCGGAGCGCTCGCGCTCGACGGCTCCCTTCGCGCGCAGCCGGGTCAGGATGGTGATCACCGTGGTGTAGGCGAGAGCGCCGCCGAGGCGTTCCCGCACCCAGGCCACCGGCACCGGTTCGGACGCCTCCCGGAGCACGGCGAGCACCTGGGCCTCCAGCTCGCCCTGCGCGCGCCTGCGCGGCGCGGACCCCGCTCCGTCGTCCGCCCGGTCCACCATGCCGCCGCCCTCCTGCCCGCCGTCGCCGTTCGCCCG
Organism: Streptomyces sp. NPDC059534; assembly: GCF_042743475.1. Lineage (NCBI taxonomy): Bacteria > Bacillati > Actinomycetota > Actinomycetes > Kitasatosporales > Streptomycetaceae > Streptomyces > Streptomyces sp. NPDC059534. Next base: position 19,893 of record NZ_JBHWAQ010000032.1, read on the forward strand.
CTCACTCCCCCGCCGACCGGGGAACGGCAGACCATCGTACTGACCACGGGCCCGGGACCGCCCGGGCGCACGGCACCCGTGTCCGGCGCTCTCACACCCGGTCGGGCGCGCTCCGGCCGTCCACGCTGCCGGCACCGTCCACGCCGGGCACACCGGCGGCGCCCTGCGCGCCGTCGCCGCCGTCCGCCGCGGCCGCGCCGCCCGGGGACCTCGGGGGGCCGAGGGGCGATCCGGTGGCGGAGTCGGCCGAGGACGCCCGGCCGCGGCTCCCGCTCTCGGGCACCGGCGTGCGACGCCGGGCGAGGGCGGCGGCGACCGGCTCGGTGAAGCGGGCCGTGAGCGGGCCGATCACGACGAGGATCAGCACGTAGGCGGTGGCGAAGGGCCCCAGCTGCGGCTGCACTCCGGCGGTGACGGCGAGTCCGGCGATGACGATGGAGAACTCGCCGCGCGCGACCAGGGTGCCGCCGGCCCGCCAGCGGCCCTTGACGCCGATGCCGGCCCGCCGCGCGGCCCAGTGGCCGGTGGCGATCTTGGTCAGCGCCGTGACGACGGCCAGGGCGAGCGCCGGGAGGACGACCGGCGGAATGCTCGCGGGGTCGGTGTGCAGTCCGAAGAAGACGAAGAAGACCGCGGCGAACAGGTCGCGCAGCGGGCTCAGCAGCGTGTGGGCGCCCTCCGCGACCTCCCCGGACAGGGCGATGCCGACGAGGAACGCCCCGACGGCCGCGGAGACCTGGAGCTGCTGGGCGACGCCCGCGACCAGCAGCGTCAGGCCGAGGACCACGAGGAGCAGCTTCTCCGGGTCGTCGCTGGAGACGAACCGGGAGATCAGGCGCCCGTAGCGGACGGCGACGAAGAGAACGGCGCCGGCCACGCCCAGGGCGATCGCGAGCGTCGCGCTGCCGGCCGCGAGGCCGACCCCGGCGAGCAGGGCCGTGATGATGGGCAGGTAGACGGCCATCGCCAGGTCCTCGAGGACGAGGATGCTGAGGATGACCGGTGTCTCGCGGTTGCCGAGGCGGCCGAGGTCGCCGAGGACCTTGGCGATCACGCCGGAGGAGGAGATCCAGGTGACGCCGGCCAGGACGACGGCGGCGACGGGCCCCCAGCCGAGCAGCAGCGCCGCGGCGGCGCCGGGCAGGGCGTTGAGGGCGAAGTCGACGAGCCCGGCGGGGTACTGGGTCCTGAGGTTGGAGACGAGGTCGCTGGCCGTGTACTCCAGGCCGAGCATGAGCAGCAGGAGTATCACCCCGATCTCGGCGCCGATGGCGACGAACTCCTCGCTCGCGCCGAGCGGCAGCAGGCCGCCCTTGCCGAAGGCGAGCCCCGCGAGGAGGTAGAGCGGGATCGGGGAGAAGCTGAAGCGGCCGGCCAGCCGTCCGAGCAGGCCGAGACCGAGGATGATGGCGCCGAATTCGATCAGGAAGACCGCGGAATGCACCCGCCCTCACTCCTGTCCGAGGATCGCGGCCGCCGCGTCGACGCCCTCGCGCGTGCCGATCACGATGAGCGTGTCACCGCCGGCGAGCCGGAACGCCGGCGTCGGGGACGGTATCGCCCCGGAGCGGCGCAGCACGGCGACGACGGAGGCGCCCGCCTCGGTCCGCATCCGCGTCTCGCCGAGCACGCGCCCGTTCCAGTACGAGTGGGCGGACAGCTCGATCCGCTCGGCGACCAGGCCGAGGTCGGTGGTGTGGAGCACGCTGGGGCTGTGGTGCGCGGGCATCAGCGCGTCGATCAGCGAGGCCGTCTCCCCCTCGGTGAGGTGGAGCGACTGGGCGCAGGCGTCGGGGTCGTCGGCCCGGTAGACGTTCACGGTGCGGGTGCCGTCGCGGTGCGCGATGACCGACAGCTCCCGGTGCTCCCGCGTGGTGAAGTCGTACTGGACTCCGATGCCGGGCAGGGGTGTCGTTCTCATCCGCGGAGCAGGCACAGGCCCGTCCCTCCCAAGGGTCGTGAGCGGTCGTGGCAGGGGGCGGCCGGGCACGGCCACAGGGCGGAGACCGGGTGACGGCTCCGCTCGCCACCCCCGTGGCCCGGTCATGGTGCCATCTCCCCGGAGCCCCGCGACATGGGTGTCGGCACGGATGGACAAGACCCCGTGCCGCTGGTCAGGATGGGGCGGGGACATGGGTCCCGCCGCAGGTCAGAGGGGATGACGGCGGCGTACGACGGCTACCGGCGGGAGGAGTGGATCGTGTCGCTGTACTGGCGCGTCTTCCTCCTGAACGCCTCGGTCCTCGTCGTGGCCGTGCTACTGCTGTTCGGTCCCGTCACGGTCTCCACCCCGGTCCTCCTGGGCGAGGCGGTCGTCCTCGTGGCCGGGCTGCTCGCCATGCTCGTCGCCAACGCGGTCCTCCTCCGGATCGGCCTCGCGCCGCTCCAGCGCCTCACCCGCGCCATGCGGACGGCGGACCTGCTGCGGCCGGGGCGGCGGGCGCCGGTGGCGGGGCGGGGCGAGGTCGCCGACCTGACCCGTACGTTCAACACCATGCTCGACCGGCTCGAGGCCGAGCGGGCCGCCAGCAGCGCGCGCGTGCTGTCCGCGCAGGAGGCGGAGCGCCGGCGCATCGCGCAGGAGCTGCACGACGAGGTGGGACAGACCCTCACCGCCGTACTCCTCCAGCTGAAGGTCGCCGCCGACCACGCCCCCGACGAGCTGCGTCCCGAACTCCGGCAGGCGCAGGAGACCACCCGGGCAAGCCTCGACGAGATCCGGCGCATCGCACGCCGTCTGCGGCCGGGCGTCCTGGAGGAGCTCGGTCTGCACAGCGCGCTGCGCTCCCTGGCCTCCGAGTTCTCCACGCGCGGGCTGTCCGTGCGTCCCCGCATCGACACCGGCCTGCCGCCGCTCGACCCCGAGACCGAACTCGTCCTGTACCGGGTGGCCCAGGAGGGCCTCACCAACACGGCCCGCCACTCGGGCGCGAGCCACGTCGACCTGTGCCTGCGCCTGCTGCCCCACGGCGGGGTGCGTCTGCTGGTCCGCGACGACGGCCGCGGCACGGGACGGGCCGCCGAAGGCGCCGGCCTCCGCGGGATGCGCGAACGCGCCCTGCTCATCGGCGCGGAACTCACCGTCGGCGACGCCGACGGCGGGGGCACCGAAGTCCGCCTGGACACCAGGGGTGCCGGGAACCCGAAGGCGGAGGCACCATGACCGAACCGTCCGGTACGACGACTCCCCCGCGCCCCACCCGGATCCTGCTCGCCGACGACCACGCCCTCGTGCGCGGCGGAGTCCGGCTCATCCTCGACGCCGAACCGGACCTCACCGTCGTCGCCGAGGCCGCGGACGGGGCCGAGGCCGTGGCGCTGGCCCGCTCCGGCGGGATCGACCTGGCGGTCCTGGACATCTCCATGCCCCGCCGCACCGGTCTGCAGGCGGCCCGCGAACTCAGCCGCCTCCGGCCGGAGCTGCGGATCCTGATCCTGACCATGTACGACAACGAGCAGTACTTCTTCGAGGCGCTCAAGGCGGGCGCGAGCGGCTACGTCCTCAAGTCCGTCGCCGACCGCGACCTGGTCGAGGCGTGCCGCGCGGCCGTACGCGACGAGCCGTTCATCTACCCCGGCGCCGAGACCGCCCTCGTCCGCAGCTACCTCGACCGCGCGGAACAGGGCAGGCCCCTCCCCGCCAAGGCCGTCACCGAGCGCGAGGAGGAGATCCTCAAACTCGTCGCCGAGGGCCACAGTTCCAAGGAGATCGCCGAACTCCTCGTCATCAGCCCCAAGACCGTCGAACGCCACCGCGCCAACATCCTGCAGAAGCTCGGCATGCGCGACCGCCTGGAGCTCACCCGTTACGCGATTCGGGTGGGCCTGGTCGAACCGTAGCGCCGTACGGCCCGGCGGTCGCCCGGCCGTTCGCCGCCTTGCCCGGGCGCGGCGAGGGGGTGCCCGGTCCGACGCCGTTCCTCGTTCCGGGCCCGGCGGCCGGGTCGTGGCCGGGGTGCGGGGGGTGGCCGCAGCCGCCCTGGCCCGGGGTCGCGTCCTCGCCGGCCTTCTCCGCCATCCGGGGCTTCTCCGGCTTCTCCGGCCTCTGCCCCTTGTCCGGCTTCTCCGGCGTCCGGGGCTTCTCCGCCTTGTCCGGCTTCCCGTACGCGCGGCACAGGTCGTCGCGGCCGCCGGCCGGCGGCGGGGGGTGGCCGTCCGGGTGGACCGGGGTGCTGGTCTCCGGCGGTCCGGGGGGTGTCGACCCGGCCCTCGTCCGGCCGGGGGCCGGGGCGGGCGTGCTGCCGACGGCACGGGGTTCGGGGGCCGGGGAGGGGGTGCCGGGGAAACGGTCGGGGAGGCCGCCGGTGGCGACGGCCACGCCGCCCAGCGTGACGCTGGCGATCAGCGCGGCCACCGCCGTCCTGACGGAACGCACGGGGCGCCGCCGTCCGGTGGCGGGGGTCCAGTCGTCGCGGCGGCGCGTCGGCCGTGCCCTGTGCAGGCCCGCGTCGCGGGCGGCCCGGAAGGCGGCGACGGCGCGCGCCTCGGCCTCCCGCGCCGTCGGGTCGCCGTCCGGGGTGGGGCCGTCGGCGGGGCGGGCCCGCCCGGTCGGGGCGCCGAGCGCGGCCCGCAGGGAGTCCTCCAGGGCGCCGTTCCGCTGATCGTCAGGCATACGTCACCTCTCCCTCCCCGTGAGTTGCCGCGCAAGTCGCTTCAATCCCCTATGTGCCGCGGACCGTACCGCACCGGGACGCTTGCCCAGCACCCGGGCGGCCGTCGGTCCGTCGAGGCCGACGACGACGCGCAGCAGCACGGCCTCGGCCTGGTCCCGCGGCAGGCCCGCGATCAGGGCCAGCGCGTGCTCCGTCGACAGGGCGTCCAGGGCCTCGCCGGCCGCGTCCCCCGTGGCGGGGAGGTCCAGTACGTCCTGCTCGATGCCGGTGGGGCGCGGCCGGGACCGTACACGGCGCAGATGGTCGAGGGCACGGTGGCGGGCGATGGTCGCGGTCCAGCCGCGGAAGCCCGCGCTGTCGCCGCGGAAGCGGCCGAGGTCCCGGGCGATCTCCAGCCACGCGTCGGAGGCCACGTCCTCGGCGTCGTCGCCGACGATTCCCCTCAGGTAACCGAGGAGGCCGGGCTGGACGATCCGGTACGCCGTCGCGAAGGCGTCCTCGTCGCCGTGCCGGGCCCGCTCGACGGCGGCGCCGAGCTCCGCGTCCCGCTCGGGGCCGTGTGCCGCGGTGGGCACCCGCCCCGTTCCCTCGCCCACACGACCCTCTTCACAACCGTACGCGTTCCGGACTCCCGGTCGCGCCGAGGGACCGGAAGGCGTTCATCCTGTCAGACTGTCAACAGGTGTGCGCCGACGGCCTGTCGGCTCTGCGGACCGGACCCCGGCTCAGGCGGGGCGACCGGCGCCCGTGCAGGGTGAGGAAGTAGGTCTGGAGGGACTCACCGGGGCCTATCTCGAAGCGGTTGACCGTGCGGCCGAGCGGATTCCACACCCGTCCGTCCGGCATCCGCACCCCGACGGGGTGCGCGAAGACGGACCGCAGCAGGTGCCCGGGCGGGAGGTCCACCCACACCGCCCCCGCCTCCCGTACCAACACCTCGCCCACGTACGCCCCCAGGCCCGTCAGCGGTCCGGCCACCTCGTCCCGCCCGGCCCCACCCCTGCGCAGCCCGTCGATCAGCCGGTCCACCAGGCGCAGGCTGCCCGCCGTGTAGTCCAGGGGCAGCCGCCCTCTGGCGGCCACGCCCTCGACGAACTCGGCGGCGTGCCGGCCCATGTCGGCCGCGCACAACGTCAGGCACTCGCGATCCATCGGTGACCACCCTCCCCATCGAAGCGGCGGAACTCGCCAGGTGATCAAGCGGATCTGACCCCACGAACATCACGCGTCACACGCGTGACCCTCGTCACAGAATCCCCTGGGGTCACCACGCGCCCCGGGGGTGGGAACGGACCGGCGAACGCCTGCGGTGGGTGGGGCGTATAGGACAGACTTCTGTCCGGGACGTCACCACAGGGTGTCACTGGACGAGGGGGATCCCATGGACAGGGGAATTTCACTGGCCGAGGCGCTGAGCGAACTGCGCCAGGAGTTGTACGCGGCTCAGGACGAGGGCTCCCACGAGCAGTTCCGGTTCGAGGTGGAGCAGGCCGAGGTGACACTCGAGCTGGAGTTCCGCCGGGACGGCAACGGCAAGGTGAACGTCGAGGTCGGGGCGTTCGGCGCCAAGGTCGCCGGGGAGGCCGGCGGCGCGCTGGGCAGCACCCTGCGCCAGACCCTGACCCTCACCCTCCAGGTCCACGACGAAGCGCTGGGCGGCGAGCGGGCCAAGATCCGCCGCGCCGAGGGCGGCCTGGAGCCGACCGGCGCCCCCACGGCGGCGCAGGGCTCCGCCGACGCCCCGCCGGCCGCCGCCACCGTTCCCGACCAGAAGGGCGTCGGACTGCGGCCGTGGGAGGTATGAGGTGGACCCACGACGCCTCGTACGGGTCGCCACCGGCGGCCCGCAGGGATGCGGCTCCGGCTATCTCGTAGGCCCCCATCTGGTCCTGACGGCCCTGCACGTGGTCCGGCCCGAAGGCCACTGGGCCGAACAGGTCGAGACCCACGTCGGCCACACCCACTTCGGGGAACTCGAACGACGCCGGGCGCAGGTCTGCTGGCCGGACCCGCTGCAGGACGCCCCTCCACCGGACGCCCTGGACATCGCCCTGCTCTGGCTCGACGAACCGGTGCCGACCACCGGCGGCGCGGTGGCCTGGGGCCGTCCCGGCGGCACCGGCGCGATGCCGTACAGCGGCGCCGGATTCCCCGCGTTCGCCGCCGACGCCGGGAGCCCCGCACAGGTCGAGGACCTGCGCGGCGAGCTGTCCGCGGTCTCCACGTCCATGGCCGGCTGGGTGCTGGACTGCCGGATCTGGCCCGCACCCGGACGCGCGGGCAAGCGGCCGTGGGCCGGGGCGTCGGGCTCGGCGATCTTCTGCCACGGCCGGCTCGTGGGGGTGGCCGTCGAGGACAACCGCACCATGGACTGGCGCCGCCTCCACGCCGCGCCCATCCACAAGGCGCTGGCCCTGCCGGACTTCGCCCGGATCGTCGCCCGCCACGCGCACCCGGGTACCTCCACGTTGCCGGAGGAGGTGACCGCCGACCACGGAACGGCCGCGCCGGCCCGCCCCGCCGTGGTGTGGCCGGTCGAAGTGGGCCCGGTGCCCACGCAGGCCACGGCCTTCCAGTCACGCAGCGTCCTGCGCGAGCGCATCGACGCGACGCGGTCGGCCGGCGGGTCGGTGGTCCTGACCCAGGTGCTCGCCGGCGGAGGAGGGGTCGGCAAGACCCAGCTCGCCGCCGCCTGCGCCACCGACTTCCTCGACGAGGGCGCCGACCTCGTCGTCTGGGCGCCCGCGACCGAACTCCAGCAGGTGATCACCCAGTACGCCCAGGCCGCGGCCGACCTCCAGCTGCCCGGTGCGACCGGCGACGACCCGGAAGCCGACGCCCGGGCCCTGCTGAAGTGGCTGGCCACGACGTCCAGGCGGTGGCTCGTCGTCCTCGACGACATCACCGATCCGGCCACGCTGGGCACCTGGTGGCCCGTCAGCCGGACCGGGACGGGGTGGGTCCTGGCCACCACCCGCCTCAACGACGCCCGCCTCACCGGCGGCGGGCGCACGCGGATCGACATCACCGTGTACACGCCGGAGGAGTCCCTCTCCTATCTCGGACAACGCCTCGACGGCGACCGCATGGGCCACCTGCTCGACGACCAGGCCCCCGCCCTCGCCGAAGCCCTCGGGCACCTGCCCCTCGCCCTGGGCCTCGCGGCCGCCCACATGCTCAACGAGAACCTCACCTGCACCCAGTACTTGGGCCGGTTCGACAACCGCGCCACCCGCCTGGCCGACGCGCTGCCCGAATCCGCCGACACCGAGGGCTACGGCCGGCAGATCACCGTCGCGCTCCTCCTCTCCCTCGACGCGGCCCGCTCCGCCGACACCACGGGACTCGCCGTCCCCGCGCTGCGGCTCGCCGCCCTCCTCGACCCCGCCGGTCACCCCCGCGCCCTCTGGGCCGCCACCCCCCTCCTCGACCACCTCACCACCCACCGGCCGGACGACACCCCGGTCACCGAGGCGGAGGCCCACAGCGTCCTCCAGCTCCTCCACCGCTACGCCCTCATCACGTACGACACCCCCGCCGAACCCCGTGCCCTCCGCATCCACGCCCTCACCGCCCGCGCCGTACTCGAGGACACCCCGGAGGCCGAGCTCCGCGACCTCGCCGTCGTCGTCGCGCAGGGCCTCGTCTCCATCTGGCCCGAAACCGACCAGTCCCAGCCGGACTTCGCCGCCGCCCTGCGCACCAACACCGACACGCTGGCCCGGCACGCCCACGACCACCTCTGGGACAGCGAGGGAGGGCGCCTGGTCCTCTACCGGGCCGGCGACAGTCTCCTCTCGGCGGGCTTCCCCAGCGCCGCGACCGCGTACTGGGAGCGCCTCGTCCCCCTCGCCGAGGCGAAGCTCGGCGAAGACCATCCGGAACTCCCCCCGGTCCGCGTCAGACTGGCCGGCGCGTACCGCCACGCGGGCCGCACCCAACAGGCGATCGCCCTGTTGGAACAGGCCGTACCCGCATGCGAGCGGCTGCTCGGACCCGACCACCGCGACACCCTCACGGCCCGCACCAACCTGGCCGGCTCCTACCAGCAAGCGGGCCGCACCCAGGAGGCGATCGGCCTGCTGGAACAGGTGAACGCGGACCGCGAGCGGCTCCTCGGACCCGACCACCCCAGCACTCTCGCGGTCCGCGGCAACCTGGCCACCTCCTACCAGTACGCGGGCCGCACCCAGGAGGCGCTGACCCTGCTGGAACGAGTCGTGGCGGACTGCGAGCGGGTCCTCGGGCACGATCACCCCAACACCCTCACGGCCCGCGGCAGCCTGGCGGGCTCGTACCAGCAGGCGGGCCGTCTCCAGGACGCCGTCGACCTCCTGGAACAGGTGACCGTCGATCACCGGCGCGTGCTCGGGGTCGACCACCCCGAGACGCTCACGGCCCGCAGCAATCTGGCCGGCTCCTACCAGCAAGCGGGCCGTATCCACGAGGCGATCGGCCTGCTGGAACGCCTGGTGACGGACTGCGAGCGGCTCGCCGGCCCCGACCATCCCCGGACCCTCACGGTCCGGGGCAACCTGGCCGGGTCGTACCGGGGCGCGGGCCGCACCCACGAGGCGGTCGACGGCCTGGAACGCCTGTTGGCGGACTGCGAGCGGATCCTCGGCCCCGACCACCCCAACACCCTGTCGGTGCGGGGCAACCTGGCCAGCTCGTACCAGCAGGCGGGCCACACCCAGCGGGCCACGGCCCTCCTGGAACAGGTGGCGGCGGATCACGAGCGGCTGCTCGGGCACGACCATCCCAGCAGCCTGACGGCCCGGGGCAACCTGGCCAACTCGTACCAGCAGGCGGGCCACACCCGGAAGGCGATCGACCTGCTGGAACAGGCGGTGGCCGACGCCGAGCGGATACTCGGGCACGATCACCCCGAGACCCTCACGGCCCGCAGCAGCCTGGCCAACTCGTACCAGCAGGGCGGCCACACCCAGAAGTCGATCGACCTGCTGGAAGGCGTCGCGGCGGACCGCGACCGGCTGCTCGGATCCGACCATCCCAGCGCCCTCACCACCCTCGGCTGTCTCGCCAACTCGTACTACCAGGCCGGCCGCACGCAAGAGGCCGTGGACCTGCTGGAACAGGTGGCGGCGGATCACGGGCGACTGCTCGGAGGACACCACCCCGACACCCTCATAGCCCGCAGCAACCTGGCCAGCGGGTACCAACGGGCAGGCCGTATCCAACAAGCCGTGGACCTCGTGGAGCAGGTGGCGGCGGACAGCCAACGGCTGCTCGGCCCCCACCACCCCAACACCCTCACGACCCTCGCCAACCTGGCCGGCGCGTACCAGCACGCCGGTCACACCCAGCGATCCATCGACCTCCTCGAACAGGTGTCCGTCGACAGTGAGCGGCTGCTCGGCGCCCACCACCCCGAGACCCTCAAGGCGCGCGGCAACCTGGCCGCCTCCTACCAACAGTCGGACCGCACCTGGGAGGCGATCGCCCTCCTGGAGCACGTCGTGGCGGACTGCGAGCGGAACCTCGGGGTCCACCATCCCGAGACCCTCGCCGCCCGCGGCAACCTCGCCGGCTCCTACCAGGAAGCGGGCCGCACCTGGAAGGCCATCGCCCTCATGGAGCAGGTCGCCGCCGACTGCGCACGCGTCCTCGGTCACCACCACCCGAACTCGCTCACCGCCCGCGCCAACCTGGCCGGCTCGTACCACCAGGCCGGCCGCATCGCCAAGGCGGTGACCCTCATGGAACGCGTCACCGCCGACTGCCTCCGCATTCTCGGCCCCGAACACCCCGGCACCCTCACCGCCCGCGGCAACCTCGCCATCGGCTACTCGGACGCGGGCAGCATCCACAAGGGCCTCGCCATGCTGGAGAAGGTCGTCGCGGACTGCGAGCGCATCCTCGGTCCCGACCACCCCGGCACCGTCAGGGCCCGCACCAACCTGATCAAGGCCAGACAGCGCCGCAGGGTGAGGCGCATCCGGTAGGGCGTGGAAGGAGCAGGCCGCCGAATACCGGAATCCTGTATTCAGATGGCCTATTCACGGGCTTCACGATTGCTTCACACTCCACATAAACCACCTCGGGGGCGATGCAAAGAATGATCCACGTGAAGGTAAAAACCTAAGTCAGACCCCTTTCCAGCCCTTACGGCCAGGCCCTGCGGCGCGGCGATCACCCCCTGCGTGGCGCGAATGTCGATCAAGCTCTCCCCCGTGGACCGCGGCGTGAACAGTGCGAGAACGGAGCCGAACTCCGGCTTAAAGAAGGCTTGTTGGGGCCCGGCAAGCGCAGCTCCACGGGGGCCGCGGCCGGGGCCGAGCGGGCTGTTCCGGCGTGCCGCGAGGGCACGGAACCCGTCGCCCGTCGCCGATCTTTGGCCAACCTCAAAGCTTGACCACGAATTGCACACATCCCCTCTCCATACGTGGCCCCGATGGTCTAGATTGACCGTGCTTCAGCTGTTCGGATACGAGGCGACCACTAACGATCAATAGGTCCGGCGCTACGGAAGGTCAGCAGTCGCGCGCCCCGCGCAAGGCGTGGGGTGGTCAGTTCTTGGGGCCCTAGGGGGGGCCTCGGGTGCGGGGAGCGCCCGGGGTTTCAGCGGGTTCCCGAACACTTGGAGAGTCTGGCGGGACAGGCAGGTCTGCTGTCGCCGGCTGGTTGCTCGGTAACCGAGACAGCCGGCACGTCATGTGCGGGAGGGCGGGGGCCTCCCGGGGGGAGGAACAGTGTTAGGCGAGCACGTCGAATCACTGGGGGACCTGGGGGGTTCTGTGCGGCAGGGGGGAGTAGTCAGCCCGTTTCCGTCGACGCGTGGGCGTCTGGCGGAGGGGGCCATCAGCCGGTCCGCGATCGACTGGGAGCAGCGGTACCGCCGTACCGTGATCATCAGCGACACGGTGGCCACCGCCTTCGTCGTGGCGGCGATCGGGAACTTCTTCGGGTCCCGGGACGCGGCCAACTGGCATGAGAAGTGGGGCATTCTCGCGTTCGGCACCGAGCTGCTGGTGCTGGCGGCACTGGCGGTGAGCCGATCGTGGGCTCCGGCCGTCCTCGGCCAGGGCGCCGAGGAGTTCCGCCGGCTCGGACGCTCCCTGTTCACGGCGACCGTCGTGCTGGCGCTCGGCGGCATCGCCCTCACCTCGCGCAACATCAAGCTGTGGATCTTCGTCGCGATCCCCGCGATCGCACTCACCACCATGACGGCGCGGTACCTGCTGCGCCTCTGGCTGCACAAACACCGCAAGGAAGGACGGTGCCTGCGACCGGTGCTCGCCGCCGGGAGCCCGGCCACCGTGAGCGACCTGATCACCCGGACCCGCAAGTTCCCGCACCTCGGCTGGCGGGTGGAAGCCGTGTGCACGACGGACGGTCTCGGGCCGGACGGAGACCAGCTGGACGGAGTGCCGGTCGTCGGCCGGCTGGCGGACGTCGCCAACCACGTCCGCCGCGACGGCTACCGCGTCGTCGCGGTCACACCGGACCCGCACTGGTCGCCGGACCGACTGCAGCGGCTGGCCTGGAACCTGGAGGGAAGCGACGCCGAGATGGTCGTGGCGCCCGTGCTGATGGAGGTGGCCGGCCCGCGGCTGCACGTCGACGCGGTGCTGGGGATCCCGCTGCTGCGGGTCAGCATGCCGACCTTCACCGGAGGCCGCCGCGCGTTCAAGGAGGTCGTCGACCGGTTGGGCGCGGTGATCCTGCTGCTGCTGTTCGCGCCGCTGATGCTGCTCGTCGGGCTGCTCGTGCTGCTGGACAGCCGGGGCGGGGCGTTCTACCGGCAGCGCAGGGTCGGCAAGGACGGCCGGGAGTTCACCATTCTGAAGTTCCGCACCATGGTCGTCGGAGCCGACCGGGCACGCGACGAGCTGGCCGAGCTCAACGAGGGCGCCGGCCTGCTGTTCAAGCTGCGCCGGGATCCGCGGGTGACCCGGGTGGGATCGGTGCTGCGCCGCTACTCGCTCGACGAACTCCCGCAGCTCGTCAACGTGCTCACCGGCTCGATGTCGCTCGTCGGCCCGCGGCCCCCGCTGCCGGAGGAGTCCGCGGCGTACGGACCGGACATCCGGCGACGGCTGCTGGTGAAGCCCGGGCTCACCGGGCTGTGGCAGATCAGCGGGCGCAGCGACCTGTCGTGGGAGGAGGCGGTCCGGCTGGACCTCCGCTACGTGGAGGACTGGTCGCTCGCCCTGGACACGGTGATCTTGTGGAAGACGCTGCGTGCCGTGCTCTACGGGCAGGGGGCGTACTGATGCGCGGGGGTCGTCGTCCGGCCGACGCACGGACCGCAGGCCGCAAGGGCCTGCCTGGGGGGAGGAGCGGGGCATGAGAGTCAGCGTTTTCGGGCTCGGCTACGTGGGCTGCGTGTCGGCCGCGTGCCTGGCCAGCATGGGTCACGAGGTCATCGGGGTGGACGTCAACCAGGTGAAGGTCGACCTGGTCAACGACGGCAAGGCCCCGGTGGTCGAGGAGGGGATCGGCGAGCTCGTCGCCGAGGTCGTGGAGTCCGGGGCCTTAAGAGCCACGGACGACGTCCGCGAGGCGATCATGGGCAGCGAGGTGTCCCTGATCTGCGTGGGGACGCCGTCGGAGCCCAACGGCAGCCTGTGCACGACGTACTTGGAGCGGGTCACCGAGGAGATCGGTGCCGCGCTGGCCGAGCGGGGCGGACGGCACACCGTCGTGTTCCGCAGCACCATGCTCCCGGGCACCTGCCTGAACCTGCTGGTGCCGATCCTCGAGAAGTTCGTCGGCGGCACGGCCGGGGTGGACGTCGGGGTCGCGGTCAACCCGGAGTTCCTGCGCGAGGGCACGAGCGTGCGGGACTTCTTCGACCCGCCCAAGACGGTCATCGGCGAGCTGGACCCGGCGAGCGGCGACGTGGTGGCGGCGCTGTACGACGGCGTACCCGGCGAGGTGTTCCGGGTGCCGGTCCCGACGGCCGAGGCGATCAAGTACGCGGACAACGCGTTCCACGGCCTCAAGATCGGCTTCGCGAACGAGCTCGGCGCCGTGTGCCAGGCACTCGGCGTGGACTCGCACCAGGTGATGGACGTGTTCCTGGCCGACCGCAAGCTGAACATCAGCCCCGCCTATCTGCGGCCCGGTTTCGCCTTCGGCGGCTCCTGCCTGCCCAAGGACCTGCGCAGCCTCGTCCACGCGGCGCAGCGGGCCGACGTCTCGGTGCCGATCCTCGCCCATGTGCTGCCCTCCAACTCCGACCACCTCCAGCGCGCGGTGGAGCTGGTCGAGCGCACCGGCAAGCGCCGGGTGGGCCTGTTCGGGCTGTCCTTCAAGCCCGGCACCGACGACCTGCGCGAGAGCCCCCTCGTCGAGCTGGCGGAGCGGCTCTTCGGCAAGGGGTACGACCTGCGGATCCACGACGCCAACGTGAGCCTGTCCCGGCTGCTCGGCGCGAACCGCGAGTACATCGAGAACCGGCTGCCGCACCTCGCGCAGCTGCTCGCCGACTCCGTCGACGAGGTGCTGGAGCACGCCGAGGTGTGCCTGGTCGGGACCAGGGACCCGGCCGTGCTGTCGGCGCTGCCCCATGGCGGAGACCCGGTGATCATCGACCTCATCCACCTTCCCGACGCCGACGTGCGCCGGGCCGAACCTGGGTACGTGGGCCTTGCTTGGTGACGAGACCAGCGGCGACCGGCCGAGCCGGCGCGCGCTGATCCTGGTGGAGAACCTGTCGGTGCCGTTCGACCGACGGGTGTGGCAGGAGTGCACGACGCTGCGCGCCGCGGGCTGGCAGGTGGACGTCATCTGCCCCCGCGGGACCAAGCGGGACACGGAGCCGGAGGCGGAGATCGACGGGGTGCGGATCCACCGCTACCCGCTGCGCGCGGCGACCGGCGGGCCGGCCGGCTACCTGCGGGAGTACGGATCGGCGCTGTGGCACACGCTCCGGCTGGCCCGGAAGGTCGGCCCGGTCGACGTGGTCCACGCCTGCAACCCGCCGGACCTGCTGTTCCTGCCCGCCCTGTGGCTGAAGCGGCGCGGGGCGCGCTTCGTCTTCGACCAGCACGACCTGGTGCCCGAGCTGTACCTCTCCCGGTTCGACCGCGGCAAGGACCTGCTCTACCGCGCCGTGTGCGCGCTGGAACGGCGCACTTACCGGGCCGCGGACGTCGTGCTCGCCACGAACGAGAGCTACCGGGACGTCGCGGTGCGCCGCGGCGGCAAGCGGCCCGAGGACGTGTTCGTGGTGCGCAGCGCGCCCGACACCGAACGGTTCCACCCCGTGCCGCCGGAGCCGGAGTTGAAGCGCGGCAAGCCCCATCTGCTGTGCTATCTCGGCGTCATGGGACCGCAGGACGGCGTCGACTACGCCCTGCGGGCGCTCGCGAAGCTGCGCGACGTGCACGGACGGACCGACTGGCACGCGGTGTTCGTCGGCTCCGGCGACACCTTCGACGCGATGGTGGAGCTGTCCCGGCGGCTCGGGCTCTCGGAGCAGGTGGAGTTCACCGGGCGCGTGCCGGACGCCGATCTGGTGCGCTACCTGTCCACCGCGGACGTGTGCCTCTCCCCCGACCCGTGCAACCCGCTCAACGACGTGTCGACCATGAACAAGGTCCTGGAGTACATGGTGATGGGCCGGCCGATCGTCTCGTTCGACCTCAAGGAGGCCCGGGTCTCCGCCGGTGACGCCGCCGTCTACGCGGCCGCCGACGACGAGACCGAGTTCGCCCGGCTCGTCGCGCTGCTGCTGGACGATCCGGAGGAGCGGGCCCGCATGGGCAAGATCGGCCAGGAGCGGATCAACGGGCCGCTCGCCTGGCGGAACTCCCAGCGGTCGCTGCTCGCCGCCTACGCCGCTGCCTGCCGTGACCACGCCGTGGTGTCGGCGGGCTCCCCGGACGGCACAGGGACGAGGCCGCACCGTTGAGCGATGACACGATACGCCTGGTCACGATCGGGCGGATTGTCCGTCGGCGCCGGCGGCTGCTCGCCCTCCTCGTGGTGGTGGGCGCGCTCGTCGGCTACAGCACCTCCTTTCTTCTTCCGCCGCGCTACACGACGTCGGCCTCGGTCCTGCTGCCCGGAGCCTGGGAGGAACGCGAGCTCAGGACCCAGACGGAGATCGCGACCAGTTCGGTGGTGGTCGACCGCGCCGCCGCCGCCCTCGGCTGGCACGGGGTCGGCGGCCGCGAGCTGCGGGAACAGGTGAGCGCCGAGACCTCCGACGGGAACATCATCAAGATCTCGGGCACGGCCGACACCCCGGAGCGGGCACAGCAGCTCTCCGACCAGGTGGCCCGGCAGTTCGTCGCGTTCGCCGCACAGATCACGGGAAACAACGCCGACCTCGACGCGGCGGCGCGGCTCGACGCGCTGCGCCAGCTGGTCGTGCAGACCGACCGCCGTATCACCGAGCTGGCGGACGCGGCCGACCCGGGACGGACCGTGGAGAGCGTGCAGACCCGCACCGACCTGGAGAAGCTGCGCACCGCGCTGCGGGAGGCCGTCGACAAGCTGGACCAGGCCGACCCGGCCGCCAACAAGGCCGTCAAGGCCAACCTGGTCGTCATGGGCCCGGCGGCCCGGCCGGCCGGCGAGGCACCGCCGACGAGGACGCAGCTCATCGTCGCCGGGGCGCTGCTGTTCTTCCTGGTCGCGGTCGTCGCCCATCTCACCGCCGCCCGGATGAGCCGCCGGCTGCGCACCGAACCGGAGATCGCCGCGGCACTGGGCTCGACGCTGCTGGGTACGGTCGACGTGCCCGCCGAGCGGGCCGCGCACCGGCCGGGAGGCCGTGGCCCGCGGGCCTGGATCCGCCGGCTCCTCGGCGTCGACGTCCGGTGGGACATACCGGCGCCGCGGACGTCCGGCGACGAGGCGAGCCGACAGGTCCGCTACCGGCGGGTGTACGCCCGCCTCCGGGACCGGCTGCCGGCCTCCCGGCGACTGCTGGTCGTCGTCCCGGACGGCGACGAGATCGCCCGCCGGGCCGCCGAGCAGCTCGTCGCCGAGGCCCCGGGCGATCCCTCCCCGGGCGCTTCGGGCAAGGGACACCCCCTGCTGCGGATGGTGGGGGTCTCGGTGTCCCAGCCGATGCTGCCGGACCGCGACGACGAGTCCGGTGCCCTGGTCGTGCTCAGCGCGGCCAACTGGACCGCCGGCGAGCTCGCCGGCGTCGCCGAGGCGTGCGCGGACGCCGGGCACGAGGTCGTCGGCATCGTCCTCGCGGGCACGGTCCTGACCCGTCCGGCACGGTCCGCCGGCCGTACCCGACATGCCGTCGCACCGGAGCTCGCGGTGGCCGACGAGGCGACGGGAGTTGCAGGGTGACGACGAGTACGACATCCGAGCCGCCGGCCGCCGCTCCCCTGCTCGACCTGCAGTCGCTGGTCGTGGCGGTGCGGAGGCGGCGCCGCGTCTGGTCCTCCCTGGCGCTGCTGGGGCTGCTCCTCGGCACGGCGGTGGCGGTACTGCTGCCGCCGCCGCCGACCGCGGTGACCAAGCTGCTGGTCGCGCACCAGGAGGACCAGCCGAACGACCCCGGAACGCTGATCCGCACCGACGTCGCGCTGCTGCAGACCACCCGTATCGCCGGCAAGGCCCTGCAGTCCCTCAAGTCCCCCGAGAAGCCGGAGGACTTCATGCGGGACTACACGGGTGCCGGCCTGACCAACAACCTGCTGCAGATCGAGGTGACCGGTGACACGGACGCGGAGGCGGTGGCCCGCGCCCAGGCGCTGGCCGACGTGTTCGTCGCGGACCACGTGAGGCGGATACAGGAGGCGGCGAACGCCGAGGCGAAGGCCCTGCTCGACCAGCGCGACCGGATGCGGGACGAACTCGCCCAGGTCAACAAGTCGATCGGGGACGGGGCGCCGCAGAGCGGACCGAAGGCGTCGGCGAACATGGAGTCGCTCTTCGCCCGCCGGGCCGAACTCACCTCGCGCATCAGCGATTTCGACCAGCGCGCCGCCGAGGCACGCGTCGGCACACCCCGGCTCGTGGCCGGCACGCAGATCGTGGACGCCCCGCGGGCGGTGCGGCACTCTCTGCCCAGGACCGCCGCCACCGACGCCGCGATCGGGTTCGCCCTCGGGCTGGTCCTCGGGCTCGCGGTGTCCGCGGTCGGCGCGGTGGTGGCGGACCGCCCGGTGCTGCGCCGGGAGATCGCGGCGAACCTCGGCGCCTCGGTCATCGCGGAGCTGCCCCGCGGGTCGTCCGCGCCGTGGCGGCGCCGCCGGGCCCGGGCGGCCCGCGAACGGCTCGCCGCGTCCCTGGCGCGTACCGTGCACGGCTCAGCGGAACCGGTGTCGCTGCTGGAACTCGGCTGTGCGCGCGACGCGAGCGTGATCGCCCTGGACCTCACCAGGGCCCTGTCGGCGGACGGGCCGGTGGTCGTCGTCGACGGTCTGCCCGGCCGGCAGCTCGCCGACCGCCGCCCGAGGCCGGGAGACCCGGTGGTGGTCGGCGGCGAGCGCGCCGCGGCCGTGGCGCACCAGGAGCGCCTGATCGGCGTCGGCTCGGTGGCGCCCGGCACGGCGTGGACCGACCTCCAGTACCTCGGCACGCGGACCGTGCTCGTCGTGCGGGCCGGGCACGGCAGCGCCGCATGGCTGCACACCGTGGCGCGGCAACTCGCCGACCAGCACATCCCGGTGATCGGTGTGGTGCTGATCGATCCCGATCCGCGGGACCGGACCGACGGCACGCTGTGGGACGGCCTGCAGACCGCGCTGCGCGGGCGGAAGGAACTGCTCGCCCGGCAGAGCGGAACGGGCCGGCGGCGGGCGGAGCGGCTGCCCATGTGGGCACGGGTACCGGAAAGCGACCAGGAGGCACGGTAGGACATGTGTGGCATCGCAGGCACGTACCGGTGGCCGGACGGGAAGGTCGTGGCCGACCGGCTCACCGACATCCTCGCCCACCGTGGTCCGGACGGGGCGGGCCGTTACAGCCACTCCGCCGGTGACGGCGAAGTGCACCTCGGGCACCGCCGGCTGGCCATCGTCGACCTGTCCGAGACCGGCGCCCAGCCGATGGTCTCGGACGGCCTCGTCCTGACGTACAACGGCGAGCTGTACAACGCGCCCGAGCTGCGCGCCGAACTGACGGCCGCCGGGGTGCGTTTCCGGGGTACCTCCGACTCGGAGGTGCTCCTCGAGGCGTGGCGGCGCTGGGGCACGGACTGCCTGCCGCGGCTGCGCGGCATGTTCGCGTTCGGGATCTTCGACGAGCGGACCGGTGAGCTGGTGCTCGCCCGCGACCAGCTCGGCATCAAGCCTCTGTTCCTGCTGCGGCGGGGCGGGGGCCTGGTGTTCGCCTCCGAGCTCAAGGCGCTCGCCGCCGTGACCGGCGGGTCGCTGGAGGTGGACCAGGCGGCGCTGGTGGCCTCGCTCCTGTACTACTGGGTGCCGGACTCGCGGTGCGCGTTCCGCGAGGCGGAGAAGCTGCCGCCGGGGACCTGGCTGCGGTGCCGGCCCGACGGCCAGGTGGAGCGCGGCCGGTTCTGGAACCTCAAGGACGTCGCCGCCGAGGGCCGGGAGCGGGCCCGGAGCGGCGAGCTGCCGGACATCGCGGCCGTCGTCGAGGAGTCGACCCGGCGCCATCTGCTCGCCGACGTGCCCGTGGCGACGTTCCTCTCCGGCGGTCTCGACTCCAGCTATCTGACCGCGCTGGCGGCCCGCGACCGGCCCGGCATCTCGGCCTACACGATCGGGTTCCGTGCCGAGGACGCCCGGTTCGAGGCGATGCCGGACGACCTGCGCTATGCCCGGCGGGTGGCCGAGCGGTTCGGCGTCGATCTGCACGAGATCGAGATCGCGCCGAACGTGCTCGACATGCTGCCGCGGATGACGTACCACCTGGACGAGCCGATCGGCGACCCGGCCGCGATCAACACGTTCCTGATCTGCTCGGCCGCCCGGGAGGCCGGGGTCAAGGTGATGCTGTCGGGGATGGGGGCCGACGAGCTGTTCGCCGGTTACCGCAAGCACCTGGCGAACCTGATCGCGCTGCGCTACCAGCGCGTCCCGCGGCCCCTGCGGCGGGGTGTGTCGGCGGCCGTGGACCGGCTGCCGGTCGCCACGGCCCGCCGGGGGTACCGGTCGGTGCGCTTCGCGAAGCGGTTCCTGTCCTTCGCGGATCTGCCGGAGGAGACCGCGTTCCGGCGCAGCTACACCATGTACGACCGGTCCGAGCTGCTCGACCTGGTCGATCCGGATCTGGCCGGGACGGTCGATGACGTGCTGACCGAGCACGCGGACGTCTACCGGGACAACGACCTGGACGACTTCGTGAACCGCATGTGCCTGGGCGACGCGCGGATGTTCCTGCCGGGCCTGAACCTCGCGTACACGGACCGGTCGAGCATGGCGGCGTCGACCGAGGTGCGGGTGCCGTACGTGGACGTCGAGGTGGTCAAGGCGGCGTTCGCCGTGCCGGGCGACCGCAAGATCGTCGGCCGGCAGGGCAAGGCCGTCCTCAAAGAGGCGGCCACCTCGATCCTGCCCCGGGAGATCGTGTACCGGCCGAAGGGCCTGTTCAGCGCCCCGCTGCGGGCCTGGATGAGCCGGGATCTGGCACCGCTGGTCCGCGAGGTGGTGCACGACGGCGTCCTCGTCCGGTCCGGGCTCCTGCGCCGCGACGCGCTGGCGCGCATGGTCGCGGAGGACGCCGCCGGGCAGCGGGACTTCTCCAAGCATCTGTGGCATGTGCTGACCCTCGAGTACTGGTATCGCGGCGCGACCTCCGGGTCCGGCGAGAACTGACTGCGTAGAAACAAGAGGACTTCGGTGAAACAGGTCGTTCAGAACTACAAGAGTGGCGAGCTGGCGGTGCTCGACGTGCCGATGCCGGCGTGCAAGCCGGGCGGTGTGCTGGTCCGGAGCGCCTACTCGCTGATATCCACCGGGACCGAGCTGATGAAGGTCTCCGAGGCCGGCATGTCGATGCTGGGCAAGGCCCGTTCCCGGCCGGACCAGGTGGCCAAGGTCGTGCAGAGCGTGGCGACCAACGGGGTGCCCGCCACCTACCGCAAGGTGATGGGCAAGCTGGACTCGTACACGCCGCTGGGCTATTCGCTGTGCGGGGTGGTCGAGCAGGTCGGCAGCGGGATCGACGACGTGAAGGTCGGCGACCTCGTGGCCTGCGCCGGCAACGAGCACGCGCTGCACGCCGAGCTGAACTGGGTGCCGAAGAACCTCTACGTCCCGGTGCCGGACGGCCTGGAGCCGCGGCACGCGGCCTTCGGCACCGTCGGGTCGATCGCGATGCAGGGCGTCCGCCAGGGCGAGCCGCAGCTCGGCGAGGTGGCGCTGGTCATCGGCCTCGGGCTGATCGGGCAGCTGGTGGTGCAGCTCCTCACCGCCTCGGGAGTCCGCGTCGTCGGGGCCGACCCCGATCCGGCGCGCTGCGAGCTCGCCGAGCGCCTGGGCGCCGCGGCCTGCGGCGACCCCGCGTCCGCTGCCGTCGAGGCCGCCGTCGCCGAACTCACCGACGGTCACGGCGTGGACCAGGTGTATCTGGCCGCCGGCGGCGGCAGCAACCAGCCCGTCGAGCTGGCCGCCCGGCTCTGCCGGGACCGGGGCCGGGTCGTCGACATCGGCAAGTGCCGCCTGGACCTGCCGTGGAACGCGTACTACGAGAAGGAGCTCGACGTCCGGTTCTCCCGCAGTTACGGCCCCGGGCGCTACGACCCGGAGTACGAGCTGGAGGGGCGGGACTACCCGATCGGCTACGTGCGCTGGACCGAGCGCCGCAACCTGGCGTGCTTCCTCGATCTCGTCGCCCGCGGCAGCGTCGACGTGGAGCCCCTGGTCTCCCACATCGCCGACTTCGACGACGCCGTCGAGACGTACCGGCGACTGAAGGACGGCGACCTGAAGGCCGTCGCGGTGCTGTTCCGGTACCCCGAACCCGCGGCGGAGGCCGAGACCCCTGCGGTGGCCGTGCCCGCGGTGCGACGCGGCGGCGGAGTACCGGCCCCGGCCCGGCCCGCGAAGACGCCGGTGCGGCTGGCGTTCATCGGCGCCGGGAACTACGCGACGTCGATGCTGCTGCCGCACCTGGCACAGCGCGACGGCGTGGAGTTGTCCACGGTCGTCACCACGACGGCGCTGTCCGCGGCCAACGCGCAGCGGAAGTTCGGCTTCGCCGAGGCGACCACCGATCTCGACGCGGTGCTCGGCGACGCGTCCATCGACGCGGTGTTCGTGGTCACCCGCCACAGCTCGCACGCCGACCTGACCCGGAAGGCGCTGCTCGCCGGCAAGACGGTGTTCGTGGAGAAGCCGCTGGCGCTCACCGAGGACGAGCTGGCCGGCGTGCTGGCGGCGGTGGAGGAGTCCGGCAACGACCGGCTGCAGGTGGGCTTCAACCGCCGGTTCGCGCCGCTGCTGCAGGAGGCGCGGAAGCAGTTCGGCGCCCGGACCGGTCCGGCGAGCCTCCGCTACCTGGTCAACGCGGGCAGCCTCCAGCACGGCAGCTGGTACCTCCGGCAGGGCACCGAGGGCTCGCGCTTCGCCGGCGAGGGCGGGCACTTCGTCGACACGGCGAGCTGGCTGCTGGGCGCCGACCCGGTGTCGGTGTACGCGGCCGCCACGCCCGGCAACGAGGACCTCCAGGTCGTGCTGCACTACCCGGACGGGTCCACCGCCACCCTCAGCTACGTCACCACCGGCGCGCCGGGCTTCCCCAAGGAGACGCTGGACCTCGTCGCGGACGGCAAGGTGCTGCGGCTCGACGACTTCGTCCGCGCCTCGGTGTACGGCGGCAAGCGGTGGGTCAGTTCGCGGCTGCCCAAGGCCCGCGACAAGGGCCAGTCCGCCGAGCTGGCCGCGTTCGTGAAGGCCGTGCGGACCGGCGGCCCGATGCCGGTGCCGCTGGAGTCGCTGGTCGCCACCACCTCGGCCACCCTCGCCGTGCAGGCCGCCCTGGCCGGTGGTGTGCCGGTGACGCTGGCGGGCGCCCGATGACGATGAGCGCGGGCTGGTACCTGCGGCGGCTGTCCCGGATGGGGCCGCGGGAGGTCGGCGGCCGGGTGGGCGACACGCTGCGCAGACGGCGGTGGCGGTCGGCGCGGCCGGTCTGCCCGGCCGTGACCGGCGCCCGGTTCACCGCGGTGCTGCCCGCGGGGACGATCGCGTCGGTGCCGCCGGACGCCGCGAAGCGTCTGGTGGCCGAGGCGGACCGGCTGATGGCCGGGCACGCCGAGTACTTCGGGGTGGAGCGCGACGACCTGGTCGATCCGGACTGGTGGTACGACCCGAAGACCGGGCGCCGGGCCCCGTGGGGCTACGCCTTCGACGTGCCGTACCGCGACGAGGAGGCGGTCGGGGACGTCAAGCAGATCTGGGAGCTGTCCCGGCATCAGTACCTCACCGTGCTCGCCGCCGCCTACGCGGTCACCGGGGACGAGCGGTACGCCGAGCGGGTGGCCGAGCACCTGCGGTCGTGGTGGGCGGCCAACGCGCCGCTGCGCGGGGTGCACTGGACCAGCGGCATCGAGCTGGGGATCCGGCTGCTGTCCTGGGTGTGGGTGCGCCGGCTCCTCGACGGCTGGCCGGGCGCGGCCGGGCTGTTCGAGGAGAACCCGGTGGCGCTCCACCAGATCTGGCACCACCAGCGCTGGCTGGCCGCGTTCCCCAGCCGGGGGTCCTCGGCGAACAACCACGTCATCGCCGAGGCCGCCGGGCAGTTCGCCGCGGCCTGCGCGTTCGGCTGGTTCCCCTCGTCGGAGCGGTGGCGGGCCGACGCGCTGCGGTCGCTGGAGCGGCACCTGCGCGGCAACACCTACGGCTCGGGCCTCAACCGCGAGCTGGCGACCGAGTACCACGGGCTGGTGCTGGAGCTCGGCCTGGCCGCCGTGGCCGAGGCGGACACCGCCGGTGTGCCGGTCCCCGCGACGGTCCGGCTGGTGCTGCTGCGGATGACCGACGCGCTCGCGGCCGTCGTGGACGGCCGGTTGCGGCCACCGCGCCAGGGGGACTCCGACGACGGGCACGGTCTGATCGTGGACGGCGCGGGCACCGACCGCTGGGGCTCGCTGCTCGCCACCGGGGACGCCGTGTTCGGCCGGCTCGCCTGGTGGCCCGCGGTGAACGGCACCGACGTGCGCACCCCGCTGCTGGCCGCGCTCGTCCGGCCCTCGTCGCCGTCCGTGTCCCGTCCGGCGAGCCGGCCGGCGCACTTCGCCGACGCGGGCATGACCATCCTGCGCGGTCCGGAGGAGATCTGGTGCCGCTGCGACGGCGGTCCGCACGGGTTCCTGTCCATCGCCGCGCACGCGCACGCGGACGCGCTGTCCGTGGAGGTCCGGCACGACGGGGTCGACGTGCTCGCCGACCCGGGGACGTTCTGCTACCACGGGCAGCCCGCGTGGCGGCAGTACTTCCGGTCGACCCTCGGCCACAACACCCTCCAGCTGGACGGCGTCGACCAGTCCGTCTCGGGCGGCCCGTTCCTGTGGACCCGGCACGCCCGCAGCCGCGTCCTGGTCGCGGACGCGGGCGGCGAGGGCGTGGCCCGCTGGTCCGCCGAGCACGACGGGTACGGACAGTCCGTGCACCGCCGCCGGGTGGAGCTGACGGCCGAGAGCCGGGAGCTGAAGGTGGTGGACGAGGTGAGCGGCCCGCGCGCGGCCGTACGGCTGGCGTTCCACCTCGGTCCGGCGATCACCGCGGACCTGGTGGGGAACCGGGCCGTGCTGACCTGGACCCGGGACGGCGAGGACCGCTCCGCGGAGCTCGACCTGCCCGGACAGCTGTCCTGGCGGGCGCATCGGGGCGAGAGCAATCCGCCGCTGGGCTGGTACTCCGCCGGCTTCGGACGCAAGGAACCCGCCACGACGCTGGTCGGTTCCGGTTTCGCCGACGGCTCGGAGGGGTTCACCACCATGCTCAGGTTCCGCGGCTAGGGGGACGCGTGGTGATCAAGTGGCGGCACTGGACGGTGCCGGCGGCACCGCTGGTGCTGCTCCTGCCGGTGGTGACCGGCTGTACGACCCCGTCGGACGCCCCGGCGAGGCCGACCCGGACGCACGCCGCGTCCGGGCCGTCCGGCACGCCCGGGACGTCGGAGGCGTCGGGGGCCGGGGCGTCCGGCACCTCCCCGGCCCGGGTGTGCGCCCGGCCCTCGGCCGGACCGGTGAAGGCGCCGCCGGGCGCGGTGACGGTGGACCCCGGGGTCGTCGGGGACCTGGCCGCGAAGACCGAGAGCAGCCCCGCGCACACCACGTTCTGGCTTCGGCCGGGCCGGCACCGGCTGGAGCCGGACGCGTACGCCCAGGTCGTGCCCAAGGAGGGGAACCGCTATCTCGGAGCGCCGGGCGCGGTGCTCGACGGCGGCAGGACCAACCAGTACGCGTTCGGCGGGACCGCCCGCGACGTCACCATCCGCCACCTGACCGTGCAGCGCTTCGCCGCTCCGAACAACGAGGGTGTGGTCAACCACGACATGGCCGACGGATGGGTGATCGAGCACGCGAAGATCCAGTACAACTCCGGTGCCGGGCTGATGGCCGGTGCCCGCCAGCAGGTCCGCGCCAGCTGCCTGCGCGACAACGGCCAGTACGGCATGAACGCCTACAAGACCGGCGACTCCATCAAGGGCCTGGTGGTCGAGGGCAACGAGGTCGTGGGCAACAACACCGACGACTGGGAGCGGCGGCAGCCGGGCTGCGGCTGCACCGCCGGCATCAAGTTCTGGGCCGTCGACGGCGCCGACGTCCGCGGGAACTGGGTGCACGACAACCGCGGAGCCGGGTTGTGGGCGGACACCAACAACAACGACTTCCGCATCGAGGACAACGTGCTGGAGGCCAACGACGGTGCCGCGCTGATCTACGAGACCAGCTACAACGCGGTCATCCGCGACAACACGATCCGGCGGAACAACTGGGTCGAGGGCCGCGGTGCCGCCAAGACCGGCGACGACTTCCCGTACGCGACCGTCTACGTGTCCGAGTCCGGCGGCGAACCGCGCGTCCCGGCCCGCACGGACAGGATCGAGATCCACCGGAACCTGCTGGAGGACAACTGGTCCGGGATCACCCTGTGGGAGAACGCCGACCGGTACTGCAACAGCCCGGCCAACACCTCGACGGACTACTGCACGTTGCTGGTGAAGGACACCGGCCGCTGCGCGCCGCCCGCGATCGCCACCGCACCGCTCTACGCCGACTGCCGGTGGAGGACCCAGCGGGTGGACATCCACGGGAACCGCTTCACGCTGGACAAGTCCGTCGTCGACTGCACCGTGATGTGCGACCGCATGGCGGTACTGGCCGACTCCGGCGCTCCTCCGGAGGGGTCGCCGTACCGGGGCGACCGCGTGGCCGCGGCGATCACCCACGAGCAGCACAACCGCTGGCACGACAACGTCTACGTCGGACCGTGGACGTTCGTCGCCCACGACCCGGGCCGGAAGCTCGACTTCGCGCAGTGGCAGGGCGCGCCGTACCGGCAGGACGCGGGCAGCACCCTCCGCACACGGGACGGTGGTTGAGATGGAGGCGCAGCACCACACGCCGAAGATCGTCGGTGCGGTCTGGGCACTGCTGGCCCTCAACACCCTCGGCTCCGCCGGGGCGAAGACCGTCATCCCGCTGCCCCGCTCCCTCATCCAGATGGCCACCATGGGCGCGCTGGTCGCCGCGTTCGCGCTGGCGCTCGCGGTCAACCCCCGGCTGCGCATCCGGGCCAGCGCCTTCGTGTTCCTGCTCACCCTGCTGCTGGTGCCGAGCGTGATCTCCAGCGTGCACCTGGAGGTCGGGCTGGGCGCGCTGTTCCGCTGCGCCCGGCTGGCTCTCTTCATCGGCACGCTGTGGCTGCTCAGCCGCTGGTGGGACGGCAGCCTGACGTTCGTCCGCCATCACATCCGGATGTACTTCGCGGTGCTCGCGCTGGTGGCCGCCGGCCTGGTCGTCTCCCCCGGCACGGCCATGCCCGAGTACTACGGCGGACGGCTGGTCGGCGCGCTGTGGCCGCTCACCCCGCCGCAGATCGGCCAGTACTCCGCGGTGATCATCGGACTCACCGTGCTGCTCGTGCTGGGCCGCCGGACCACCGGGGCCGGTGCGGCGGTGGTCATCGTGCCGTCGCTCGTCCTGCTCGCGATGACCCACACCCGGACGGCCACGCTCGGACTGATCATCGGGCTGGCGCTGGCGATCGGCTCACTCGTCCTGACCAGCGCCGCCGCCCGCCGCGTCTTCGCCTGGGCGGTGCTGAGCGCCACGGTGGCCGCCGTGGTGTTCAGCTCCGCGCTGCGCTCGTGGTTCCTGCGCGGCCAGAGCCAGGAGAACTTCTCCAACCTCACCGGCCGGGCCAAGGTCTGGGACGCCCTGCTGTCGGCGCCCCGGACGGCCGGGGAGACGGTGTTCGGCACGGGCCTGGGCGACAAGTCGTTCGACGGGCTGCCGATCGACAACAGCTGGCTGGCCGTCTACAACGAACAGGGCCTGATCGGCGTCACCATCGTGGCGGCGATGCTCATCGTGCTCGGCGCCGTCGCGTTGCTGCGGCCGCCGTCGCTGCCGAGGGCCTGCGCGATCTTCCTGATCAGCTACGTCGCTCTCTCCTCGTACACCGAGGCCGGGCTGGGCGACGCCTCGGCGTATCTGCTGCATCTCGCCCTGGCCGCCTCGCTGCTCGCGGCCCCCGCCGCGGCGACGCCGCTCCCGACGGCCGAAATCCCTCGGCCGCGTATCCCGCGATGGGCCCGGAGGTGACCTGAGCATGCATGTCCTTGTGGTGCACAACCGCTATTCCTCGGCGCAGCCGAGCGGGGAGAACAGAGTCGTCGACGAGGAGGTGGGGCTGCTGCGCGCGGCCGGCCACCGGGTCGAGGTGTTCGAGCGGCGCAGCGACGACATCGCCGCCCGGTCCCTCCTCGCCAAGGCCGCGGTGCCGCTCCTCGTGCCGTGGAACCCGGCGGTCCGCACGGAACTCGCCGCCCGGCTCCGTACCGAGCGGCCGGACGTGGTGCACGTCCACAACGTCTTCCCGCTCCTGTCGCCCGCGGTGCTGGCCGCCTGCGCCGACGTGGGCGTGCCCGTCGTCGCCACGCTGCACAACTACACCCAGGTCTGCCCGCCCGGCACCCTGCACCGGGACGGCCGGCCCTGCACCGAGTGCGTCGGGACGGCCGCGTCGCTGCCCGCCGTCCGGCACGGCTGCTACCGGAACTCCCGGCTGGCGACGGTTCCGCTCGCGGTCAGCCTGTCGGTCAACCGGCGGCGGTGGTGGTCCGGCGTCGAGCGGTTCCTCTGTATCTCGGCGGCGCAGCGCGACGTCCTGGTGCGGTCCGGCATGCCGGCCGAACGGCTCACGGTGAAGCACAACTTCGTGCCCGACCCGGGCGTCGGCCGGAAGGACGACGGCGAGCACCTGCTCTTCCTCGGCCGGCTCGCGGAGGCCAAGGGCGTACCGCTGCTCATGGCCGCGTGGGACGAGATCGCCGCCGGCGGCGGGCTGGGCGTGCCGCTCGTGATCGCCGGCGCGGGGCCGCTGGAGCGGGAGGTGTCCGCCTGGGCGGCGGGCCGGGACGACGTGCGGTACGTCGGCCTGTACGACCCGGAGCAGTGCCGGGAGGCCGTCGCGCGGTCGGTGGCCGTGGTGGCGCCCTCGATGGCCCGGGAGACGTTCGGCCTGGTGGTCGCCGAGGCGATGGCGGCGGGGGTCCCGGCCGTCGCGGCGGGTCACGGCGGCTTCGTCGAGCTCGTCGAGGACGGCGAGACCGGTCTGCTGCACCGGCCGGGCGACGCCGCGGAACTCGCGTCCCGTCTGCGCCGGATCGCGGCCGATCCGGCCCGCAACCGGGAGATGGGCGAGGCGGCCCGGCGCCGTTACGAAAGCCACTTCAGCCCGTCCGTCGGGCTGAAGCGTCTGGAGGAGGAGTACCGCGCCGCGACAGCGGGGCGGTCCGGTGGCGGGGACGGCCCGTCGCCGACCAGGGAAACAAGCACAGGCTCGCGCCGGGACACCGGCGCGAGCGGGGATGGGGGCAGTAGATGACACGATGCCGACTCTGCGGCTCGGCGGCGCTGGAGAGCGTCGTCGATCTCGGGGCGACGCCGCCGTGCGAGAGCTTTCTCGCCGCGGACGAACTGGACCGGCCGGAGCCGGCGTACCCGCTGCACCTGCGGGTCTGCACCGACTGCTGGCTCGCGCAGATCCCTCCGCTGATCACGCCGGAGGAGACGTTCACGGAGTACGCGTACTTCTCCTCCTTCTCGACGTCCTGGGTGGAGCACGCGCGCACGTTCGTCGCCGGCGCCGTCCAGCGGGTGGGGCTGGGCGACGACGCCTTCGTGGTCGAGGTCGCGAGCAACGACGGGTACCTGCTGAAGCACGTGGTGGACCGCGGGATCCGCTGCCTCGGCGTCGAGCCCTCGGTGAACGTCGGCGCCGCCGCCCGGGACGCGGGTGTGCCGACGCTCACGGCGTTCCTGGACCCGGACACCGGCGCGGGCGTCCGCGCCGAACACGGCCCGGCGAACCTGGTCGTGGCCAACAACGTGTACGCGCACATCCCCGACGTGATCGGCTTCACCCAGGGGCTGCGGGCCCTCGTCGCCGACGACGGCTGGGTCTCCATCGAGGTGCAGCACCTGCTGACCCTGATCGAGGAGAACCAGTACGACACGATCTACCACGAGCACTTCCAGTACTACACGGTCGCCTCCGCGATCCGGGCGCTGGCGAGCGGCGGACTCACCCTCGTGGACGTCGAGCTGCTGCCCACGCACGGCGGTTCCATCCGGCTGTGGGCCCGGCCCGCCGAAGTGGCCGGCGAGCCGTCGGCGCGCGTGGCCGAGGTGCTCGACCGGGAGAAGGCCGCCGGGCTCCAGGAGCTGTCGGGATACACCGAGTTCTCCGCCCGGGTGGCCAAGGTGCGCCGGGACCTGCTGCGGTTCCTGATCGAGGCCGCCGAGCGCGGCGAGACGGTGGTCGGCTACGGCGCCCCGGGCAAGGGCAACACCCTGCTCAACCACTGCGGCATCCGGCCCGACCTGCTCGCGTACACGGTCGACCGCAACCCCTACAAGCACGGCCGGTTCACGCCGGGCACCCGCATCCCGATCCTCGCGCCCGAGCAGATCGCCGCCGACAAGCCGGACTACGTCCTGGTCCTGCCGTGGAACCTGCGGACCGAGCTGGTCGAGCAGTTGTCCTTCGTCCACGACTGGGGTGGCCGGCTGGTCTTCCCCATCCCGGAACTGAGCATTGTCGAGGTCAAGTCATGAAGGTCGTTCTCTTCTGTGGCGGCTACGGGATGCGGATGCGCAACGGAAGCTCCGACGACGTCCCCAAGCCGATGGCGATGGTCGGTCCCCGCCCGCTGATCTGGCACGTCATGCGCTACTACGCGCACTTCGGGCACACGGAGTTCATCCTGTGCCTCGGCTACGGGGCCCACCACATCAAGGACTTCTTCCTCAACTACGAGGAGACGACGTCCAACGACTTCGTGCTGCGGGGCGGCAGGACCGAGCTGCTGTCCACCGACATCTCCTCCTGGTCGATCACCTTCGTGCAGACCGGCATCGAGTCGCCGATCGGCGAGCGGCTGCGCCGGGTGCGTCACCACCTGGACGGCGACGAGATGTTCCTCGCCAACTACGCCGACGTGCTCACCGACGCCCCGCTGCCGGAGATGATCGACCGGTTCTCCCGGCGCGACGCCGGCGCGTCGATGATGGTGGTGCCGCCGCAGTCCTCGTTCCACTGCGTGGAACTGGGCGACAACGGCCTGGTCGGAGGCATCACCCCGGTGAGCGAACTGCCGCTGTGGGAGAACGGCGGCTACTTCGTCCTCCGCCAGGAGGTCTTCGACCACATCCCGGAGAACGGGGACCTGGTCGCCGACGGCTGCGCCGAACTGGCCAAGCGCGGAAGGCTGGTGGCCCACCAGCACCGCGGCTTCTGGAAGCCGACCGACACCGTGAAGGAGCGGGCGGCGCTCGACGACGCCTACAGTCGGGGCGACCGCCCGTGGGCCGTGTGGGAGCACGGCGGCGCGGAGGCGGGCCGGGCCGGTGCGCGGACGGGGACCGCGTGATCCGGCTCGGGACCGGGCGCCTGGACCGGATCGCCGCGGTGGGCGCGCACTGCGACGACATCGCCATCGGCGCCGGCGGCACCCTGCTGACGATGTGCCTCGCGCACCCGGGCATCCGGGTCGACGCGATGGTGCTCTCCGGCGGCGGCAGCGAGCGGGAGCAGGAGGAGCAGGCCGCGCTGGCCGCCTTCTGCCCCGGCGCCGACCTGCGGCTGACCGTGCACAAGCTGCCGGACGGCCGGCTGCCCGCGCACTGGGAGGAGGCCAAGGCCGCGGTCGAGGAGCTGCGCGAGCGGACCGACCCCGATCTCGTGCTGGCCCCGCGGACCGACGACGCGCACCAGGATCACCGCGGCCTGGCGAAGCTGATGACCACCGCGTTCCGCGACCACCTCGTCCTCGGGTACGAGATCGTCAAATGGGACGGCGATCTCGGCCGTCCGTCCGCGTACCAGCCGCTCACACCGGAGATCGCCGAACGGAAGGTGCGGCTGCTGCAGGAGCACTACCCCTCGCAGCGGCACCGGCCCTGGTACGACCGGGAAGCCTTCCTCGGGCTGGCCCGTATCCGCGGCATCGAAAGCCACACGCGCTATGCCGAGGCGTTCGCCGTCACCAAACTCACTCTCGATCTGGGGGAATGAACCTTGCGCGTACTGCTGACCGGGCACCAGGGCTACCTGGGCACCGTGATGGCCCCGGTCCTCGCCGCCGCCGGGCACGAGGTCGTCGGCCTCGACGCCGGCCTGTTCGCCGACTGCGTCCTCGGCCCGAAGCCCGCGGACCCGTCGGGGCACCGGGTGGACCTGCGGGACGTCACCGCCGAGCACGTGGCCGGCGTGGACGCCGTGATCCACCTGGCGGCGCTCTCCAACGACCCGCTGGGATCGCTGGCGCCGGAGCTCACGTACGACATCAACCACCACGCGTCCGTGCGGCTGGCCAAGCTGGCCCGCGAGGCCGGGGTGCGGCGCTTCCTGTACGCGTCGACGTGCTCGGTCTACGGCGCCGCCGGCGGCGACGAGCTGGTCGCCGAGGACGCCCCGCTGCGGCCGGTGACGCCGTACGCGGAGTCCAAGGTGCGGGTGGAGGACGACCTGCACGCGCTCGCCGACGGCGACTTCACCCCGGTGTACATGCGCAACGCCACCGCCTTCGGCTACTCGCCCCGGCTGCGCGCCGACATCGTGCTGAACAACCTGGTGGGCCACGCCCTGCTGTCCGGCGAGGTCCTGGTGCTCTCCGACGGCACCCCCTGGCGCCCGCTGGTGCACGCCGCCGACATCGCGCGGGCCTTCGAGGCCGCGCTGACCGCGCCGCGCGAGGCGGTGCACGACCGGGCGTTCAACATCGGCAGCGAGACCAACAACGTCACGGTCGCCGAGATCGCCGAGCAGGTCGCCGAGGCGGTGGCCGGCGCGAAGGTGCGGATCACCGGCGAGAACGGCGCCGACCCGCGGTCCTACCGGGTGGACTTCGCCCGGTTCCGCGAGGCGATCCCGGGCTTCGACTGCGAGTGGACGGTGAAGCGGGGCGCGCTCGAACTCGCCGACGCCTACCGGGAACACGGGCTGACCCGGGAGGACTTCGAGCGGCGCTTCACCCGGCTCGCCGTGCTGCGCGCGGCGTCCGACGCCGGCACCGTCGACGACACCCTGCGGTGGCGCCGATGACGACGGGCGAGGAGATGTACGCACTGGTGGAGCGGTTGTACCCGCTGTGCCGGAGCATCACCGGCGACGGCGTGCGCGCCACGCTGGACATCGTCGGCGAGTACCTCCCGCTCCAGGTGCACGAGGTGCCGACGGGCACCCAGGTGCTCGACTGGACGGTGCCGCAGGAGTGGAACATCCGGGACGCGTACATCGCCGACGCCGCCGGCGAGCGGGTCGTCGACTTCGCCGCGTCCAGCCTCCACGTGCTCGGCTACAGCGTGCCGGTGGCGGCGACCATGCCGCTGTCCGAGCTGCGCGGACACCTGCACACCCTGCCGGACCACCCGTCCTGGGTGCCGTACCGCACCAGCTACTACAAGCCGGAGTGGGGGTTCTGCCTCGCCCAGGAGACCCTGGACGCGATGCCGGACGGCGAGTACGAGGTGCGCGTCGACTCGACGCTCGCCGACGGCCACCTCACCTACGCCGAGCACGTGGTCCCCGGGCAGGTCGCCGACGAGGTGATCGTCTCCTGCCACGTCTGCCACCCGTCGCTGGCCAACGACAACATGGCCGGCGTCGCCGTGGCGACGTTCCTGGCCCGTGAGCTGGCCGAGCGGAAGCCCTGGTACACCTACCGGTTCCTGTTCGCGCCCGGCACCATCGGGGCGATCACCTGGCTGGCCCGCAACGCGGAGCGGGTGGAACGGGTCAAGCACGGGCTGGTACTGGCCTGCGCGGGCGACTCGGGCTCGCTGACGTACAAGCAGAGCAGGCGCGGCGACGCCGGCATCGACCGGGTGATGCGGCACGTGCTGGCCGCGTCCGAACGCCCTCACCAGGTCAGGGAGTTCACTCCGTACGGCTACGACGAGCGGCAGTTCTGCTCGCCCGGGTTCGACCTCGGCGTGGGCTCGCTCACCCGGACCCCGTACGCCGGCTACCCCGAGTACCACACCTCGGCGGACAACCTGGACTTCGTCTCTCCGGAGGCGATGGCGGACACGCTCGCCGTCTGCGGCGAGGCGTTCGCCGTCCTCGACCGCGACCGGCGGTACCTCAACCTCAGCCCCTACGGCGAACCCCAGCTGGGACGCCGCGGGTTGTACGACGCGCTCGGCGGCCGCAGCGACACCAAGCAGGCCCAGATGGCCATGCTCTGGGTGCTCAACCTCTCCGACGGCGAGCACGGGCTGCTGGACATCGCCGAACGGTCCGGGCTGCCGTTCGACACCGTCGCCGCCGCGGCCGACGCCCTGCACGACGCCGGGCTGATCAAGGCATGACGCCCATGACCACCAGGGGGGAGACGACGGCACCGGCGGACCGGCGGACCGCCAAGCGGGCCATCGCGGGCCGGCTGTCCTGGGGCCTGGCCGACCAGGCGGCCTCCAGCATGTCCAACTTCGCGGTGGGCATCTACGTGGCGCGCTCGCTGGGACTGACCGCCTTCGGCGTGTTCAGCCTGGCCTGGGTGACCTACGGCGTCGTGCTCAACGTCTCCCGCGGACTGGCCACCGATCCGCTCGTCGTGCGCTTCAGCGGCGTGACCGCCACGTCCTGGCGCGCGGCGGTGGCCCGGTCGTCGGGAACCGCGCTCGGCGTCGGCACCGCCCTCGGCGCGGTGTCCCTGGTGGTCGGCCTCGCTCTCGGCGGTCGCGTGGGGCCCGCGTTCGCCTGCCTCGGCGTCGTCCTGCCGGGACTGCTGCTGCAGGACGCGTGGCGGTTCGCGTTCTTCGCCGCCGGCGCGGGGCGGAAGGCGTTCGTCAACGACATGGTGTGGGCCGTCTCGCTCATCCCCGCCATGGTGGTGGCGGCCCACGTGGGCAGCGTGGCCGCCTTCGTGCTGGCCTGGGGCGCGTCCGCCGCGGTGGCCGCGGTGTACGGCTGCCTCCAGGCCGGCCTCCGGCCCCGGCCGGCCGGTGCCCGCGAGTGGCTTCGCGAGCACCGCGACCTCGGCTCCCGGTATCTGCTCGAGAACGTCACCAACAGCGGCGCGAGCCAACTGCGGGCGTACGGGCTCGGCGCCATCGTCGGGGTCGGCGCGGTCGGCGTGGTCCGGGGAGCGGAGCTGCTCCTCGGCCCGTTCCTCGCCGTCCTGATGGGGCTGTCGCTGGTCACCGTCGCGGAGGCGGCACGGGTGCTCCGGCAGGCCCCGCACCGCCTCGGCGCGTTCTGCCTTCTGCTGGGCGGCGGGCAGGCCGCCGCCGCGCTCCTCTGGGGCGGGGCGCTGCTCCTCGTCCCGGACCGGCTCGGCGAACTCGTGCTCGGCGGTGTCTGGAGCGCCGCCTCGCAGCTCGTCCTGCCGGTCACACTCGGCGTCGCGGGCGCCGGCCTCGGCACCGGCGCGGCGGCCGGGCTGCGCGCGCTCGGCGCGGCCCGGCGCAGCCTGCGCTGCCAGCTGTTCGCCTCCGCCCTCTATGTCTGCGGCGGGCTCGGCGGGGCGGTCGCGGCCGGCACGGCCGGCTCCGCCTGGGGCGTCGCCGCCGCGACCGTCGGCAGCTCGGCCGTGTGGTGGCTGCAGCTGCGCTCCGCCCTGCGCGAGCACCACCAGGAACCCATCCCCGAAGTGAGGACGTCATGACCGCCCGACCCCGGCTGAGCATCGGCCTGCCCGTCTACAACGGCGAGGAGTACCTGGCCGAGTCGCTCGACGCCCTGCTCGGCCAGACCTACGAGGACTTCGAGCTGGTCATCTCCGACAACGCCTCGACCGACGGGACCCAGGACATCAGCCGCCGGTACGCCGCGCGGGACTCCCGCATCCGGTACATCCGGCTGCCCCGGAACATCGGCGCCGCGCCGAACCACAACTACGTGTTCACCGAATGCCGCGGCGAGCTGTTCAAGTGGGCCTCGCACGACGACCTGTACGCCCGGGATCTGCTGCGGCGCTGCGTGGAGGCGCTGGACGAGCGGCCGGAGGTGATCCTCGCGCACGCCGACCAGGCGGTCATCGACGGCGACGGCCGGGTGAAGGTCCCGTACGAGTACGGGCTCGCCACCGGCTCCCCGCACGCGCCGGAGCGCTTCCGCAGCATGCTGTTCGAGCCCGGCGGCGACGACTTCTACGGGGTGATGCGGGCCGATGTGCTGCGCCGGGTGAAGCCGCACGACAGCTACCACCACGCGGACCGCACCTTCGTCACCGAGATCGGCCTGAACGGGCCCTTCCACCAGGTGCCGGAGCTGCTGTACTTCCGCCGCGACCACCCCACCCGCGCCGAGCGGGCGAACCCCTCCAAGCGCTCCCGGTGCGTCAACCTGGACCCGCGCCGGGCAGGCCCGCTGCACCCGACGCCCCGGCTGCTCGCCGAGTACGTCTGGGGCTTCGTCGCCGCGATCCGACGGGCGCCGCTCTCCCCGGCCGACCGGCGCGCGTGCTACCGCCACCTGGGCGAGTGGATGACCAGCCGGGCCCGGCCCGGCGCCGGCGAGCGGGTCGAGGACCGCGCCCCGGTGGACCCGGACCGGCTCGCCTTCTCCCTCGACGCCGTCGTCGCCGGCCGCGAGGGGAGGCGGACATGACGCCCGCGAACGGCGCCCCGGCGCGCGTCGGGGTGTTCGGCCTGCTCGGCTCCGGCAACCTCGGCAACGACGGGTCGCTGGAGGCCGTGCTCGGGTACCTCGGGGACGAGCACCCGGAGGCCGTCGTGGACGCGCTGTGCGGCGGACCCGAGGTCGTCGCGGCCCGGTACGGGATCCCCGCGACGCGGCTGCACTGGTACCGCGGGGAGTACCGGACCGCGTCGCGTGCGGGCGCGGTCGCGGCGAAGGGCCTCGGCAAGCTCGTCGACGTCGTCCGCACGGCCGCCTGGGTGCGCCGGCACGACGTGGTGATCGTGCCGGGCATGGGCGTCCTGGAGGCCACGCTGCCGCTGCGGCCGTGGGGCTTCCCGTACTCGCTGTTCCTGCTCTGCGCGACCGGCCGGCTGTTCGGCACCCGGGTCGCGCTGGTCGGCGTCGGAGCCGCCCCGATCGGCGACCGGGCGACCCGCGCCCTGGTGCGCCGGTCGGCGCGGCTGGCCGCCTACCGGTCGTACCGGGACGCGCTGTCCCGGGACGCGATGCGAGCGATGGGCGTGGACACCGCGCGCGACGAGGTCTACCCGGACCTCGCGTTCGCCCTGCCGGCGCCGCCGGCGAGCGCGCCCGCGGGCCCGTCGGGCCGCGTCTGCGTCGGCGTCATGGACTTCCACGGCGGCAACGACGACCGGGCCCGGGCCGAGGAGATCCACCGGCGCTACCTCGCGGGGACGACCCGCTTCGTCCGGGCGCTCGTCGAGGACGGCAGAGAGGTCAGGCTGCTCACCGGTGACGCGTGCGACGCGCCGGTGGCCGCCGCGATCCTCGACGCCGTGGACTCGCCGCTGGTCACCGCCGCCGAGACGGTCTCGCTGGCCGACCTGATGCGGGAGACGGCGGCGGCCGACACGGTGGTGGCGACCCGGTACCACAACCTGGTCTGCGCGCTGAAGTCCGGCACACCGACGCTCGCGCTCAGCTACGCGGCGAAGAGCGACGCGCTCATGGCCGGGATGGGGCTGGACGCGTACTGCCACCCGGCGCGCGAGGTCGACGCCGACCGGCTGCTCGAACAGTTCCGGGCGCTGGAGAAGAGCTCGGCGGAGCTGCGGCGGACCCTCGCCGAGCGGAACCTGGCCGCCGCCGAGCGCCTCCGGCACCAGTTCACCGCCCTGACGGCGGCCTTGTTCCCGACGACCGACCACGCCCACGCCCACACCTCGCGGGAGACTCCATGAAAGCGACCGAAGTCCCGGCGATCGCCGGCGCGTACCTGTTCGAGCCGACCCCGTACGCCGACGAGCGCGGCTTCTTCAGCCGCACCTTCGACGCCGACGTGGTCCGCTCGGTGGGCCTCGACCCGGACGCCTTCGTCCAGGACAGCCTGTCCCGCTCGGTCGGCGGCGTGCTGCGCGGCCTTCACCTGCGCTCCGGCGCCGGCGAGGCCAAGCTGGTGCGGTGCTCGTACGGGAGGATCTTCGACGTCGTCGTGGACCTGCGGACGGACTCGCCGACCTACCGCAACCGGGCCTTCTTCGAGCTGTCCGACGAGACGCAGACGACCCTGTACATCCCGGCGGGGTGCGCGCACGGATTCCAGGCGCTGACCGGCACCGCCGACGTCTCGTACCGGATCGACCGCCCGCACGACCCGGCCGAGGACGTCACCATCGCCTTCGACGACCCGGAACTCGCCATTCCCTGGCCCCTGCCGGTCACGTCGATGTCCCCGCGGGACCGGGAGGCGCCGAGCCTCGCCGAGGCCCTGAAGCACAGAGAGAACTGAGGTCCGCGTGGACACCGAGAACACCGAAGAGCTGGTCCTGCCCCGGTCGCGGGCGGCGAACGAGCGGCTGCACGCCCTGATCCCCGGCGGCGCCCACACCTACGCCAAGGGCGACGACCAGTACCCCGAGAACCTGGCCCCGGTCATCAGCCACGGCCGCGGTGCCCACGTGTGGGACGTCGACGGCAACCGCTACATCGAGTACGGCTCCGGCCTGCGGTCGGTCAGCCTCGGCCACGCCCACCCCCGTGTGATCGAGGCAGTACGGCGGGAACTCGACCGCGGCAGCAACTTCGTCCGGCCGTCCATCGTCGAGGTGGAGGCCGCGGAACGCTTCCTCGCCACGGTACCGACCGCCGAGATGGTGAAGTTCGCCAAGAACGGCTCCGACGCCACCACCGCCGCGGTGCGCCTCGCCCGCGCCGTCACCGGGCGGACACGGGTGGCCCTCTGCGCCGACCACCCGTTCTTCTCCGTCGACGACTGGTTCATCGGCACCACGCCGATGTCCGCCGGCATCCCGACGGCGACCGACGGGCTCACCGTCACGTTCCCCTACGGCGACCTGGCCGCCACCGAGGAACTGCTCACCCGGTACCGGGACGAGGTCGCCTGCCTGATCCTCGAACCCGCCACCCACACCGAGCCGCCGCCCGGCTATCTCGCCGGGATGCGCGAACTCGCCGACCGGCACGGCGTCGTCCTGGTCTTCGACGAGATGATCACCGGCCTCCGCTGGTCCGAGGCCGGCGCCCAGGGCCTCTACGGCGTCGTCCCCGACCTCTCCACCTTCGGCAAGGCGCTGGGCAACGGTTTCGCCGTCTCCGCGCTCGCCGGGCGCCGCGACCTCATGGAGCGGGGCGGGCTGCGTCACTCCGACGACCGGGTGTTCCTGCTGTCCACCACCCACGGCGCCGAAACCCACTCCCTCGCCGCCGCCATGGCCGTGCTCACCACCTACACCGAGGAGGGCATCACCGCTCGCCTCCACGCCCTCGGCGAGCGCCTGGCCGCCGGCGTCCGCGACGCCGCCGCCGCCATGGGCGTCGGCGACCACATCCGCGTCCACGGCCGGGCCAGCAACCTCGTCTTCGCCACCCTCGACGAGAACCACCGGCCCTCACAGCACTACCGGACCCTCTTCCTCCGGCGCCTCCTGGCCGGCGGCGTCCTCGCCCCGTCCTTCGTCGTCAGCAGCGCCCTCGACGACGCCGACATCGACCACACCGTCGACGTGGTCGCCGAAGCCTGCGCCGTCTACCGCAAAGCCCTCGACGCCGCCGACCCCACTCCCTGGCTCGTCGGCCGACCGGTCAAACCCGTCTTCCGCCGCCTGGCATGACGTGACGTCAGCGACGCGCCCCCCGACCGGCTTCGGCCGGCCGGGCGGACGACCGGCCGGGCTTCCGGCCGGGCTTCCGGTCCGGCTTCCGGTCCGGCTTCCGGTCGGCCATCCGGTCGGCCAGCCACGCGGTCGCCGGTACCACCGCCAGCGCGGTGCACCAGCCGCCGAGCGCATCGGTCACATAGTGCGCGCTCAGAACCACCTGCGCCCAGCCCATCGCGCCGCCGGCCACCAGCGCCGCGACCGTCACGAGTGACATACCGGCCGCCCTCCCGAGGCCGAGCCGGCCGGTCGCGAGCAGCGCCAGCACAAGGGCGAACGCGGTGAGGAACGCCGTATGCCCGCTCGGGTAGGACAGGCTCCCCTCGTGAATGGTCCGCCCCACCACGGGCTTGAGCACCTTCGTCGCCCCCACGGCCGCCCCCACGCCGAGCACGACCAGCACCGCCGCGCGAGGCCGCCGCGCCAGCAGAAAGCCCGTCACGGCGCCCCCGACCAGCACGACCGCTCCCCCGGGCTCCCCCAGGAAGTCCATGACCAGCGCGACCTGCCGCCACGCCGGCCCCACCCCCTCGGCCGCCGCCCCGACCCGCGCGTCCAGCGCCGCGGGCTCACGGTCACCGGCGAACGCCCACCCGAGCCCGACGACCGCCAAGGCGGCCAGGCCCGCGACCACCCCTGCCCACGCCCGCAGCACGGCGGGCAGCACCACGCCCCCCGACCGCCCGTTCACACGCCCACCCCACCCGCACGACCCCGCACCCCGTCACGGCCCACCCCACGCATACGCCGCACCTCCCCGTCCCTCCGAAGGCGACACCCCGTCCCCCACCGCTGCCACGATGCCCTACCAGGACCGCCGACACGCCGCACCTCGCCCCCGCGAGAACAACGCGGACGGCGATGCAGACGGTCATGCGGGGATGGCGATCCGGATGACCCTCCGCACGGCGATCCAGCCACCGATCCGGATAGCGATCCGCATGCCCCCCGCGTACTCGGCTCGGCGTCCCGTTCGCCGCAGGGGAGGAGCACACTGGCAGCAAGGAAGGTGCAGCGCTCTTTCGCACGGAAGCGTGATGCCAGATGCCCAGGGCCCGGTTGCAGTCGCGCTACGCCCCGGATCGGGGACTCGCCACCCGCATGGTGACGACCATGTTCCTCATCGGGCTGCTCTACGTCGTCTTCGTCGGCGTCCTGCTGGTCCTTCTCCAGGGCTCCTGGCCCATCATCCTGCTGATCGCGGGCGCGCTGTTCGTGGCGCAGTTCTGGTTCAGCGACCGGATCGCGGCCGCCAGCATGGGGGCCCGCGAGGTCACCCCCGAGCAGGCTCCCGAGCTGCACGGCGCCGTGGACCGCGTCTGCGCCCTCGCCGACATGCCCAAGCCCCGTGTGGCGATCGCCGACAGCGACGTACCGAACGCCTTCGCCACCGGCCGCAACGAGAAGACCGCCCTCGTCTGCGCCACCACCGGCCTGCTCCGCCGCCTGGAGCCGGAGGAACTGGAGGGCGTCCTCGCCCATGAGCTGTCGCACGTCGCCCATCGCGATGTCGCGGTGATGACGATCGCGTCGTTCCTCGGTGTCCTCGCGGGAGTGATGACGCGCGTCGCGCTGTACAGCGGAATCGGCCGCAGCAGCAGCCGCGACAGCAACGCCGCCATCGCGGTCGTCCTCGTCCCGGTGGTCAGCGCCGTCGTCTACGTGATCAGCTTCCTGCTGACCCGTGTGCTCTCCCGCTACCGGGAGCTGTCCGCCGACCGCGCCGCCGCGCTGCTCACGGGCCGGCCGTCCGCGCTCGCCTCCGCCCTCACCAAGGTGACCGGCCAGATGGCGAAGATCCCCACGAAGGACCTGCGGCAGGCCGAGCCGTTCAACGCGTTCTGGTTCGT
This sequence comes from Streptomyces sp. NPDC059534, assembly GCF_042743475.1. Classification (NCBI taxonomy): domain Bacteria; kingdom Bacillati; phylum Actinomycetota; class Actinomycetes; order Kitasatosporales; family Streptomycetaceae; genus Streptomyces; species Streptomyces sp. NPDC059534. Next base: position 60,722 of record NZ_JBHWAQ010000032.1, read on the forward strand.
CCCGGCGTTCTCGTCCAAGGAGAGCCTCGGCCGGCTGCTCTCCTCCCACCCGACCCTTGAGCAGCGCCTCGACCAGCTCGGCCGGATCTCCGAACAGCTCGGTCGCCCGTGACGACGAAGGAAGGTCGCGCCGTGGGACTCCTCGACGCCATCCTCGGCCGCAGCAGGCCCGTACGCCCGGATCTCGACCAGCTCTTCGGTGTGCCGTCCGCAGCGATCACCCTTCAGGCGGGGGCCGGGCTGACTCCGACCGGCACCGGATCGGTCTGCTTCGCCAGCGTCGAAGGCGGCGCCTTCGACAGGCTCCGCCAGGACGTGCGGGACCTGCTCGACGCGGACACCGACCGCCGAGGCACACCTGTCGAGTTCAGCCGGGACACCTACGGCTACACCTGGCTCCTCGCCCGACACCCCGCCGACGAGACCACCTCCCTCGTCACCGACCTGCACGCCGTCAACACCCTCCTGGAGGAAGCCGGCTTCGGCCCGCAGCTCCTCTGCTCCCTGATCACCTTCCACGCAGCCGACGCCGACCGCGCCCTCGGCCTGGTCTACCTCTACAAACGCGGCACCTTCTACCCCTTCGCACCCCTCCCCGGCAGCACCGAGAAACGTGACAACACCCTCGAACTCCAAGTCAAAGCCCTCCTCAAGGACGACCTGAAGATCGAACCTGACCTACAGCGCTGGTTCCCGGTATGGGGCGCACCAGGACTCAAGGTCACGCGGTAGGCACCCGGCGGTGTGCAGTGGACGCTGTTCCAGGTCCTGGGCCGACGGCTCGTCCGTTGGCCCGTGCCGGAGGTTCGAGGCGTGGCAGGCTGCGTCCATGAGCGAGCTTTTAGTCCAACTGCGCGACAGGCTGCCGGCGGAAGTGGTGGTGACGGACCCGGACGTGATGCTGACGTACACGCGTGACAGAGCCGAGTTCTGCGAGGCGGGGTTGCCGGCTGCCGTAGTGCTGCCGCGCACGGTGGCACAGGTCCAGGAGGCTGTTCGCGCCGCCTACGGGTTGCGTGTGCCCATCGTCACCCAGGGGGCGCGGACCGGTCTGTCAGGAGGAGCGAACGCGAGCGACGGCTGCATGGTGCTCTCCCTGGTCAAGATGGACCGCATCCTCGAGATCGACACCGTCGACCGCATCGCCGTCGTGGAAGCGGGCGTCGTCAACGCGGATCTGACCCGGGCAGTCAACAAGCTGGGGCTGCACTACCCTCCCGACCCCTCGAGCTGGGAGGAATGCACCATTGGCGGAAACATAGCCACCGGTGCGGGCGGCCTGTGCTGCGTGAAGTACGGGGTCACAGCCGAGTATGTGCTCGGGCTCGACATCGTCCTGGCCGACGGCAGGCTCATGCGCACCGGACGCCGCACCGCCAAGGGGGTCGCTGGCTACGACCTCACCAGACTGTTCGTCGGCTCTGAAGGCTCGCTCGGGATCGTCGTGCGGGCGACCCTGGGGCTGCGGCCGCTTCCGCCACAGCAGCTCGTCCTCGCAGCCGAGTTCGGCTCGACGGACGCCGCGTGCGACGCCGTGTGCCGGATCATGGAGCGCGGACACACGCCGGCGCTGCTGGAACTCATGGACCGGGTGACCATCAGTGCGATCAATCGGGTCGCTGCCATGGAGTTGCCGAAAACCACCGCGGCCCTGCTGCTTGTGGCGTCCGACGGACAGGACCCTGCCTCGGACCTGGCGGCGTACGGACTCCTGTGCACGGAGGCAGGAGCCGTCGCGGTGACGCGCGCCGACGATGCGGCGGAGTCCGAGATGCTCCTGCAGGCCCGTAGGCTCGCGCATGCGGGGCTGACGAGCATGGGTTCCCTGCTCGTCGACGACGTCGCGGTCCCGCGGTCCCGGCTCGCGGACCTCATCACCGGAGTGGCCGCCATCGCCGACGAGAACCGGCTGGTGGTCGGGGTCAGTGCGCACGCCGGCGACGGCAACACCCACCCCGTCGTCGTCTTCGATGCGAGCGATCCCGATGAGAGCCGCCGTGCCCAGGACGCATTCGCGGCGATCATGTCCCTCGGTCTGGAGCTGGGGGGCACCATCACCGGCGAGCACGGCGTCGGCATCCTCAAGAAGGAATGGCTGGCACGGGAGATCACCGACCTGGGGATCGAGATGCAGCGCAAGGTCAGGCACGCCTTCGACCCGCACGGGATCCTCAACCCGGGCAAGTTGTTCTGACGGTCACGACCCTGTGTCGCACCGCCTACGCCGTGCCGTTCCCCCAGGCCGACCTGGCATATCGCGATGCTGGAGGGCCGGTCACCGGGTCACCGGCCCTCCAGCGTCACCGGCCCTGCATCACCCAGCACACGGGCCAGCCGGGCCGGGGTGGGCAGCTCGAAGATCTGGCGGGGTCCGATCTCCACACCGAACGCCGAGCGGATCCGTCCCACGAGCCGGGCGGCGAGGAGCGAGTGGCCGCCCAGCTCGAAGAAGTCTCCGTCGGCGGGTACCGAGGGAAGGCCGAGCAGCTGGGCGAACAACTCGCGGAGCACCGTGACGTGGCGCGGCTCCCTGTGCGGCACGACACCGCATGTCGCGGGCGGCAAGGTGTCCACGGCCTCCAGGAGGGAGGGGGTGACCTGCACGTGTCCGACATGGCGCCTCCCCCGGGAGAGTTCGGCCACCAGTTCGCCATAGGTGAGGCGCTCCTCGAAGAGTCGGGCATCCGTGACCTCGAGAACCGGAGCGGTCGGAGCGGTTGGGGCGGCCCATTGAGTCGTGAGGAGATCCCGCTCCCGCTCTCCTCGAAGATCGAGCTCCCGCAGGGCCGTGTCGGGCCGCTTCGCAACCTCGCGCAGGATCGATGCGTAGCGCTCCTCGATCAACTGCACGGCGGATTCGTCGAACAGGTCTGCTCGGTAGCGCCAGACACCCGTGTAGTCGCTGCCCCGCCGTGCCAGGGCGAGGCTGAGGTCGAGCGTGGAAACGTCGGCGAACAACTGCCGGTACGACAGGGCCAGCCCCTCCAGCCGCGGCTCCTCGAACTCGGTGTTGTCCAGCTGAAACAGCACTTGTACCAGCGGTGCGCGGCCGGGTTCGCGTTCTGGACGGACCGCTTCCACCACCTTGTCGAACGGGACATCGGCGAATTCCATGTCGTGGAGAAAGCACTCCCTGACCCGGCCGAGAACGGCTGCGAAACTGTCATCGGGGTGGACGGTGACCCGTAGGGGCAGCGTGTTGATGAACACCCCGAGCATGGTCTCGGTTTCGGGCAGGTCGCGGCCTGCGACGGGCGTACCGACGACGAAGTCCTGTTGGCCGGATCCGGACCACATCAGGACGGCGAACGCGGCCATCAAGGTCATGAACGTCGACGTGCCTTCGCCGGCGCCGGCCTGCTGCGCGGCCTCGACCACTTCTCCTGGCAGGAGTCCCGAGTGGACCTGGCCGGGCCGTCTGCGGTGGTCGGCTCGTGGCCGGCTCATCGGCAGGGTGGTCGCGGGGCTCGCCCCGACCAGCCGCTCGCGCCAGTGCGCCAGACCGCGTTCCAACGTCGCACCCGACATGTGGGCGCGCTGTCGCAGCGCGAAGTCGGCGTATTGCATGGGCGGTTCAGGCAGGCTCGGACCGCTCCCGGATGCGAAGTCGGCGTACAGCGCCGACAGCTCACGGTTGAGAACGCCCTCGGACCAGCCGTCCGCGACGATGTGGTGCATGCAGAGCACCACGGTGTGGTCCTCGGCCGCCGTACGCAGGACGTGCCACGCCACCGGCGCTTCCGCCCCGAAATCGAATCGCCGCGCGAGCCGGCCCCGGCCGAAGCGCTCGGCTTCGGCATCCGGGTCCGCACCGGCCGGCATGTCGATGACCGGGAGCGCGACCTCCTCGTACGGGAGTACCACCTGCGTCAGGGTGCCCTCGTCGCGCACGACAGTGCGCAGCACCTCGTGGCGCCGACTGAGCTCTGACACGGTCCGACGCAGTGCGACGATGTCGAGCTTGCCGCGCAGGCGCAGCAGGAAGACGGAATTCTCCTGCGGGGTGCCGGTGTCGAACTGTTCCGCGAGCCACATACGCTCCTGGCCGAAGCTCGCCGGTAGCACCGCGGGGCGCGGCGTTCCGAAGCTTCGACGGCGTGCCCTCCTGGCCAGCATCCGTTCCTCGAGGGCCGACCGCCCGGCCTGGCCCACCTGCGGGGCACTCTGCCCGCTCACAGGTTCTTCCATGCCTCATGCTCCTTCGGTCCGGTCTGCTCACCCAGGCCGTGGCTCCGGACGTCGGCGACCATCGCGACAAGCCGGTCCAGGCCCGTGTCGATCTCCGTCGGAGTCAGCGAGCTGCTGGACAGCCTCATCCCGGTGGGCTGTTCACCACCGTGGAAGAAATGGTGCATGGGCGTCCACAGCACCTTGTACCGGTCCGCCGAGTACTCGAGGAGCGCGTCGCCGACGGGGAAGTCCGTGGTGAGCACGACGAAGAAGCCCCCCGCCGGCACATTCCACGACACGCCGTACTCGTCGCGGGCGTCCGGGCCGAATCGCTCCGCCAGACCGGCCACGAGGTACGCGATGTTGCGCCGGTACGCCTCGGTCTCCCGCGAGTTGGCCCCTTCAAGGCTGTAGCCGTGCTCCAGCAGGCATCCGGCCGCGATCGCCTGGGTGACCGGAGAGGTGTTCACCGTGACCATGCTCTTGATTCTGGCGAGCTGGTCCGCGAGCACGGTTCCGGGCCCGGTCCGCTGGTCCGCCAGGCAATAGCCCACCCGCACCCCCGGGAAGACCGTCTTGGCGAAGCTGCCCACGTGTACGACCCGGCAGTCGGCGTCCTGGGCCTTCAGCGAGGGGAGCCGTCCTGCGCCACCGATCAGGCGGTACGGACTGTCCTCCACGATGAGCAGGTCCAACCGGTCGGCGAGCTCCAGGAGGCCGGCCCGGACCGTCTCGCCCATGGTGGCGCCGGACGGGTTGGCGAAGTCCGGTACGACGTACAGGGCGCGCGGTCGTAGTCCGGCTGCCCGGGCCGAAGTCACCTGCCGGATCAGATCGTCCAGGTCTATGCCCTCGGACCCGTCCTTCACCGGCAGCACACGGATCCCCGCGAGCGCCGCAGCGCCCATGAAACCCGAGTAGGTGGGTGAGACGGCGAGCAGCACATCGTCGGGATGGCTGTGCAGGGCCCGGGCCGTTATGTACATGGCTTCCTGGCACCCGACCGTGGTGACGATCGCTTCCGGGTCGGCGCTGATGCCCTCGTCGCGCAGCAGATGTTCGGCGATCACCTCCCGTGCGATCCCTTTGGCGGGCCCGTACTGCATGAGCCGGCGCCGGACCGCGCTGTCGGAGAGGCCGACGGTGTCCCGCAGGTAGCGCCGGTAGACCTCGATGTGGCGCGGGATGCTGTCGGCGTCGAAGTGCTCCTCGGACGGCCGCCCGGCGGCGAACGAGACCGCGTCGGGATAGCGTTCGGCGACCTCGCTGAGGAAGTTCATGGCGTCGAAGACCGAATCGGCCGGCCCGGGGAAGAGTGCGGCGGGCGGAATGTGGTGCGTCATGGGCGTGCCGCCCCGGCCTCGTCGGTGCGGCGCAGTCGCGTCTCGTACCGGACCCTGTTCGCGCTTCGGCACACCGCGTCGACCGAGGGGCCCTCGAGGTACATGCGGACGATCCAGTTCGGCTGTTCGTCGCCCACCCCGTGCATGGGCCATCCGTGGGTGCGTTCGTCGAAGGCCGCGATGCGTACGGAGGGTTCCATGAGTGTGGCGGGTGGCGGCTCGATCCCCCTGTACCCGAAGGGGGTCGGGAGACCTTCCAGGTACTCGCTCGCGTACAGGTGCACTGTCGCGGCCGCGGCCCGCTCGGCGTCCGGTCCGGGTTCCAAGGCGGGCGGCAGGGACGGGGTCGCGTCCAGCAGCGCGTCCGCGAGCAGACCCACCAGATCGGTGCCGTAGGCCCGGTCGCTCTGATCGACGATGGTGCGGCCCGGGTAGCGGGCGGCGATCTCGATGATCTCGCACTGTCCGTCCGCCATCAGCTTGAGCTCCACGTGGGTGCCACAGGTGCGCAGGCACAGGGCGTCGACCGCCCGGCGGGCAGTGTCCAGAACCCTGTGTTGCGCGTCCGGCGTCAGGGAGGTGGGCGAGACATGGGCGCTCTGGGTGAAGGGAGGAACCTTTGGCAGCACGTCCGTGATACCGAGGGGTACGTACGTCCCTTCGACGACAAGCCCCTCGACGCAGATCTGGTCGCCGAGGCCCGGTCGGACGTACCAGTCGCCGGTGTCGCCGACGAGCCGGCTTTCGACGAGCATGGCCCGATCGGGGTCGGCGGGCATACCGAAGGCCGTGTAGCCGGCCAGGCTTTCCGCCAGGACCCGCTCGGCTTGCGCCGCGTCCTCCACGAGCCTGATGCCGACTGCGGACATGCCGTACCGCGGCTTCACGAGCACTCCGCCAGGTCCTGAGGCGCCCAGGACGCGCACCACGTCGGCCGGTCCTGTGACCTCAGCGAATTCAGGGGCGCGGAATCCCGCCGAGGCGAGCGCCTGGCGCATCAGGAGCTTGTCGCGAGCGCGCCGCGCGCCGGCCGGTGAGGCGCCGCGCAGACCGAGGGTCTCCGCGGCGATGGCGACCGGTACGGTCCACAACTCGCTGAAGGTGAGGACGGCGTCCGCCTGCCACGTGACGGCGGCATCGACGATCCTGCGAGCAGCCTCCTCCTCGTCGCTGACGTCCCACCCGCCCTCGTCGAACATGACGGTGACCGCTCCGTTGTCGGGCACACCGAGTGTCGTCGGGTCCCAGCGCTCGGGCCTCGGAACATAGAGGGCCACGTCCGACCGTGCCCGCAGAGCCGGCAGGGTGTAGGCGGGCGCGGGCCCTCCGAGATCGTGCACCAGCAGGGTCTTCACGCGTGGCTCTCCGCTCCGGCCGCTGTCATGTCCGAGTCCCGCAGTGAATCGAGGGCGTTGTAGAGCTCGGGGAAGAAGTAGCCCGGGCCCCGGCCCGCGGCGGCGGCCAGCTCACCGGCCCTCGAGAAGGCACGGGTCCCTTCGAGGGCGGCGCCGAAGGGGTCGGCGGCACCCACCGCGAGGAACGCTCCGAGCACGGCCGTCCGTACGCTGCCGGTGCCGACCACTCGGCCCATGACCGGGTGACCGCCGGTGACCCGGATCGTGCGGGCCCCGTCGCTGACGTGGTCGGTGACCCCGGAGAGGCTGACCACCGTGCGCGTACGAGTGGCGGCCCGGGCTGCCACCTCGTCCGGCGGCAGGGCGGTGGAGAGCGAGTCGGCGCCGCGGGAGGCGGCCTCGATCCCCGCCAGGACGGCCAGCTCCGCGGCGTTGCCGGAGATCAGCGTGACGGCGCCCGTGTCGACAAGGCGGCGGACCAGCCGGGCCCGGTACGAACTGGCGCCCGCGCCGAGGGGGTCCAGCACCACGGGGATTCCCGCGTGCGCGCACGCCTGGGCCACGGCCACGGCCGTGTCACCCGAACCGGGCACCGACGTGCCGATGTTGATGACGACGGCGGAGGCCGTCAGCGCCACTTCGACGGCCTCCTCGGGCACGTGCGCGAACAGAGTGGCCGCTCCGAGCGAGTTGACCGCCTGGGCGCAGGCCGGCATCGAGACCAGATTGGCCATCAGGTGCACCAGCGGCCGCGTCTCCCTGATCGCTGCCAGCGAGCCGCGGATCGTGCTCTGCCGAGGTGTCTGTGCCGGGCTTGTCACGGGGTCTCCCTGATCTGTCCGTCACCACTGATGACGTACTTCTCCGCCATGAGATCGCGCACGCCGAGCGGTCCGCGGGCGTGCAGTTTCTGCGTCGAGATGCCGAGCATCGGGCCGGTGCCGAACTCGTATCCGTAGGTGAACCGGGTAGAGGCGTTGACGTAGACGGCGGCCGCGTCGACGGCGTACTGGAAACGCCGGGCATGCTCGTACCGCGTGGTCAAGATGGCTTCGGAGTGGCCGGTGCCGTAGGCCGCGATATGGGCGATCGCCTGCTCCACGCCGGGTACGACGCGCACGGCCAGCACCGGGGCCAGGTACTCGGTCGCCCAGTCCTCCTCGGTGGCGGGTTTGACCAGCGGGTGAGCCCGGACCGATGCCTCGCATCCGCGCAACTCCACTCCGGCGTCCGACAGTTCGCCGAGAAGCCTGGGCAGGTAGTCGTCGGCGTGGGAGGCGTGGACCAGCAGCGTCTCGACGGCGTTGCACATGCTCGGATCCGACAGCTTGGCGTTGGCGACGATGCGGGAGGCGGCATCGAGATCGGCCTCCTCGTCGACGTACACATGGCAGTTGCCGCCGCCCGAGCTCAGCACGGGATACCGCGAGCGCTCCCGCAGTTCCGCGAGGAACCCCTCACCTCCTCTCGCCACCACGAGGTCGACGGGCTCGTCACCCGTGACCAGGTCCCAGATGGCGGACCGATCCGGGGACTCGAGCTGCCGCACGATGTCCGGGTCGAGACCCTCGGCGCGCAGCGCGTCGCGCGCCACGTCGGCGAGAACACCGTTGGTGTCCGGGCAGTCGCCGCTGCCGCGCAGCAGTACGGCGTTCCCGCTTTTGATCGCCAGGGCCGCGGATTCGAGTGTCACCTCGGGGCGGCTCTCGTAGATGACGGCGAGGACTCCGAGCGGCACCCTCATCCGTCCGACCAGAAGGCCGTTGGCTTGACGGGACAGGTCCCGTACCGCGCCCGCCGGGTCGTCGGCGTCGGCGAGGTCGCGGATTCCCCGGACGATCCGTTCCAGGCGGGCCGGTCGCAGCAGCGCGCGGCCGGCGGGGCGGCCGCTGTCGGAGCGGGAGGCGAGCGCGTCGGCCTCCGCCTTGTTGCGGGCGAGGATGTCGTCCAGCCGGGCCTCGGTCAGTTCCGCGATACGGCGCAGGACACGCTGTTTGTCCCGCGGGGTCAGGTCGCCCGCCCCCCGGGAGGCGACCCGGGCCGCGCGTACGTCCTGGGCCGTCGTGGTACCGGCGCTCATGCGACACCTGCCGGATCGCAGACGGGCGCCTGGGCCGGGCTCTGCCTGAGCTCGGGGGCGAAGCGCTCCAGCACCTCGCGCACGATGGCCACCTGGTCCGCCATGCGTTCACCGTCGCTCGCGTCGGTGAACTGACCGTGCTCGCGCAGGACCGAGTTGCCCGACTTGAGGTAGACGGGACGCGCCATCCGGACCATGTCGGGCGCTTCATAGGTGCGGACGAACCCCCCTGAGCTGGGCGGGTTGTCCGTGTGCAGGTCGATGGGGATGGAGATCTGCCCCCTGATCGCCCGGATCGTACCGAGCGGCAGGTCGCGCACGGGGTTGACGCTGTCCGCGCCCAGCCGTTCGAGCAGCCGGGCCGACACCGGATTCGCGCAGCCCATGTGCGCGGACGCCTTGAACCACACGTCGGGTGGTAGCAGACCCTGCCGGCGGGCCTCGCCCACCACCGACAGCAGACCTTCGTCGTACACGACGAATCCGCGTATCCCGAGATCGACCCCTCGCAGGATGTCATCCAGGGCGCGGCGGATCTGGTCCATCCCGCGCAGCCGGTAGCCGAGGTAGCTCCCGTGCGCCGAGGACCGGCTGGCGCTGGTGTCGTACGTGGCGCGCGGCCCCACCGACATCAGCAGGGAGATCCCTTCGTCGCGGGCGAGGGCCACGTAGTCGGCGAGCTCCCGGCGGGTGTGCCGGAACATGCCGAGGGTCTCGGTGACCCGGTTGACGGTGGTCCGGTGCACCTGGCTGCGCCTGACCAGTGCCTGGAAGGTGGCGAAGCCGTTCACCACGGGCACTTCGGTCCGGTAGTCGCCGCCGTCGGGGAACCGTGCACGTGAGGGGGTGAGGTGAGTGGGGTCCTGGTCCGGCAGGTCGAGGGCGGTCAGCAGGTCGGACGCGAGCATGGCTGAGCCTTTCGTTGCAGGGGGTTACGGGGTACCGGGGGGGCAGTTCGTCGGGATCAACTGCCTTGCGCGGCTTCGAAGGCCACCAGTGCGGTGACGAAATCGCGGAGTACCGGAGCGTTGAAGAGGATGCGGACGGGAACCGGCAGGTCCAGTTCGGCCCGGACCCGGGCGATGATCCGTGACGCGAGGAGCGAGTGGCCGCCCAGTTCGAAGAAGTCGGCCCTGCGGCCCAGTTCGCCCCGGTCGAACACCTCGCCCCAGATGTCGGCGATCAGCTCCTCCAGAGGGCTGAGCGCCTCCGCCTCGGCACTGTCGGGCTGTGGCTTCGCCGCCGGGCCCATGGCGGCCAGCAGGTCGCGGTCGGTCTTGCCGTTGGGCAGGGTCGGCAGCGCGTCGAGGACGGTGATCCGCGCGGGGACCCAGGCCGCCGGGAGGGCGGCGAAACAGACCTCCCGCAGCTTCTCGGGGTCGGCGGCTCCGCCGGCCGCAGCGGTCACGAAAGCCACCAGTTCGCGCCCGGCCGCCGCGTCGTCACGGGGGACGACCACGGCTTCGGACACATCGGGGCAGCCGCTCAACACCGCTTCGACTTCGGCGGGTTCGACGCGGAAGCCGCGGATCTGCACCTGTCGGTCCAGTCGGCCTCCGAAGCGCAGCTGTCCGTCCTCTCCCCACCAGGCCCGGTCACCGGTCCGGTACATCCGGGCCCCCGGCTCCGTGGCGAAGGGGTCCGGGACGAACCGCTCGGCCGTCAGCCCCGGCCGTCCCCCGTAACCACGGGCCACTCCGGGCCCGCCGACGCACAGCTCGCCCGCCACCCCGTGCGGCACCGGCCGCCCCGCACCGTCCAGCACGTACACCCGGGTACCGGCCACCGGCGTACCGATCGGCACCGAGGTGCCCACCCGTCCCTCGACGATGCGGTGATGGGTGGCGGCAACGGTGGTTTCGGTCGGTCCGTATCCGTTGAGGAGCACCCGGCCCACGGCCCAGTGTTCGGCGAGGGCAGGCGCGCACGGCTCTCCGACGGAGGACAGGACGCGCAGCTCGGGAAGGGGTTCGTCCACCAACGCCGCGAGCAGGGACGGCGGCAGGGTGGCGATGGTGACGCGCTGGGCGCGGAGCCAGTGCGCCAGCTCTTCCAGGAGGACCGCTCCGGTGTCCGCGTCCAGTGGAGGGACCCACAGGCTTGCCCCGGACGCGAACGCGATCACCAGCTCGAAGATCCAGGCGTCGAAGCTCGGTGACGAGAAGGACAGCACCCGGTCCTCAGGAGTGGCGCCGAAGCGTACGCCGGCTTCGGCGGCGAGTCCGGCGAAGCCCCGGTGGGGGACGACGACGCCCTTGGGCCGGCCGGTCGAGCCCGAGGTGTACACCACGTACGCCGCGTTCGCCGGCACCACACCCGCGTCCCCACCGAACGGGACTCCCCCCGCCCAGTCCACATCCTCCACCCGCAACACACCACAACCCACCGGCAACCGGTCCACCCACCGACCCGACGTCACCACCAGAGCAGGCGCCGCGTCATCCACCATGAACCCCAGCCGCCCCACCGGATACCCCGGATCCAACGGCACCGCCACCCCCCCGGCCCGCCACACCGCCAGCACGGCGACCACCACATCGACACCACGCCCCAGACAGACCCCCACCCTCACCTCAGGCCCGACACCACGCCCCCGCAACACCCCCGCCAGCACACACACCCGACGGTCCAACTCCTCATACGACCACTCCACCCCCTCCCCCACCAACGCAACCCCACCCACACCCAACCCATCCACCACAAAGTCATACGCACACCGCTCGACGGAACCACCGGACCGGCGGCCGCTCCGGTCCTCCAGAAGGGTGCGGCGCTCGATGTCTCCCAGCCCGTCGAGGTCGCCCACCCGGGCCTCCGGGTCGGCGACCAGCAGGTGCAGCAGTTCCTCGAATCCCCGCTGAAGGCGCGTGATGGCGGCTTCGTCGAGCAGATCGGTGTCGTAGTCCCAGACCGCCTCGTACCGCCCCTTCTCCTTCATCACCGAAAGGAGGAGGTCGATCGGCGCGGGGGCGCTCTCGACGGGCAGGACCGCCACCTCGACGCCTTCGTATCGAACGGTTTCGATGTCCACGTCACTCAGCTGGAACATCACGTCGCACAGGGGCTGGCGGCCCGGCTCGCGCACCGGCTGAAGCTCTTCGACCACCCGCTCGAAGGGCACGTCCTGGTGCGCGTAGGCATCGAGGGCGGTGTCCCTGGCGCGCAGCATCAGCTCCCGCAGGCTCGGATCGCCGGAGACGTCCAGGCGCAGCACGACGCAGTTGACGAAGAACCCGATGAGGTCCTCGAGTTCGGCCTGCGGGCGATTACCGGTCAGATTGCCGATGGCCAGGTCGTGGAGGCCGCTGCGCCGGCTGATGAGCAGGCTGTACAGGGCCAGCAGGGCGGCGTTGAGCGAGGCGCCCTCACCGCGGGCCCAGCTGTCGAGCCTCTCCATCACGTCGAGAGGGAGCGGGAAACGCAGGTCTCCGTATCGGCCCTGGCGACGGCCGGGCTCGGCGGACAGGTCGATGCGCGGCGGAGGGTTGTCGCCGAGCGTGTCCCTCCAGAAGGCGAGCTGCCCGGCGTACTCGCCGGCCTCCATCTGCTCCCGCTGCCAGATCGCGTAGTCGGCGTACTGGATCGACAGCTCGGGCAGCGGGTCGGGCTCACCCCGCATGAAGGCCCGGTGCAGGGTGGTCAGCTCGCGCTGAAGCACCCGCTGGGACCACGCGTCCCCCACGACGTGGTCCATGACCATGAGCAGGACATGGTCGTCCGCCGTCACCTTGACGAGGTGGTTCCGTACCACCGGCCCCTTCTCGAGGTCGAAGGGACTGCGCAGCTCCCGCAAGCGGAAGCGGTGCAGTTCGGCCTCGGGATCGGCGGTGTCGGTGAAGTCGACGTGCTCGATGTGCACGGGGGCTTCCGGCGGGGCGATCACCTGGAAGAGCCGGTCGTTCTCCGTGGTGAAGGTGGTGCGCAGCACTTCGTGCCGCCGGAAGACCGCGCGCACGGCCCGTTCCAGGACCTGGACGTCGAGGTGTCCGCTCAACCGAAGCCCCAACTGGATGTTGTAGTCCGGAGCGTCGTCCTCCATCTGTTCGATCACCCACATCCGCTCCTGCGCGAAGGAGGCGGGCATGACGTACGTGTCGGCGTCGTCGACGGGATCCACGGTGCTGTTCATGGCGCGGGAGACTCCTCGGTCTCGTGGGGTCAGTCTCGGACGAAACGTGCACGGGAGGCGCGGCGGATGGTGCGGACCGGGGCATGGCCCAAGTTGTCGATGGCCGCGGCCTGATCGCGGAGTACGGGTGTGTCGTAGATGGCGCGGGGCGGGAACTCGACCGCCAGGCGGGTCCGGATGCGGGCCGCGCACCGGGCCGCGAGGAGGGAGTGGCCGCCCATACCGAAGAAATCGGCGGCGACGCCGAGCCCGTCGCGCTCGAAGATCTCCTGCCAGATCTCGATCAGCACCCGCTCGGTGTCCGTGGCCGGCCGGTCCTCCTGCCCGGAGGCGGCGCCCGCGGTGCGGGCGTGCTGCGCCGCCATGGTGGACAGCGCCTCTCGGTCGATCTTGCCGTTGACGGCTCGGGGCAGTTCGTCCAGCGGGGCGATCGTCTCGGGAACCATGTGGGCGGGCAGTTCCGCTGCCAGTGCGGCGGCGAGCCGCTCCTGTCGGCCGCTGCCCGGTTCGGCCAGGAGGACGAAGGCGGCCAGGCGAACACCGCCGGTTTCCCCGGCGCTTCCGTAGGCGACCACGGCGGCTTCGTCGACTCCGGGCAGCGCACGCAGCCGATGCTCGACTTCGGCGGGTTCGACGCGGAAGCCGCGGATCTGCACCTGTCGGTCCAGTCGGCCTCCGAAGTGCAGCTGTCCGTCCTCTCCCCACCAGGCCCGGTCACCGGTCCGGTACATCCGGGCCCCCGGCTCCGTGGCGAAGGGGTCCGGGACGAATCTCTCGGCCGTCAGGCCCGGCCGTCCCCCGTAACCACGGGAGACCACGCTGCCGCCGACGCACAGCTCGCCCGCCACCCCGTGCGGCACCTGCCGTCCCGCACCGTCCAGCACGTACACCCGGGTACCGGCCACCGGCGTACCGATCGGCACCGAGGTGCCCACCTGCCCGCGGTGCGGGCCGTGGCAGGCGGCCCAGATGGTGGTCTCGGTCGGTCCGTAGCAGTTGAAGAAGGCGCGTTCCGCGGCCCACCGGCGGGCCACCGCCGGTGGGCAGACCTCCCCGGTGACCATGACGATCCGCAGGTCGGGCAGGTGCTCGTCCTCCAGTACGGACAGGGCGGCCGGAGGGAACATGGCCACGGTCACCCGGGTGGTCCGCAGGTGCTCGGCCAGCCGGACCAAGTCGGGTTCCGGCCACGGCAGAGCGCAGAGGGTGGCTCCGGCGGCGAAGGTCAGGAGTAGTTCGAAGATCCAGGCGTCGAAGCTCGGTGACGAGAAGGACAGCACCCGGTCCCGGACCTGGATGCCGAAGCGGCGGCGCTGCTCGGTGACCACGGCGCCGAGACCACGGTGGGGGACGACGACGCCTTTGGGCCGGCCGGTCGAGCCCGAGGTGTACACCACGTACGCCGCGTTCGCCGGCACCACACCCGCGTCCCCACCGAACGGGACTCCCCCCGCCCAGTCCACATCCTCCACCCGCAACACACCACAACCCACCGGCAACCGGTCCACCCACCGACCCGACGTCACCACCAGAGCAGGCGCCGCGTCATCCACCATGAACCCCAGCCGCCCCACCGGATACCCCGGATCCAACGGCACCGCCACCCCCCCGGCCCGCCACACCGCCAGCACGGCGACCACCACATCGACACCACGCCCCAGACAGACCCCCACCCTCACCTCAGGCCCGACACCACGCCCCCGCAACACCCCCGCCAGCACACACACCCGACGGTCCAACTCCTCATACGACCACTCCACCCCCTCCCCCACCAACGCAACCCCACCCACACCCAACCCATCCACCACAAAGTCATACGCACACCGCTCGGGCAGCTTCGCCGTCATCGCACGGTCCCCCTTGCTCTCTTCGCCGCCCGCCGCCCTGACGAGGCGCACCGGCGCGTACTCGAATCCGGAAATGTGATGGGACGGCACTCTCCGGACAGGGCCGACGCGCTCGACCGTCTCCACCCGGCGTGCCAGCTCGGCGAGGAAGGAACGCAGTTCGGCGCGGGCCAGAGCGCTGCCGAGGCAGTAGTGGCCGCCCAGTCCCAGGGCCAGGTGGCGGTTGGCCCTCCGGTCCGGGCGGAACCTGTCGGGGTCCGCGAAGACCTGGGCGTCCCGGTTGGCGGAGGGGATCCACGCCACGACGCTCTGGCCCTTCTCGATCCGCTGACCGCCGAGCTCCGTGTCACGGGTCGCCGTGCGGAGGATGTGCGTGCCGGGCGTGGTCCACCGAAGGACCTCCTCCACCGCGCTGTCGATCAGCTCGGGTTCGGCCCGCAGCCGCCGCCATTGCTCCGGTTCGCGAGCGAAGGCGAGGACTCCACCGACCATGGCGTGCCGGGTCGTCTCGTTCCCACCGGAGATCAGGCCGTCACAGTTGAGGTAGACCTCCTCGTCGGTGAGCGGCGTGCCGTCCACCGTGCCGTGGACGAGTGCGGAGATGACGTCGTCCCGGGGGTCGCGGCGCCGCTTCTCGGCGAGGTCGGCGTAGTACAGGAGGATCTCGGTGTGCGAGGCGATGGCGTCCTTGCCCGCCGTGCCGTTCCCCTCCATCGACTCGAACGCCACGCGGGTGTGCTCCAGCATGAACTCCCAGTCCTCGCGCGGCACGCCCAGCAGATCGCAGATGACGGCGACGGGCAGCCGGGCCGCGACCTGCGCAAGGTCGCACTCCTCCTTCACGAGAGCCTTCTCGAGCAGCTCGGCAACGGTGCGCTGCATGGTGTGCTCCAGCCGGCGCACGGTGCGGGCGGTGAAAGCGGAGCCGATGATCCGCCGGATCTTCCCGTGCCGTGGGGCGTCGGTGACGATCAGCAGCTTTCCGGAGGCTGCCGCGACCGCCTCGGTCTCCGCCTCGAGACGGATGCCCTGCGCGGAGCTGAACAACGCTCCGTCCCCCAATACCTGGGAGGTTTCGGCGTAGGTGGTGACGGACCAGTAGGCGGTTCCGGTGGGGCGGACGCTCCAGTGCACCGGGGCGTTCTCCCGGAACCACCGCCACGCGGCGTGTGGATCGCCGCTCGCGTGGAGCATCGGATCCGCCAGGTCCACGAAGCCGCCGTCCGGGGCGGGGTATCCCCTCGTCATCGTGTCGTCCCCTCCGCGTGGGCACCTGTGGCCAGGAGGGCGGTGTCGGCCGCGACGAGCCCGGCCAGGTCCGCCAGCAGGCCCGACGCGGGATCGAGGTGGTAGAAGTGGTCTCCGGGATACATCCGCCGGGTGAATCCGGCGGCCGTGTAGCTTCTCCAGCCGTCGAGCAGTTCGGTGCTGATCGTGTCCCCCGTCGCCCCGAGCACGGTCGTCGGGCACGGCAGTGGCGGTCCCGGCCGGTGGCGGTACGCACGGCCGGCGGCGTAGTCACCGCGCAGGGGCCGGAGCAGCACCTCGCGGAGTTCGGGATCCTCGCGCACCCAGGCCGGTACCACTCCGGAGGCGATCAGGCTCTCCACGAGCTGGTCGTCGTCCATCCCCTCCGGGTCCGGCCCGCCGCGCCGCAGATGGGGCGCGGGCGTAGCCGAGACGATCAGACGGCGGGGCCACCGGTCGTACCCCTCACCCAGCCGACGGGTCAGCTCGTACCCGAGGATCCCGCCCATGCTGTGCCCGAAGACCACGTAGGGGCGATCGAGACGGGCGAGCAACGGGGGGACGAGGGCTTCCACCATGGCGCCGATGTCGGTCATCGGCTCCTCTGCCCACCTGGTCTGGCGACCCGGTAACTGCACGGCGAGCAGCCGGGCATCGGCACCGAGTGAGTCCTGCCAGGCCCGGAACTGTCCGGCTCCCCCTCCCGCGTGATGGAAACACACCATCAACAGGGGCGGCTCGACGGCGACCGGCCATTCGATCAACCAGGGCGAACCATGGTTCGTTCGCGTTTCTTCCATAACCGACTTCCTTGATCACGTTGCGAGTTCCTGCGCAGACCGAGATAGGCCGCCGCCACGAAGACGACCGCGGACATCGAGGCCATGACCGCCCAGAGGTCCACCACCGAGACGAACCACGCCCCGACCACGATGGACAGGGTCTGCGGAACGCCGTTGAGCATGCTGAACGCCGCGTGCACGCGGCCCTGCAGATGGGCCGGGCTCAGCCGCTGGCCCATCGTCACCAGAGCGACCAGGATCCACGGCACGGCGGCACCGCACAGGGCCACACCCGCGCACACCGCCGGGAACGAGGGCAGGGCGAGCAGCAGGGCGCCCAGGGCGTAGGAGGCGAACCCGGCGGTGGCCGCACCGCGCTCACCGAACCGGCGGACCGCCCTGCCCGCCACGAGTCCCGCGGCGATCGCACCCGCGCCCTGCACACTGATCAGGACGCCGATGAAGTCCGGCGAGCGGTGCAGCCCGTCCACGATCGCGTAGAGAGCGGTCTGGGGGAAGCCGAAGACGGTCATGGTGAGCATGCTCGCCACCATCAGCCGCCGCAGATCGGGGACGCCCCTGATGTGCAGGACCCCCGCCCACAGCCTTCGGCCCCATGCCTCGTGTTCACCGTCCGCCGGGCCCTGTGGGGCGGGCTCGTCCACGCGTGTCCGTGCGAGGGCCGCGACAGCGACCGCGAAGGTCAGCGCGTCGACGATCACCACCCAGTGCGGCCCCACCGTGACCACCGCTCCCGCGCCCGCCAGCGGGGCCAGCAACTTCAGTCCCTGTCTGGCCACTTGGAGGAAGCCGTTGGCCTCCGCCAGCAGGTGGGCGGGGAGCAGCGCCGGCAGCAACGCCGTCTGCGCGGTTTCCAGCAAGCCGGCCGCCGCGCCGTACAGGAACATGACGGCGTAGATGATCCAGATGTCGTCCTCGTCGTGGACCGCGAGCAGGGACAGCACCAGCAGCCCCGTCACGACATTCGTGACGATCATGAGCGGACGGCGCCTGACCCGGTCCACCAGCATGCCGCTCAGCGGCGCGAGCAGCTGGCCCGCGACGAAGGCGAACATGACGAGGCCGGCACTGCTGCTGCTGCCGGTGAGGATCTTGACCCACACGCCCATGCCCAGCCACAGCGCGCTGTCACCGAAGAGCGAGAAGACCTGGCCGATCAGGTAGGCGCGACTGTCGCGCGACGCGAAAAGGCGCAGCATCATCCAGCGGCCTTCCGGTCGCTCTCCGTCAGCCTGGACAGCACCGCGCCCAGGGTGGCGAGAGGTGCGGGGTCGAGCATCTGGTGGTGCCCGCAGTCGACGGCGTGAACGGTCAGGCCACCGCCGCCGAACCGCTCCCATTCCTTCGGCTCCTTGCCCTCCGGTTCGGTCGCGGCGGCGGCCCGGAAGTGGACGATGTCGATCCCGGAGCCTCGCGGCGGCTCCGTGCGCAGGATCTCGACCGCGGTCTCCGCCGTCATGCGGACCCCCTCGACCGCTTCTTCGCCGAGGGCCGCGAGCTGCTCCGGGGGTGTGCCGTCGGCGGCGAACCCCACGTCCTCCAGGACGCGGCGCAGCATCTCACCCGGGTCGGGCAGGAGGGCCGTGTCCGCCGGCGGATACGAGTCGAGCAGAGCGAGGAACTCGACCTCTTCTCCCTCCGCGACCAGGTGTGCGGCCACGGCATGCGCGATGTTGCCTCCCACCGACCAGCCGAGCAGCCGGTAGGGGCCCACGGGCTGGACGGTCCGGATGTGCTCGGCGTAGTCACGCACCATGTCCGCCGGGCTCTGCCGCCCTGCCTCGGGCCTGCCGACCGCACGCGACTGCAGGCCGTGGACCGCTACACCGGGGTCGAGATGGGGCAGCAGTCGCGCGTACGACCAGGCGAGACCGCTCGCCGCATGCACACAGAACAGCGGGCGGCCGTCGCCGCGACGCAGCGGCAGCACCACGTCGAGCCCGATGTCCGGGCCGTGCCCCTCCAGCCTGAGGGCGAGCGAGTCCGCGGTCGGCGCTTCGAAGAGCGTGCGGACGGAGACTTCGGCTCCCAGTACGGCCCTGATCCTGCTGAGCAGACGCGTCGCGAGCAGGGAATGCCCGCCGAGCTCGAAGAACCCGTCGTCCACGCCCACCCGGCTCAGGCCCAGGACCTCGGCGAAGAGCGCGCAGAGCACCTCCTCCTGAGCGGTTCGCGGCTCACGGCCCGAGCGCTGGTGGACGGGAGCGGGCAGGGCCGCACGGTCGAGTTTTCCGTTCGGCGTGAGAGGCAGCCGCGGCAGCTGGACCACCGAGGACGGAACCATGTGGTCGGGCAGCAGGCCCCGGACGAACCTCCGCGCCTCCGCGGCGTCCAGCACCGTGTCCGGGGACTCCGTCACCGCGTACGCGACCAGTCGCTTGTCCTCGCGGCGGTCCTCGCGCACGACCACCACGCACTGGGCGATGTCCTCGTGGCGCAGCAGCGCCGCCTCGACCTCGCCCGGCTCGACCCGGAAGCCCCTGATCTTCACCTGTGCGTCGAGCCGGCCGAGATAGTCGAGTTGCCCGTCGGCCCGCCACCTCGCCCGGTCGCCGGTGCGGTACATCCGTCCGCCCGCGGCACCGAACGGGCACGCCACGAAGCGCTCGGCGGTCAGCGCGGGCCGTCCCAGATAGCCCCGGGTCACCCCGGCCCCGGCGATGTACAACTCTCCCTCGACCCCTACGGGCACGGGGCGCAAACGGCGGTCCAGCACGTACACCCGCGCGTTCGGGACCGGACGGCCGATGGGCGGCGCTCCCTCGCGCGGTCCGTCGGTGTGCCGCCAGGACGTCGAGTAGGTGGTCGCCTCCGTCGGGCCGTAGATGTTGGTGATCAGGCTGCCGGGAACCCGGCCCTGGATGGCGTCCACCAGAGCCCGTGGCAGCGCCTCACCGCCGAGCACCACATGCGGTGCGTCGAGCTCCGTGCGCCCGCCCGTCAGCACGCTCGTCAGCGCCGAGGGGACGCCGCCGAACAGGCTCCCCCGCCAGCGGTCCCGCTCCAGCAGCGCGAAGAGGTCGTCGACGAGCTCCAGACAGCCCCCGTGCGCCAGTGTCGCGGTGATCTCGAGAACGGAGACGTCGAAGCTGAGGGACGTGGCGGCGAGGGTCTTCGCCATGCCCTCCGGACCGAAGTGCTCGGTCACCGTGGCGACGAAGTTGACCGCGTTCGCGTGCTCCACCACGACTCCCTTGGGTGTTCCCGTGGAGCCGGAGGTGTATATCGCGTAGGCCGGGTGGCGTGGCAGCAGCGGGCTCGGCCGATCCGTGTCCCGGATGTCGCCGGCGTCGCGCCGCTGGGTGTGGCGCAGGGTCGGCTCGTCGTCCAGGTCGAGGCGCGGCAGACCGGACGGCAGCACGGGGGCCTCCGCCGTGACGACGGCCAGCAGCGGCCGGGCGTCGTCCAGCATGTGCCTGATGCGCGCCGCGGGGTAGCCCGCGTCGACAGGCACGTACGCCGCGCCCGCCTTGAGCACGGCCAGCAGGGCCACCACCGTTTCGGGCTTCCTGGGAAGCACCAGAGCCACCCGGGTCTCCGGTCCGGCCCCGCGGTCCAGGAGGACCCTGGCGAGCTGGTTCGCCCGGCGGTTCAGTTCGCCGTACGACAGCACGCTTCCCCGGTGCACGACCGCCGGTGCGTCGGGAGTCCGTGCCGCCCAGCGCTCGATCAGTTCGGGCAGGGTCGTGTCGGGGACCGCGAGGGCGGTGTCGTTCCAGTCCACCAGGATCCGGCGGCGCTCCTCCCCGGTGAGGACGGAGAGCTCGGCGACCGGTCGCTCCGGGTCGTCGAGAAGGGCGTTGAGCGTGTGCAGAAGCCAGTCGCAGTACCGGGTCGCCGTCGCGCGGTCGAAACGGTCGGGCCGGTAGTCCAGGCGGACGCGCAGTTCCTCGCCCGGGGCGCAGACGAGGGTCAGGGGGTAGTGCGTCGCGTCGAACCCTCCGGCAGTCACGAGCCGGGCGGAACCCAGGTGCCGGTCGGCATCGCCGACGGGGTAGTTGTCGAATGCCATGGTGGTGTCGAACAGTCGGCCGATCCCCATCCGCTGCTGGATCTCGGCCAGGCCCAGATGGTGGTGTTCGAAGAGGTCGAGCTGCTCGTCCTGCACCCGTTCCAGCAGGGTGAGCACGGTGTCGTCGGCCGTCACCCGGATGCGCACGGGCACGGTGTTGATGAGCAGCCCCACCATGGTCTCGACGCCGTCGACGTCCGCCGTCCGGCCGGAGACGGTCATGCCGAACAGCACGTCGTCCTGACCGGTGAGCTGGCGCAGGACCAGTCCCCAGGCCACTTGGACGACGGTGTTGAGCGTGACGCCGTACCGTCTGCCCAGATCGGTGAGTGCCGCGGTACGGGAGGCCGGGAGGGCGCGCACGACCCGCTGGGGGACGACCGTGCCGGCGCTGCCCGCCTCGGGCGACACCAGGGTGGGGCCCGCGATGCCGTGCAGCGCGCGGGACCACGCCTCCGCCGCCTCCTCGGTGGGGATGTCGGCCAGCCAGTCCAGGTAGGAGGTGAAGCTGGGGGCCGGCTCCGGCTCGTGTCCTTCGTACAGCTGGAAGAGCTCGTCGACGAGCAGGGACGTGGACCAGCCGTCGAGGATGATGTGGTGGTTCGTCAGCACGAAGCGCCACCGCTGCTCCTCGAGGCGGATCAGCAGGAAGCGGATCAAGGGCGGGTCGGCCGGGTCGAACCGCTCGCGCCGCTCCTCCTCGGCGATGCGGGCGGCCTCTTCTCGCGCGGCGGCCGGATCCGGCTCCCGCAGTTCGATCTCCCTCCAGGCCATCGGGGCGTCGGGGAGCACGAACCGAACGACCTCGCCGGACGCGTCGGTGCGGAATCCGGAGCGCAGGATGTCGTGCCGGCGCAGCAGCGCACGACAGGCGTCCCGCAGGGCGAGGCTGTCCAGCACACCGTCGAAGTCGAGGGTGAGCTGGATCGTGTAGACGTCCTGTCCGTCCTCGTCGAAGGCCGTGTGGAAGAACAGGCCCTTCTGGAGTGGGGTGGGCGGGCCCGGTCGCTCGTGAGGCGCGGTGGTCATCTCAGGCTTCCTCTTCCTGCACGTTCGCGGTCAGTTCGTCCAGGGCGCGGAACCAGTGGTCCGCCAGGTCCTCCACCTGGTGTCGTTCCAGCACGTGGCCCGGGTACGCCCAGCTGACGTGCAGTTCGGGTCCGTCGGCCCGGTGTACGGCGAGGGCCGAGACCTCGAGCAGGTGGGTGAGCGGCAGGTCCGGATCGCCGCCGCTGTTCACCGCCCCGGCCTCGGGGGCCAGCCCCCAGTCGGCGTCGTCCGGACGGTCGAACGTACCGAGGTAGTTGAAGAGGATCTGCCGCTGACGCAGCCGGCCCAGGACCGGTGCGGTGTGCGGGTCGAGGTAGCGCAGGATGCCGAATCCGAGTCCCTTGTCCGGCATCGCGTCCAACTGTTCCTGCAGGGCTCGGGCCTCGGCTTCCGCGCCTCCCTGCGCCCCGCCGAGACGCACGGGGAACATGCTGGTGAACCAGCCGACGGTGGAGGACAGGTCCAGGCCGTCCACGATCTCTTCCCGGCCGTGGCCTTCCACGTCCACCAGGAACGGTTCCGTGTCCCGGGTCCGGCCGGCCGCCCGCCACCGGCCGACGGCCACGCTCAGCGCGGCGAGCAGAACCGCGTTCACCCCCGTGCCGAGCGCTGAGGGCACCCTCGTCAGCAGCGGTTTCGTGCGTTCCGCCGTCAGGACGCGGACGACGGTCGCCTGGGTGCTCAGCACATCGCGACCGGAGACCAGTCCGGCGCCCTCGACCGCGTCGTCCGCTCCGTCGAACAGCTTCTCCCAGAACGGGAGTTCCCCGGCTCGCTCCACCGCCTTCCGCTTCAGCAGACCACCCCACTCGGCGTACGCGAGCAGGGGGCCCGTGGTGTCCGCGGCCGCGCGGCGTGCGGTGTCGTCGGCAAGGGAGCTCCAGGCGTCACGCAGGTCCTGGAGCAGGATCCGCCAGGAGACTCCGTCGACCACCAAGTGGTTGATCATGAGCAGCAGCCGCCCGGGGCTGGTGGGGCCGGCGTCGAACCACACGGCTTGGAGCATCGTGCCGCTCTCCGGCGCGAGGCGCTGTCTGGCCCGGTCCGCCTCGGTGCGGATCAGGCGCTCGTACGCCGCCTCGTCCAGCCCGGCGGCGTCGACGCGCACGATCCCCTCGTGCAGGGTGACCGATCCGCGCGGCTGCACCTCGAATCGCCATCCGGGGCCGCGTCGGAGCCGCATGCGCAGGGCGTCGTGGCGGTCGACCAGCGTCGTGAGGAGGGTGCGCAGCCGGGGCGGCGTCAGGTCGGCGGGGGTGCGGACGCATACCGACTGGTGGAACCCGTCGACGGGTCCGCCCCGCTCGCGCTGCCAGTGCAGGATGGGGGTGAGGGAGCCGGCGTCGTCAGGGGTCGGTGAGCCGGGTCCGCCCTGCTCCTGCACCGTCTTCTCCGGCTTGGGCTGCCTCTCGCGCGCGTGCTTGGCGAGGCCGGCGACGGTCTTGTGGCGGAATACGTCTCGGGCGGAGATCGCGACGTTGCGCGAGCGGGCCCGCGCGACGAGGCGGATGGAGACGATGCTGTCACCTCCGAGGTCGAAGAAGTCGTCGTCGACACCGACCCGTTCCACCCCCAGGAGCTCCGCGAACAGACCGCACAACAGCTCCTCCATCGGCGTACCCGGCCCCCGCGAACCCGACGCCTCCACCACCACCGCCTCCGGAACCGGCAACGCGGCCCGATCCACCTTCCCGTTCGACGTCAACGGCAACCCCTCCGGCAACACCACCACCGCAGGCACCATGTAGTCCGGCAACACCTCCCTCACCAGCCGCACCACATCCCCCGCAACCACCCCACACCCCTCACCCGGCA